>RECK01000357.1 GCA_007694055.1 Wenzhouxiangella sp.
CCGATGACGACAACCCGGGTCTGGGGACCAGCAGCGGTGAAGAAATGCTCTACTCGATCATTGTCGACCTGGACGGCGATGGCGCTGCCGAGCTGGTGGTTTCCAGTAACGGCTCGCACTCGTTTACCACCGGCCTTTTCGTCTACCAGGACCCGCACAAGCGCTGGATGCCAACCCGGCAGGTCTGGAACCAGTGGGCCTACTCGGTCACCAACGTCAACCCCGACCTGAGCGTTCCCAGTCCAGCCACGCCCAACTGGCAGGAGCCTGGATTGAACAACTACGGCGTCAACGCCCTGCCGGTGGCCGAGCGGGTGGGGGCGGTGCTGGTGGATTCCTTCCGCGAGATGGATATCGATGGCATCTCACGGTCCTGGCGAGTGAATCGTGGCACGGTAGTGGCCGGCGACCTGACCGGCGATGACCGCAGTGAGCTCATTGCGATCGGCCAGCGTGGCAGTGGTATCCAGAATACCCAGTATCTGACGGCCCTGTCCTTCACCGAGGGCAACGAACTGGAAGTGCTGTGGTACTGGAACGGCTGGCTGAGCGCCTTTGAGCTGAACGACCCCGATCGGGATTTCGCCATGCGCGAAGCAAGGGATCCCGTCATTGGTGATGTGACCGGTGACGGGGTTCCTGAGGTCGTGGTGACGGCTTACTGCCTGGGGGACATTCTCATTTTCAGCAATACTGGCGAGCGTCTGATCAGCACGCAAGTTGGGCGGGTGCCCCAGAGCAGCGAGACCAGCCCAGACTGCCCGCAATACTATGGCAGCGGCAGTACCGCTGACCGGGGGCGCCTGTCGCTGGTCGACCTGACCGGCGATGGCCTGCCGGAAATCCTGCTCAGTTTCAGAAACAGATTGCGGGCCTTCGATGGATCAGGGACCCTTTTGTGGGAATCCGAGGCCCCGAACTATCAGCCCGGTGGATCCGAGTTCGACTACGCGGTCGCCGACGTCAACCTCGATGGCCGGCCCAACATCTGGTTCGGCGGCACCTTGTTCGATGCCGATGGCAACGTGCTGTGGGGCAAGGCAACCAATCCCTTGAGCAACGACTGGATCGGCTGGTACGCCGTGGCCAATCTGAACGATGACCCCTTCGGCGAGTTGATCTACTGGGGCAATGGCCCCGACCTGGTCGTCTTCGACCATCAGGGCAACTGCCTGTGGCAGGCGCGCAAGTGGAGCAACGCCAACCCGACGCCGACCCTGGGTTGCCCAACTGCCATCCAGGTTCCGGATTTGCCAACCTCCAGCCCCGGTTTCCGTGCCGGCCTGATCGTGGCCGATATCGCTGGCGACGGCAAGCCACGCATCGTGATTGGTAACCGCACCAACAGCGACGGTCCCGAGCGCAACCGCGTGATTGCCTTCAACGCGGACGGGACGCCGTTCTGGTCGGTGCCGGCCCTGCTGTCTTCAGGGGCCAGCGTGCGGGTCAACCAGATCAATGCCTTCGATTTGACCGGCAATGGGGTCATGGAAATCATCATTACCGGGGTCAACGGCACCGTGGTGCTCAATGGACGGAATGGTCAGACCCTGTTCGAGATCCCGGCCGATGATGACAACCCCGGGCTTGGCACGTCGACCGGGCAAGACATCATCTACTCGATCATCGTCGACCTGGACGGTGACGGCGCGGCCGAGCTGGTGGTTTCAAGCCAGGGTTCGGCCGGACTCGATGGCCAGACACCCACCGGCCTGTTCGTCTACCGCGATCCGCAGAACCGCTGGATGCCGGCCCGCCAGGTCTGGAACCAGTGGGTCTACTCGGTCACCAATATCAACCCCGATTTGAGCATCCCCAGCGTGCCTGAGCGCAACTGGCTGACACCGGGGCTGAACAACTACCGCGTCAACGCCTTCATGCCGGGCGAGGGTGGTGCGGTGGATGCCTTCAGCTACCGGGTCAGCGATGGTGAGTTGGCCTCTAATGAGGCCACGGTCTATCTCGACATTCGCCGGCCCAACCGGCCGCCGGCGTTCATCACTTCACCGGTCAAGCGCGCCGGCGTTGGGCTGGACTACCGCTATCGCGTGCGGGCCGTCGATCCGGATCCGGGCGACGAGGCCAGCATCCGCCTCGATCGCGGCCCGGTCGGGATGGTGCTGGACGCCAATGGCGTGCTGCGCTGGCAGCCGGGTGCGGCCGATCTGGGTGAGCACCCGGTCATCCTCTCGGCCATTGACCTCGAAGGCGAGATCACGCTGCAGGAGTTCAGCCTAAGCGTGCTGGAGCCGGTCGAAGTGCCGGACGTGCTGGGGCTTGCCCAGGCTGCGGCCGAGGCAGCGCTGGGCTCGGCCGGGCTGGCGCCTGGACGCCTGGATACCGCTTACGACCCGGTGCTGGCCGCCGGCCTGGTGCTGAGCCAGGCGCCAGATGGCGGCGGGATGGTCCTACCGGGCGATGCGGTCGATCTGGTGATTTCCCTGGGTCCGTCGCCGGTCGCACCTAACTTCCCGCCCGATCGGCCGGTCGAGGCGATCTTCATCGAGCCGGGTGAATTGATTTTGTTGCAGGGCCAGTCGCTTCAGCTCGAGGCTTTTGCGCTGCTGGACGACGGCAGTGAGCATCGCCTGGCCGATGCTGCTTGGTCGGCAAGTGGTTCGGTCCAGGTCAATGCCCAGGGCCGAGTGACGGCGACTGCCGCCGGTGCCGGCACGGTGAATGCCCAGTTCCAGGGCTTCAGTGCCCAGATCGAGGTAACGGTGATCGGTCGCATCCCCGGCGATGACGAGGCCCCGGCAGCCTTGCTGATCTCTCCGGCCGACGGCGCCCAGCTGACCGAGCGGGTGGCGGTGATCGGCACGGCTTTCGATGCCAATCTGGTCAGCTACCGACTCGAGATTGGCCCGCCCGGCGGTGGTCGCTGGGAGACCCTGGCCGAAGGTGTGGCTCCGGTGGTCGAGGACGTGCTGGGCTACCTCGATGCCACATTGATGGACAACGGCCTGTGGCGGCTGCGTTTGACGGTGCTCGACGCCGGCGGCAACCAGAGCGTCGACGAAATCAGCGTGGTCCTGGACGGTGATCTCAAGGCCGGCCTGTTCAGCCTGCGCTTCGTCGATCTGGACCTGCCGCTGGCGGGCGTGCCGATCCGCATCGAACGCGAGTATGACTCGCGCCGCCGTCAGCCCGGCGAGTTCGGGCCCGGCTGGCGCCTCGCCGTGCGCTCGACTGAACTGCGCTGCACGGCACCGCTGGGCGCGGGCTGGCAGGTGGCGCGCAGCGGCCTGAGCTTCCTGCTGCTGCCCGATGAAGAAAAACTGTGCACCGTGCGCCTTGCCGACGGTCGCCTGGAGCGCTTCGATTTCCGCCCGGCGGTGACCAGCTCGCCTTTCGTGCCGTTCTCGCTGCTGGGTTCGTCATTCGTCGCCCGACCCGGTACGCGTGGCCGACTGCAGCCCTTGTCCAATACCAATCTGCTGATTGCCGATCCGCAGCCGGGCGAGGTGGTGCTGCTGGACGATGTCAGCCTGAACCCCT
>RECK01000184.1 GCA_007694055.1 Wenzhouxiangella sp.
ACCGTGCAATCAATCAAGGCCCAATACAAGGAACGCGGCAGCGAGCCGCACAAGCTGATTCAGCCAGTCCCCTTCGATACGCCTGAGCCCGGACCGGGCGAAGTGCTGGTCGAACTGCTGGCCGCACCGATCAATCCGTCCGACCTGCTGACTCTGACCGGCGACTACGGCGTGCTGCCCGATCTGCCGGCCACTGGCGGCAACGAAGGCGTGGGCAAGGTCAGCGCGCTGGGCGAAGGCGTCAGCGGTCTGCAGCCGGGTCAGACCGTACTGCTGCCGATCGGCTGCGGCACTTGGGCCAGCCACCTGCTCGCCAAGGCAGGGGAGCTGATCCCCTTGCCCGGCCAGGCCGACCCGCTGCAGCTGGCCATGCTCACCATCAATCCGCCGACCGCGGCCCTGCTGCTCACTGAAATCGTCGATCTTGAGCCCGGTGAATGGGTGATCCAGAACGCGGCCAATTCGGCGGTCGGTGGCTACCTGATTCAGCTGGCCGCCGAGCGCGGCCTGAAGACGGTCAACGTGGTGCGCCGGGAAGGTGCAGCAGAAGCAGTCAGGAAACAGGGCGGTGACGTGGTGCTGGTCGACGGCCCGGACCTGGCCGAACGGGTTGCCGAGGCCACGGGCAAGGCGAAAATCCGCTTAGGCATAGATGCCGTCGGCGGGCCCTCCACCGAGCACCTGGCCGCATGCCTGGCCGGCGGTGGCACCATTGCCAACTACGGCATGATGAGCGGCGAGCCCTGCCAGGTATCGCCCGGCCAACTCATTTTCCGCGGTATCACCCTGACCGGTTTCTGGCTGGCCAGCTGGTTTCGCAAGGCCTCGACCGAAGACCAGCAGCGCCTGTTCGGCGACCTGATCGGCAAGATCGCCGCCGGCAAGCTCAGCGCACCGGTGGCCGCGACCTACCCGCTGGCCCAGATCAGCGAGGCGGTGCTTGCGGCCAGCCAGGGCGAGCGCGACGGCAAGATTCTGGTGGTCCCGGGCTGAACATGCTCCTGGTCAATGTCGCTGGCTTGTTACGGGCTGAAAAGCATCGCGCAAAGCCGACGAGCCCGTTAGCGGACGCGCTGTCGTGAAACGAACCAAAAAAGCATCACGCAGAGGCGCAAAGATGCAGAGATCGCAGAGGGAAAAAGATTGAATCTGCGCTCTGGCTCGCGGTCTGCTTTGCGCCGCCTCGGCCGGCCTCTTGTGGTTCTGGTCATGCTGGCCTGGGTCGGCATGGCGGCATGGCACGCTTTCAAGCCAGCGCCGCCGGAGCTGGACATGGCCGGACCGACGCGTTCGATTCAGTCGGTCCGCTTTGTCGCCGACGAGACCTGGGTGGACCCGGCGGGCGTGCGCCGGCTCGACCATCGCATTTTCGATGAAAAGCTGGCCCTGATCGACCAGGCCGAGCGGCTGATCGTTGCCGACTTCTTCCTGTTCAACGATTTTGCCGGCAACCCGGATGGCGATGATTTGCGCGCCCTGTCCAGCCAGCTCACCGACGCCCTGATCCAGCGTCAGCGTGACCGGCCCGAGCTGCGCATCGTCTTCATTACCGATCCGATCAATACGCTCTACGGTGGGGTGGTAGCCGAGCATCTGGAAGCCCTGAGTGATGCCGGTATCGACGTGGTCATTACTGATCTGGGCCCATTGCGTGACTCCAACCCGGCCTGGTCGGGGCTGTGGCGGCTGTGCTGTCGCTGGCTGGGCAACTCGCCGGGCGGCTGGCTGCCCAACCCGGTCGGCAAGGAGCCGGTGAGCCTGCGCACCTGGCTGAGCATGGCCAATTTCAAGGCCAACCACCGCAAGGCGCTGATTGCCGACAAGGATGATGGCTGGGTCGGGCTGGTGACTTCAGCCAACCCGCACGATGCTTCCAGCGCTCACGGCAATACCGCGCTGGTCTTCTCGGGCCTTGCCGCGCTGGACCTGCTTGACAGCGAACGCGCCATTGTGTCGTTCTCGGCACCGGACCTGGACCTGCCGCAGCCAGAGGTCGATGCTGGATCAGAGGCCGGCGATGCCAAAATCAGACTGCTGACCGAAGCGGCCATTCGCAATGCCGTGGTCGAACGACTGGACCAGGCCGGGCCGGGAAGCCAGGTGGACCTGGCCATGTTCTACCTGTCGCAACGGGCCATCGTGCGCAGCCTGGTCAATGCCAACGAACGCGGCGCCCGGGTGCGGGTGCTGCTCGACCCCAACGAACATGCCTTCGGGCGAGAAAAGAATGGCGTGCCGAACCGACCCGTTGCCGCCGAGCTTCACCGGGCCGGGGTGGCCGTGCGCTGGTGTCACACCACTGGCGAACAATGCCACAGCAAGCAGCTCAACATTCGTCAAGCCGACGGAACGGCCGTGCTGATTCTTGGCTCAGCAAACTTCACCCGCCGCAACCTCGACAACCTGAACCCGGAAAGCAACATCGAACTGAGCGGACCGGTCGACCTGCCAGCCCTGACTGAAGCGGATGCCTGGTTCGAGCGGCGCTGGAACAACTCCGATCAGCGCAGCTACAGCCTGGATTATGACCAATACGCTGATGAGCGCCGCTGGCGCTACTGGCAATACCGCATCATGGAAGCCACAGGGCTATCCACTTTCTGATTTGCGTCGCCAGTTGCCGTCGCTGTCCTTTTCGTAAACTTCCTTGACCGCTGCCCAGGCGACCCGATGGGCCACTTCTTCACGGCTGGCATCGCCGTCGCGATCTTCAGGGTCCTCGTACTGCTCCCAGGCCGAGTTCCAGGCCTTGCGATAGATTGTCTGGCCGTGCTCCGGAAGATTGTCGGTTACCTGGTCGGGCAAGTCAGCGTTACGCTCGTAAGGCATGATCAAAGATCCTGCAGTTGACGGGTACTCTGGATCAGCTCCATTTTTTCATGGCGCTCCAGGTCGGCAAGATTGGCAAATACCTCGCGCACTTCACGGATGTGGGCCTGGTCGCGCAGGTTGCCATAGAGCTCGATGATGCGGTCATGAAACTCGACCACCTGTTCAACCAGGCTTTCGACGTCATCGATTTCGGCCAGATCGTCCGTCTTGACCTCGGGTAGCTCCAGTTCCGGAGAGCGGTCAAACCAGGTTGTCATCACCCGGTCGGGGGCATCATCCTCGAATGATTCGATGGCTTTTCTGAGCTGCTCCTGATGGTCGGCCAGGTAGTCCAGCACCAAGCTCAGGCGCTGCTTGTCCTGAGCGCCTGCGGCCGCTCGTGAACACTTGGCGAGCTTGTCGTGAAGCACCACAGCCTGGTCCAGTATCTCCTGAACGGTTTTATAACGCATTGATAAATCGCAAGTTAAGCTTGACATCAGTGTAACGCAACGGCATCCGGCTGGCAGTGAAAGGCGGGGCCTTGCGATTGTTTTCCTTATCTTCCAACCTCCTCCAACCTGACCAGTGACGAGTGGGCCTGACTGGGGCCGGGTTCGAGGTGACGGATCCAGGTACAGACCTTTCAGTGCGCTACGCGCCTGCAAGGCTCGATTACACGTACA
>RECK01000167.1 GCA_007694055.1 Wenzhouxiangella sp.
TTTTTCACCGGCTGGCAGCAAGCAAAACGTGCAAGCAGCCCCGGACAGCCAAAACACCCTTCAAATCAACCCGCAAAGCCGTGTGCAGCTGCCGCCACTTTCCCGCACCAAGAAAGCCCACGCCCGGCTCCGCGTACTCAGTGCTGTGCGGGCAACCGGGGGTTTGCGTGATCCGGATATAACCGAAAAGAGGCTGGAAGTGTGGAGGCCAGGTGCCAAGTGGCCCTGCCCGGGGCCACGTCCCCGGGAGCCTCCTAAAGCTTGATCCCACCCCCGGGCATTCCACCGCCCGGCATGCCACCGGAGCCACCGCCCTGGCCGGGGACCATGATCGAGGATTGCTGTTCGCGCTGCATGCGCTTGATTTCCTCTACCGCCTCCTGGATGGCCTGGGCTGCGGCCGGGGCGAACTGGCTGGCAGCCTCGCCGAGGCTGTTGCCTTGCAGCTCGAAACTAAGCGGCAGGGGGCCGGCCGGGGTCATGACCTGGGTCTGGCCGACGTATTCGACGTTGCGATCAGGGTCGGTGCTGCCGTCCCGGGTCACCGGGGTCAGGCGTCGGATTGATCCGGTTTCCTGGTCGGTGAAGACTTCCTCGCGGTAGAGCTGGTCGGGGTTCATGGACAACTGGTCCATCGGGTCTGGCTTGTTCATGGCGTATCGGGTTGCTCATTCAAGTTTTATCAATTTCCATGATGCCACGTTGTCGGGTTGCAGGGTGTGCCCGGGTTATGATCCGCGAATGATTCGGGCTTTGATCATCTTTCTGATCCCTTTCCTGGTCGCGCTGCCGGTGCATGCGGTCGGCCCCGACCATGACAAGGCGGTCTACCTGGTCAGTTTCGATCTGCCTCACCTGCCTCCGGGGTCGAAGCTTGACCGTGCCACCATCAGGGCGCTGCGCGGCATGCAGGACGAACAGCTGGGCCGGGCCGAACAAGTACTTGGCCGCACGCTGCGGCCCAGCCATCGCTACTTTGCCAGTCACAACGGCGTGGCCGTTAGCCTGACGCCACTGGAGGCGCGACAGCTGGCTGGGCAAGCGGGGGTGCGCGACATTCGACGCGAGCAGATTTACCGCCTGGCTACCTGGAACAGCCCCGGCTTCGTTGGCGCTGATGCAGTCTGGTCGGGTGCCGCCACGCCGGATGGCCAGGCGCTGCGCGGCGAGGGCAGGGTGGCGGCCATACTGGATACCGGCTTGCCGGCCAACCCGCATCCCTCCTTTGCCGATGACCCCGCCTGCGGCCACGGTGTGACTCAGCCTGCCAAGGTGCTCAGCGCCGTGGATTGCGCCACGACTGACGAGGCCGGTGCCTGCAACGGCCCGGATCCTTTCGATCGTCACGGCCACGGCAGCCATGTGGCGGCGATCATGGCCGGCAATCGCATTGACCGATCGGCCGTGCCGGCGCCGCCCATCCCTGCAAGCTACACGTTCATGAGCGGGGTCGCGCCCTGCGCCAGCATCCGCAGCTACAAGGTCTGCCCCACGGATTTTTGCCCGCAGTCACAGCTGCTGGCCGGGCTCAACCAGGTCTTGCTGGATGGGGATGCGGACGTGTTGAATTTTTCCATCTCCGGCGGGCGGGATCCCTGGCGCGACAACGACCGGGTCAAGCTGGACCTGGTCGCGGCCGGCATCGTGGTGGTGGCTGCTGCCGGCAATACCGGTGGCGGAATTTCCAACCCGGTCGGACAGGTCAATCACCTGGGGCCATGGGTGCTCAGCGTGGCCGCCAGCAGCCGCGACGCCACCGCTACCGGCGTGCCGGCCCAGGGCGATGTGTTGGCCGCTTTCAGCCTGCGCGGTCCGACACCCGCACCGCTGGCCAATCTGCAAAAGCCGGATCTGACCGCGCCCGGCATCGATATCCGCTCGGCCTGGCCGGATGGCTATGCCCTGCGTTCGGGTACTTCCATGGCCAGCCCGCACGTGGCCGGGGCCGCCGTGCTGGTGCGCCAGGCCCATCCGGACTGGACAGCGATGGAGGTCAAGTCGGCGCTGAGGATGAGTGCAAGCAACACCGGCACGGCCCCGGATGGCGAGACACCCTGGCATCCCGACCAGGTTGGCAGCGGTCGCCTCGATCTTGAGCGGGTGACCCGTGCAGGCCTGGTCCTGGACGAACAGCCAGGGAGCTTCCTGGCCGCACGCCCCGAGCTGGGCGGCGATATCCGCAGCCTGAACCTGCCGGCACTGCGTGACCTGGATTGCACGCCGCGCTGCGACTGGACTCGACTGGTGCGCAACACCTTGTCCGAAGCAAGCCAGTGGCAGGTTGTGGTCAGCGCGCCGGAGGACCTGGCGGTGACCGTCAGTCCCGACCAGTTCACTTTCGACGGCGATACCGAAGCTCAGCTGGCGCTGGCGATTCGGGCGACACCGCTGGCTGATCTCGACGATGGCATTCACTTTGCCGAAATCAGGCTGGTCGAGGCCAGCGGCCAGTCGCCGGATTTGCGCCTTACCCTGGCCGTGAAAGGCCGGGCCGGGGCCGAGCTGGCCGTCGATCCCGAAAGCATTGCGATCCGCTTGGAGCCCGGCCAGCTTGTCGAGGCGCCGCTGCAGCTGGCCAATCCCGGCGCCTTCGACCTGAACTGGTCCGCACGGACGCTTGCGGCCGTTGCCGCGGCCGGCGCTGAGAAGGAGAAACTGGAGATTCCTGCCTTCAGCCTGGCCGGGGGCGGGCCGGCGCAAGTGCATGCCTTCGATTTCGGTCCCGACCGGCCAGGGCGGGTGGTGGGCCTGAATTTCCGCGGAAGGGTGGCGGTGGAAGCGCCGAGCTGGGCCTCGGATCTGAAGATGGTGCTGACCTCGCCGGACGGAGAGCGCTTCGCCGTGGGTGGATTCGACAACCTGTCTCGTCCCTGGTCTTTCCAGGGTATGCAATCGGCACTCAGCGACGTTTACGCCAGTGTCCATGACCAGCCCTTCGGTACCCAGGGCGTGCCCCTGGCCGGAAAATGGCAACTGACCTTCAGCAATGACTTCCTCGACGGTGGCCGCATGGACTGGCGCGAGGTGGAGGTCACGCTGGCTGTCGACCAGGCGCGTTGCGAGCCGGAAATACCTTCCAGCTGGCTGACGGCCAGCCCCGCCCAGGGTCGGATCGCGGCCGGTGGTGGGTCTGAAATGCGCGTGATCGTGGACGGCGATGGGCTGCCCCTGGGCCATCATGAGTCCACCCTGTGCCTGGACAGCAACGCAATCAAAGCAAGCCAGCGCGCCGTCCCGGTGCGGGTCGATGTCTTTCCGCCGGCCGGACCGGACCAGGCCCTGGTCAACGGTCAGGTGTCCAGCCAGGGGATCTGCGATGGCGAGCAAGCGCCCCTGCTCGGGGCCGAGCTGGCCGTGGCAGGATTCGGACAGACGGTGCGCAGCGCGCCCGGTGGCTACTTCCAGCTGCCCGCGGCTGCCGGCCAGTCCGGCCAGGTGCTGACCGTGTCCGCCCCGGGTCACTTGTCTGTGAGCCTGGAGCTGCCCGAGCTGGCCGCCGGCAGCGTCCATGAGCTTGCCGTTGACCTCAGGCTTGATCAGGCCTGCGCGCTGCTTGAGCCCATTGACCCGGCACTGGTCATTGAAAGCGGCGAGCAGGCGAGCCTGGACCTGGCTCTGAGCAACGCCGGGGCAGCGCCGCTGGACTGGCGGCTGACAGCCGGCGCGGGCCTGAACTGCGAGCAGTCGCCACCGGACTGGCTGGATGGGCTGCCGGCCGGGGCCGTGCTGGGCGCTGACGATACACAGACCTTGAGCGTAACCGTCAACGGCGCTGGAATGGCACCGGGCAGGTATTCGACCCGGCTGTGCCTGTTCGAAGCCGATGCCGGGCAGGCGCTTCAGGTCGTCGAGCTGGATCTCGAGGTCACGGCCACAGCGTACACCTGGACCATTGCCGGCAGCGCCGACAGCCCGGGCTACTGTGGCCAGGACCCTGTCCTGCCGCCGGGCATGGTCGTGACGCTGTCCGACACCGATGGCCAGGTGCGGGAAAAAATACCGGGTGCCAGCGGTCACTTTCGTTTTGGCGCAGATACCCGCTTTCAGCCCTACGCCCTGACGGCCAGCGCACCAGGCTACCAGGCCATCAGCTTGACCGACCTGGTCGCGGAGGCCGGCGAGCAGCTCGATCTGCACCTGGGCCTGGCGCTGGACCAGCCCTGCGCCAGGGCCGGGCTGGACGAGCAGCAACCGATGCTGGAGTCCGGCCAGGCGACCGTGCTCACGCTGGACCTGGACAACCAGGCCGGCGCGGCCGGGCTGGACTGGCAGCTGAGCTTTGCCCAGGCCTTGCCACAAGCCTTGCCCGACGGCACGCGTCCCCATGACCCGGCCCTGGACGAGGTGCTGGATTTGCCGACAGCCACGCTGATGCCACCGGGCAGCGCGGGTTCGTCGCTGGCTGTGGTCCGGGAGGCCGGCCTGCAAAGCCAGGGCCGCGTGATTGGTTTGACTTTCAGCGGTCAGGTCGAAGGCATCAGTGACCATGCCGGGCGCGCATCCGATCTGCAGCTCGAGGTCATCGGCCCGGTCTCCGGCGCGCAGACCATGGGCGGTTTTTCCGGGCTGGTCTTGCCCTGGGCTTTCCAGGGTCCGGTCAGTGACCTCGACGGCGTCTACCAGAGCACGCACTGGCTGGATGCCGGTGGTCAGCCCTTGTTCGGAGAGGAAGGCGTGATTGATGGCGGCGCCTGGCAGCTGCGCCTGGCCCATGACTGGCACAGCAGTCAAGCCGGCCCCATGCATTGGCAGGCGATCGAGGTCACCTTGCACAAGATGGCCGAGGCCGGTTGCCGACATCCGGCCCCGGTGGACTGGCTGGCCGTGGCGAGTTCAGACCAGGCCGGCGTGCTTGGCCCCGGCCAGGCCGTGCAGATTCCGATCGCGGTAAGCGCCGAAGCATTGCCGCCGGGTCAGTACCGAGCGCTGGTTTGCCTGGCGACTTCCGACCCGCAAACCGGGCGCATTGGGCTGGAAATCGAGCTGAATGTGAAACCAATCGTCACGCGGGTATTTACGGATCGTTTTGAAACTGTAAAATAGCGGGATTGTCAGCGGCATGTCAGGGCCGCTCGTCAGCCAGAATCATTCGAACACAGCACCCGTTCCACAAGAAGGTGCACCTCAAGCCCGGCCGACCATTCGGCCGGGTTTTTTTCTGCCCGGCCAGCCAGAATCGACTGTTGACATTCCCGTCAGTCGGACTACGATCTAATAGGAGTCATGAACAGGCCGAAACTCATGCAGGCTAAAAATCGTGGCTGGCGTCGCGTCGGCATTCTGGCGGCCTTTGCTGCCGCACTCGGGATGTTGTGGCTGGGCCAGGTGCCGGCCAGCGATCGCGTTGCCTTGTTGCTGGAGATTGACGGGGCTATCGGCCCGGCCACCCGCGACTACGTGATCCGGGGCATCGAACGTGCCGAAAGCGAAGGGGCAGAGCTGGTGATCCTGCGCATGGATACACCCGGCGGCCTCGATGCTTCCATGCGCGACATGATCAAGAAAATTCTCAATGCCGACGTTCCGGTCGCGACCTGGGTGGGTCCGCCGGGCGCTCGGGCAGCCTCTGCCGGCACCTACCTGCTGTATGCCTCCCACATTGCCGCCATGGCACCGTCGACCAACCTGGGCGCGGCCACGCCGGTTCAGGTCGGCGGCGGGGGCGGCGAGCAGGACCAGCAGCCGCGCCGCCAGCGCAGTCCGATGGAGCGTGCCCGGGACGCCATCCAGGAGCAGGCCGAGCGCGACGAGGACGCTGCCGACGAGTCGGATGCTTCCGAAGACAGCGCAACCGACGAGGCCGCCGACGCGCCGGCCGATCTGCCAGGCACGGCAACCGAGCGCAAGGTCATCGAAGATGCCGTGGCCTATATTCGCGGCCTGGCCGAGCGTCACGGGCGCAACGCCGACTGGGCCGAGCGGGCCGTGCGCGAAGCGGTCAGCCTGACTGCCAGCGATGCGCTGGAGATGAACGTCATTGACCATTACGTGGAAACGATCAGTGACCTGCTGACGGCAGTGCATGGCCGCGAGATCGTAGTGGCTTCCGGCACGGTCACCCTCGACACCGAGAACCTGCGCGTGGAAGTCGTTGAAACCGACTGGCGTTACGAATTCCTGAGCATCATCACCAACCCGACCCTGGCCTACATCCTGCTGATGATCGGCATATACGGCCTCATCCTGGAAGGCTACAACCCGGGCGCCCTGGTCCCCGGCGTGATCGGTGGTATCTGCCTGCTGCTGGCTCTCTACGCCTTCCAGATCCTGCCGGTCAACTATGCCGGCCTGGCCCTGATGGTGCTGGGCTTTGCCCTGATTGCGGTCGAGTTGTTCGTGCCATCCTTTGGCATACTCGGCATTGGCGGCGTGCTTGCCGTCATCTTTGGCTCGATCATTCTCATGGATACCGACGTGCCCGGATTTACCATCAACACCGGCCTGATTGCCGCCATGGGCCTGGCTTCGGCCCTGGCCTTCCTGGCTATTGTTTACCTGGCGGCACGCTCGCATCGTAATCCTCGGGTCAGCGGTACGGAATCGCTGGTTGGTCGCAAGGCGGAGTCCATTGCCGACTTCAGCGATGGTCGCGGTCGCGTTCATATCGAAGGTGAGGACTGGACGGCGCGCAGCGCCGATGCGATTGGCCGGGGCGACACCGTGGAAGTGGTGGCCGTCGATGGCCTGACCCTGGAAGTCCGAGCCCGCTGAATTTCCCACCCTTAGGAGAACTGTCATGACTGGCGAGTTTTTGTATTTTGTAACCACGGTTGTCGTGGTCCTGGTGTTGCTGATTGCCAACACCATCAAGATCCTGCGCGAGTACGAGCGCGGCGTGATCTTCACGCTTGGCCGCTTCTACAAGGTCAAGGGGCCCGGACTGATCATCGTCATCCCCTTCGTCCAGCAGATGGTGCGGGTGGACCTGCGCACCATCGTGCTCGATGTGCCGACCCAGGACGTGATCTCGCGCGATAACGTTTCGGTCAAGGTCAATGCCGTGATCTACTACAAGGTCGTGGATCCGCAAAAGGCCATCATCAACGTCGAGCGGTTCATGGATGCGACCAGCCAGCTGGCCCAGACCACGCTGCGTTCGGTACTGGGCAAGCACGAGCTTGACGAAATGCTGTCCGAGCGCGACAAGCTCAACGAGGATATCCAGGAAATCCTCGATCGTCAGACCGACGGCTGGGGGGTCAAGGTGGCCAACGTGGAAATCAAGCATGTTGACCTGGATGAGTCCATGATTCGCGCCATTGCCCGCCAGGCCGAGGCCGAGCGAACCCGGCGCTCCAAGGTGATTCTTGCCGACGGTGAACAGCAGGCGGCCAAGAAGCTGGTCGAGGCCGCTGTCGAACTGGCTGAAGCGCCGGGAGCCATGCAGCTGCGCTACCTGCAAACGCTGAGCGATATTGGCGGGGAACAGAATTCCACCATCGTGTTCCCGCTGCCGCTGGACGTGATCACGCCGTTCATGACCGAGCTGGCGAAGAAGAAGTAGCCCCGGGCATCTGACGACCATCTCCCGGCGCCGGGAGATGGTCGTCGGTCTGATTTCGGGTCGCTTGCGAGGCAGCCTCCGTGCTGGCGGCCCTGAACGAATTCAATCGTCCCAGTCCGGCGCCAGTTCTTCCGGAGTGCAGATTCGGATGCGCTTGTCCAGTGCGGCGATGCGCCCGCGATCCTCGTCGCTGAGGCTGAACTTGAACAAGTCAATGTTGGCGCGGGCGTGGTAGATGTTGGATGTGGCCGGAATGGCCGCCACCCGGTCCTGCTCTATCAGCCAGCGCAGGGCCACCTGGGCCGAAGTCTTGCCGTATTGTGAGCCGATCTCCCACAGCACAGGGTCGTTGATGGTGCGCGCCTTGGCCAGCGGCATGTAGGCGGTCAGCACCAGGTTGTGCCGGCCCAGAACCCGGCGCAGACGTTCCTGGCCGAGATACACGTGGTACTCGACCTGGTTGGTGGCCAGCTCGTCCTGGCCACAGTAGTTGACCGCCTGTTCGGTCTGGTCAATGTTGAAGTTGCTGACACCAATATGGCGGGCCAGTCCCTGCGCCCGGGCGTGCATCAGCGCTTCCAGGGTGGGGTTCATGCCCCGGCCACCGAAGACTGGCCAGTGCAACAGCAGCAGGTCGACATGCTCCAGGCGCAAGCGCTCCAGGCTTTCGTGCACCGAGCGGATCAGCTCCTCGGGCTCGTAACGATCGAACCAGACCTTGGTGGTGATGAAAAGCGAGCTCCGATCCAGCCCGGACTGGTCCAGCACCTCACCGATGGCTGCCTCGTTGTCGTAGAACTGGGCCGTATCGATGTGCCGATAGCCCAGTTCGAGCGCCTGCGGAAGGATGTCCCGTATGGTTTGCTCGCTGAGCTGAAAGGTTCCGAAACCCAGCGTGGGCATGTTGAGACCGTTACTACCGGCAATAATGGGCACATCGGTCATGCAGGCTGACTCCGGCGAGGGTGGCAGAGGAAAGGCATAAGTTTAAGAGAAAACCTGTCCGGTAGGGAGGCAGGCTCAACCCAGGTAACGGTCTTTGAGACGAACGTAGTGGGCGGCGGAGTAGCGCAGCATGTCCAGTTCCTTGTCAGTCAGGCGGCGAACCGCCTCGGCCGGGCGTCCACGGTAGAGCCAGCCGGATTCCAGCACCTTGCCCGGGCTGACCAGGCTGCCGGCGGCGAGCATGACGTCGTCACCGATTTTCACCCCGTCCATGACCAGCGCGCCCATGCCGATCAGGCAGCGGTCACCGATGGTGCAGGCATGCAGGATGGCAGCGTGACCAACGGTAATGTCTTCGCCCAGGACCAGCGGGAAACCACCGGGGCTGTACGGCCCGTCATGGGTAACGTGGCAGATGGTCCCGTCCTGGATGTTGGTGCGGGCTCCCACCTCGATCCGGTTGACGTCACCGCGCAGTACGACGTTGGGCCAGACCGATACATCTTCGGCCAGGCTAACCTGGCCGATCACGGTGGCTGCCGGGTCTATCCAGACTTTTTCGGCGAGGACGGGGTGATGATCGAGATATGCGCGAATATGGTTCATTGTCAAGCCTTATTTGAGAAATTATTCACATGCCGTGCTTGCTGACATTAAACAGGGGTTTAGCTCGCCAACCCTGCCAAAACAATCATGAATCTGCCATAAAGCACTGTTTTATATACGCATATTAAATTGTAAGAAATTTGACCAATCCGTGACAGATGCCGCAATACAGGCCCTTGCGGCGGTTGTTCATCAAATTGCCCACATGCTTATCCACAGCCCCTGTGGATAAGCGTTTTTCCATCGCCAGCGGCTGGGCTCGTTACAATACCGCCTTGTGAAACGTGGATTGCCACAGAACATGCGCGCCTACATTGAAGAACTGATTGGCCAGTCGCTCGGCTACCTCAAGCGCGAAGGTACGCTGACCCTGGATGAGCCGGTCAAGGTTCAGGTCGAACGCACCCGCGATCGCTCGCACGGTGACTATGCCTGCAATATTGCCATGGTGCTTGCCCGCAAGGTGGGGCGCAACCCCCGCCAGCTTGCCGAGCTGATCAGTGCCAGGTTGCCTTCCTCGAAGCGAATCGACAAGGTCGAGATCGCCGGCCCGGGATTTCTCAACTTTTTCGCCAGCCCGCATTACCTGCGCGTGGTCGTGCGCGAGGTGCTGGCCCAGGGCCGGGATTACGGTCGCGCGCCGGCCGGAAGTCGCGGTGAAGTGCTGGCCGAGTACGTCAGTGCCAACCCGACCGGGCCGCTGCATGTCGGTCATGGCCGCGGCGCCGCCTACGGAGCCAGCCTCTCGTCCATACTGGATGCAGCCGGTTACCGGGTCACCCGCGAGTACTACGTCAACGACCATGGCCGCCAGATGGATATCCTGGCCGTGTCGGTCTGGCTGCGCTACCTGGAGCTGGCCGGCGAGCGCGTCGATTTCCCGGGCAATGCCTATCGGGGCGACTACATTTATGACATTGCCCGTGAAGTGCGCGAGCGCCACGGTGACAAGCTGCGTCATACCCAGCAGGCCGTGGTTGACGGCTTGCCGGCCGATGGTGACGGGCAGGCGGCCGAGATCCATATCGATGCCCTGATTGCCCGGTCCCGGGAGTTGCTCGGTCCGGACGGTTACGAGGCCTGCTTCAGTGCCGCCCTGGATACCATGGTCAGCGACATTCGCGAAGACCTGGGCGCGTTCGGCGTGCAGTTCGATCGCTGGTTCTCCGAGCGCAGCCTGGAGACCTCGGGTGCGCTGGAGCGTGCGATCGAGCGCCTGGACCGCGAGGGTTGGCTGTATGTCAAGGATGGTGCGACCTGGTTCAAGGCCTCCGAGCTGGGCGATGACAAGGATCGGGTGGTCATTCGAGAGAATGGTCGCACGACCTACTTTGCCTCCGATGTGGCCTACCTGCTCGACAAGCTGGAGCGCTGCCCCGGCACGTCGCTGTATATTTTCGGCGCCGATCATCATGGCTACGTGCCACGGCTGAAGGCGGCTGCCCGCGGCCTGGGGGAGAGTCCCGACCGGCTGGACTTCCAGCTTGTTCAGTTCGCCATCCTGTTTCGCGGCGGGCGCAAGGTGCAGATGTCGACCCGCTCGGGCAGCTTCGTGACCCTGCGCGAATTGCGCGAGGAAGTGGGCAATGATGCGGCCCGCTATTTCTATGTCATGCGCTCGCACGAGCAGCACCTGGATTTCGACCTGGACCTGGCCAAGTCCAGCGCCAACGAAAACCCGGTCTACTACATCCAGTACGCCCACGCCCGGATATCCAGCGTCTTTCGCCAGCTCGATGCGCGCGGTTTCCGCTACAACCAGGCCATCGGCGAGGCCGCCATGGATCGCCTGGATTCGGAGTACGAGCAGGCCCTGCTGCGCACCATAGGCCGCTACCCTGAAGTGATCGAGGGCGCGGCTGATCGCCGGGCACCACACGTGCTGGCGCACTACCTGCACGACCTGGCCAGTGAATTCCATTCCTGGTACAACAACAGCCAGTTCCTGGTAGACGATGACGATGCACGCAACGCCCGTCTGAATCTCGTCGCGGCCGTGGGCCAGGTCTTGCGCAACGGCCTGGAACTGATTGGTGTGGCTGCACCGGAGGAAATGTAATGGCGCGACGACAGGCGCGTAGAAGCAAGACCAGCCAGGGCGGCGGGCACGGCTTTCTGACCTTCGGTGCCGGTGTGATCGTCGGCCTGGGCCTGGCGACCACGGCCTGGCTGGGCGGCTGGCTGCCCGGCAGCGGTGAGACGGGGCCGGGCATGCCGCTGGGACATGACGAAGCGCCGATTGCCGAGCCCGAGCAAGGCCGTCGTTCGCGCCAGTACGATTTCTTTACCGTGCTCCCCGAAATCGAGGTGGTGGTGCCGCAGCGCGAAATCGAAGAGCGCGCCCGCGACCAGGTCGAAACGCCCCCCCGCGGACCCTATCTGCTTCAGGTCGGCTCGTTTCGATCGGCCAGCGATGCCGAGGCGCTGCGCGCCCAGGTCACCCTGCTGGGCCTGGTCGCCCAGGTACAGACCGTGACCGTCAACGATGCCACCTGGCACCGGGTGCGGGTCGGTCCTTTCGACAGCGCGCGGGACGCTGACGGTGCTCGCCGGCGCCTGCTGGATAATGGCCATGAAGCCATGGTCCTGACCGGCGGCTGATGGAAAAAGGGCTCGCCAGGAACTGGTCGCTGCCGTGACGGGTCGGGCCGCCCTGGTTCTGCCCGGCGGCGGCGCGCGCGGCGCCTACCAGGTCGGCGTGCTCAAGGCGCTGGCCGAGATCCTGCCCGGGCCGGCTACACCATTTCCCATTGTCACCGGCATATCTGCCGGGGCGATCAATGCCGGCGTGGTCGCCAGCCATGCCGACGACTTCGGGCGCGCTGCGGCCAGGCTAGAGCATTTCTGGGGAAACCTGCGCTGTGCCCAGGTTTACCGAACCGGCTGGCTGCACAACCTGAGATCCGGGCTGCACTGGCTGGCGTCAATGACCCTGGGTGGGCTCGGTGTGGCCAATCCGCGTTCCCTGTTCGACAATCAGCCGCTGTCGGAATTGCTGGCCCGAGAACTTGATGCCGAGGGCATTGCCAGGAATCTGGCCAGCGGCGCCCTGGACGCGCTGATGGTCACGGCTTCCGGCTACGCCACCAACCGGGCGGTAACGTTTTACCAGGCAGCCGATGATGATGCCGGCTGGCAGGCATCAAGGCGCATCGGCCGACCGGCGCTTATCGATCACACCCACTTGCTGGCCAGCACCGCGCTGCCGCTGCTGTTTCCGGCCCAGCGCATTGGCCATGAATACTACGGCGACGGCGGCATGCGCCAGACCGCCCCGCTCAAACCGGCCCTGCATCGCGGCGCCGATCGTCTGTTGATCATCGGCACCCGCGACGAAGTGCCCGACCCGGAGCCGACCCGGCCCGTCGCCTACCCCAGCCTGGGCGATATCGGCGGCCATGTGCTGGACGTGATCTTCATGGACCACATCACCAGCGACCTGGATCGCCTGCAGCGCATCAATACGCTGCTGGAGACCTTGCCCTCGGGATGCGCGCCTCCGGTCGGTCTGCGCCCGGTCAGGAGCCTGCTGATCCGCCCGTCCCGGGACCTTCGTGCCATCGCCGAAAAGCACGCTCATCGCGTCCCGGCCAGCGTGCGCACGCTACTGAAAGGCATCGGTGCCTGGGGCAGCGGCCGCATGGCCGGCTTCGTTCTGTTCGAAGCCGAATTCTGCCGCGAGCTGATTGAGTTGGGGTATGTGGATGGGCTGGCGGCGGCTGATGATGTGAGGGCGTTGATGGAGTGAGGGGCGGGGAAAGGTGAAAGGTGAAAGGTGATAAAACCTGGTAACTTAACGACGCAAGGATGCAATGAAAGGATCGTCAAATTTCTTTTTTCGCGCCTTTGTGGCTCTCATCGAACAGATTTTAACCTGTTGTTTTGTAGCTGAAAAAACAAAGGGAAAACCTTGTAACCACGGAAGACACTGAAGACACGGAAAGGTTATTCAGCCCATTCCGTGCTTTCCGTGTCTTCCGTGGTTCCCTTGTTTCGCTTTTACGGCTAACCCGCCTTATTGTTCAAAGCGGTCTTCGAAGATCTCGTCTTCCTGGGTGACGCAGCTCACCAGGATGTTGTCGATGTCGTCCGTGCCAACGGTGCCGGAGGCGTTGGCGACCGTGCATTCCTGGAGCGGATCGGTGGGCTGACTGATTACGGTGACGGAATAGGTCGCGTTTTCGGCCAGCCCGGTTGCAAATGCAAACGAACCGTTGTCCTGGATGCCCAGATCATCGCCGCCGTTGTTCTGCAGAACCAGGCCGTTGCCTTCCAGGCCGCTGACGGTGCCGCCTATGCTGTAGAGGACTGCGGTGTCGCCGTTGAAAATCAGGATCTGACCGTTGCCCCTGGTCATGTAAAGATTGCCACTCTCGTCCTCGCCGAAGCCAACCAGCCCGAAGCCGGTCAGGCCGCCGAATTCAGTCGGCGTCCACTCACCGGGAGAGGTTTCGCTGGCAAACCAGATTCGGCCGCTGCAATAGTCGCCGTAGACGTACAAGCCCGTCATGGAAGCCACCGGGCCGCGATAGCGGAACCCGCCGGTAACCGAGCAGTTGTTGTTCTGGCCGGTCCGGTACTCGATCACCGGACCGCTGTGTCCGGACAGCGAGCAGGCCACCGTCGTACTGCCCCGCTGCCAGTTGCCCTCGCACACTTTCCATCCCCAGTTGCGTCCGCCCGCATCAGCGGCCGGCTCGAAGTTGATTTCTTCCCAGGTACCCTGACCCACATCGCCGATCCACAGATCGCCGGTGTCGCGATCGAAGCTGAAGCGGTAGGGGTTGCGCAGGCCGTAGGACCAGACCTCGCCGCAGCGATTGCCCATGCCGACATAGGGATTGTCAGCCGGCAAGGCGTAGCGTGCCGAGCCATCACCTCCGGCAGCACAGAGATTGTTGCTGCCGGCGGGCGTGGTGGCGTTGACATCGATACGCAGCATCTTGCCCAGCAGTGCCTTGGCCGGGGTAGTGGCATGGTTGCCGCAGGTGAGAAGCTGGCCGGGGTCCAGGGTCTGGCTGCGATTGCACGGGTCATTGCCGTCGCCGCCATCGCCCATGCCGATGTAAAGGTAGCCGTCCGAACCGAAATGCAGGTCACCGCCGTTATGGTTGTTGAAGTCCTGCGGGACTTCCAGCAGCACCTGTTCGGATGCAGCCGGCATGGTATTGGCAGACGGTGTCGGGCTGGTGAAACGCGAGATGCGGGTGACCAGATGCGTGGCGGGTCCGGCATTGCCGTCAAAAGTGTACTTGACGTAAAGGCGGCCGTTGCTGGCATAGTCGGGATGGAACGCGATGCCGAGAAAGCCGCCTTCGAAAGTCGTGTCGACCTGGCTGCTGATATCGAGAAACGGGGTGCCCAGAACCTGGTCCTGGGCATCGACGATGCGGATGCGACCGGCGCGTTCGATGACGAAACGCCGGCCACTGCCGTCGCCGGCGTGGCGCACGCCTACGGGAAAATTGAAGAACGTGCCGCCGAAGGCAGGATCCAGCGTGACATCGGCGGGAGTCTGGGCCTGGGCAGGAGCGAGGAAAAGCAGGGCTAGAAGGAATGGCGCGGGCAGTCGGGACATCATGATCCATGTTGTGGGTTTGTCAGGCCCCCCATGCGTGACGAATCTTACACTGAATGGATGATCGGGGCACAGCTTGGCGGGCAGACTGGGTGCATATCGGCTAGTCTATCGGTCACATTGCAAGAGGGATCAACCATGCTTGATATCATCACCACCGCCAACAGCTGGCTCAACGGCATCGTCTGGGGACCGCCGTTCATGATCCTGCTGGTTGGAACCGGCATCTACCTGACCATCCGCCTCGGGTTTTTCCAGTTTCTCAACCTGGGTCATGCCTGGAAACACAGTTTCGGGCGCATGTTCCGGCCCGGCGGACGGGACGAGCCGGGCGCGATTTCGCCGTTCCAGGCGGTTACTTCGGCCATGGCCGCGACCATCGGCGTGGGCAATATTGCCGGGGTGGCGACGGCCATCGTGCTCGGTGGTCCCGGCGCCATCTTCTGGATGTGGATGGTGGCCCTGGTCGGAATGGCCACCAAGATGGCCGAGGCCACGCTGGGCGTGAAAT
The DNA here is from genome assembly GCA_007694055.1 of Wenzhouxiangella sp. GTDB lineage: Bacteria > Pseudomonadota > Gammaproteobacteria > Xanthomonadales > Wenzhouxiangellaceae > Wenzhouxiangella. Next base: position 15,145 of record RECK01000167.1, read on the forward strand.
ACCGCCATGTCGATGCCGACGGACACGTCTCGGGCGGGGTCTTCTACTACATCGAAAAGGGGCTGGGCGAGCGCTGGAAGTGGCTGGCCGTTCTATATGCCTTTCTTGCCGGCCTGGCCGCCTTCGGTATCGGCAACATGGTCCAGTCCAACACCCTGGCCGAGGCCGTGGCCAGCGGTTTCGGCGTGCCTACCTGGATTACCGGCCTGGTAGCGGTACTGCTGGTCGGGGCCGTGACCCTGGGTGGCATCAGCCGCATTGCCGTGACGGCCGAGAAGATCGTGCCGATCATGGCCGTGGCCTATCTGGCCGGCTCGCTGGGCATACTGGCGATCCACGTCACCGAGATTCCGGCGGCCCTGATGCTGATCGTCCAGCACGCATTCCAGCCCATGTCCGCGGTTGGTGGATTTGCAGGGGCTTCGGTAGCGATGGCAATTCGCTTTGGCATCGCCCGCGGTATCTTTTCCAACGAGGCGGGGCTGGGTTCGGCTTCCATCGTCCATGCCCAGGCGCGCAACCAGCCGTTTCGGCAGGGTTTCTGGGGCGTGTGGGAGGTCTTTATCGACACCCTGGTGGTCTGCACCATGACCGCGCTGGTCATCCTGGTCACCGGTGTGCTGGGTACGGTGGATGCCGACGGCAAAGTGATCACCGGGGCCGTGCTGACCAGCACGGCATTTTCTCAAGGCTTGCCGGGTTACGGCGGCTATGTCGTTCTGATAGCCATCGTGTTTTTTGCCTATACCACGATGCTGACCTGGAACTTCTACGGTGAGAAAAGCTGGGAGTACCTGTTCGGGCGACGGGTCGTGCTGCCGTATCGCCTGGTGTTCCTGGTGTTCGTGTTTCTGGGTGCGGTTGGCGCGCTGGAACTGGTCTGGGATGTGGCCGATACCTTCAACGGCTTGATGGCCGCACCCAACCTGATTGCCCTGCTGCTGCTTGGCGGCGTGATGGCCCGCGAGAAGCTGGATTACTTCAACCAGCTGCGCGACCAGGCCCGGCCACCTTCCGACTGAGGGTCTGAAGCAAGGTTATATCCGGATTCCGAAAACCCTGATGTACGAAAAGTACTGAGTATGCAGATCCAGGCAGGATGCTTTCTGTGTGCAGAAAACTGGGGGCAGCTGTACAAGGCTTTGTACTTTGCTTTGTACTTTATTTAAACAGGGTTTTAGCTTTATGGGGTTGGGAGCGCTTTTGCGTGCTGGAAGCCGGTGAAAAAGAGAGTGGAAGGGGTGGAAGATGCACCGGGTGGTATCCGGCCGCTCAGGGCCTGGCCGGG
>RECK01000304.1 GCA_007694055.1 Wenzhouxiangella sp.
GCCGAAACCGCGTTTCAATCAGAGCATAAAGTCTTGTGCAGCTGCCGCCACTTTTCTGCACAAAGAAATCCCATGCCCGGCTCTGCCTACACAGTGCTTTTCGGGCAATCCGGGTTTGCGAGATCCGGATATTTATGCAACAGCCGGGTTAACCCGGCTTGCCGAACAGGAAAATGCCCCAGGCCAGGTCATTCCTGTGGCCACCATCGATCCAGTGCTGCAAGCCCGCTTTCATGCGCTCGATGTAGGCTTCGCTGACCCCATGCTTGATCAGCTCAGGCGTTTTGGCCACCAGTTCCTCGCGCACCCGGCCATAATGCCGCGGTAACTGATCGGCATGGTCCTCGAACCCGAGTTCTTCCAGGCCCAGCCTTTTCAGGGTTTCGCGGTAGAAACCGGGCGAACCCAACGAGTCGAGATGAAGGCGGTCATAGATGGGCTGCAGCTGGTCAACCGGCGCGTTGTCGCTTTGCATCGGATCGGTGAAGATCAAGCGACCTCCCGGCTTGAGTACGCGACCCGCTTCGGCCAGGACTTGCTCACGATCACCCGAGTGCAGGATGGCGTCCTGCGACCAGATCACGTCGAAGCTGTCATCGTCCCAAGGCAGGCGGGTAAAGTCGCCGTCGACCACGTCGATCAGCTGCGTCAGGCCCTGCTCGCGATTGATTTGTCGATCGCGCTCGTTTTCGACTTCACTCAGGTTCAGCGCCACGCAGTGGCAGCCGAACTGGCGCGCCAGGTAGCGCATCGAGCCCCCATAGCCGGCACCGAGATCCAGCACCCGACTCTTGTCATCCAGGCCGCCACCCAGACTGCTCAGCAAATCCGCCATACGCTTGACGGTGCGGCGGCTGGCATCGGCAATCGGCTCGTCGTCGGACTGGTACAGCCCGATATGAATATCCTCGCCACCCCAGATGTGGAAATAGAAATTATCCGCATCATCGCTGTTGTAATACTCGCGCGCCGTTTCTACGGCATCCGAGTAGCGTTGCCGGTTGCTGTCGGCGACCTTGCCTGGCTCGGCAGGCGCCTTCGCTGCATCGTGATCGCCGGATTCCAGTACTGCCAGCTCATCCGGGCCTTCGCCGTCGGCGTAGTATTTCTTCTCGGCCACGTGAATATAGAAATCCGGGGTTCCCGTGCTTTCCTCGTCTTCGAAGTCAGCGTAGGTCGACACCTTCTGAAAGCCCACTTCCTGCATCAGCCGGCGCGTGTAATCGCGCCGAATCGGGCACATGTTCAGGTAATACACGGAGTTATCCGGGAAGGTATAGCGAAACCTGGCCAGCCCTTCGTCGACGTACTCGGGCTCGGCACTGACCTGGTGGCCGCAGTAATAGTACTTGTGCTTGGTGGAAAAGCCTTCATCCAGAATCGCATCGTAGTTGCGCTGGTCGAGAATCAGGCAACCGTCGTGCTTGAGCACCGCGTAGAACTCGGCCAGCGCCTTGCGCCGGTCGCGCTCGACAAACAGGTGGTTGAACGAATTGCCCAGGCAGATCACGGCATCGTAAGCGGCATGTACATCCCGGTTCAACCAGCGCCAGTCAGCCTGGATGGTGCGCAGGATATGACCGCGCTGCTTGCCGTTTTCAAAAGCCTTGGCCAGCATCTCGGCCGAGCCATCCACACTGCAAACCTCGAAACCGGCCTCGATCAATCGAACCGAATGAAATCCGGTACCGGTAGCAACATCCAGAACCCGCTTGGCACCGCGCTCCTTGAGCAGCCGGATAAAGAAATCACCTTCACTCTTGTAGCGTGCGTCCCAGTCGATCAACTGGTCCCACTTGTCAACGAAAGCCTGAACATATTCCTGCTGATAATGGTCGGTATCACGAACCTTGACCGGGTTGGTTCCAAAATCCTGTGCTGGCTTATTGATGGTTACGTGCTCCTCAAGTTGCAATTCATTGAATCCGCCATGCGTTGCGCCCCCTGGCTGACACACGCCGGACGAGAGGTCCGACACACCAGTGGTTCAGCAACAAAGTCAAAGCGTTCCCCCAAACATAGCAGCCCTTTTTCACATCGTCATGAGATGGGCCCAAATTGACCGAAACAAGCCGTTGCCACGGGGTCATTTCTTCTCATGTCTTGAGAAAACTGTATTTTAGTATAGTATCTTGATCCCGGGGCACGGCTCCGGGCACCCCTGACCTGAAAACCGGAGCGCACCATGGCCGAAATCCAAGCCCTGCCACCGCTGGACCAGCTGCTCAGACAGCGCAGCGACCTGTGGCGCGGTCGCAGGCGGCCGGGTGGCGCGGCCTTGAGCAGTGGCCGAACCGTGCTGGACGAGTGGCTGCCGGGCGGCGGCTGGCCCTGCGGACGCTTGACCGAACTGCTACCCAGCGCCCTGGGCATTGGCGAGCTGTCGCTGCTGCTGCCCAGCCTGGCTGCACAAACCCGGCAGGGACGGCCGGTGCTGCTGGCCGCACCCCCGTTGGTGCCCTGCCCCCAGCACCTGGACCGGGCCGGCATGGACTTGCAGCGACTGATCATCGTGCGCCAGGCCGAACAGGCGCTATGGGCTGCCGAACAGGGTCTGAAAAGCGGGCTATGCGGCGCCGTGCTGGTCTGGCATCCGCGCGGGCGAGTAAAGGAACGCAGCATACGGCGCCTGCAACTGGCCGCCGAACAAGGCAACGCGCCACTGTTCGTCTACTACACCCCTGGACAACACCCACCGGCCGCCCTGGCCACCCTGCGCCTGGCCATTCATCCGGGCCCGGAACTGGAACTGCTGCGCGGGGACAGCGCCGGTCGCCGCATCCACCTCGGCCGCGACAACGTGGTCCAGCTTCGGTCGCGAAAAAATTGAAACAAAAACATGGAAACCACCGAAAACACCGAAGACACCGAAAATTCCCTGAAGAAGGCTTTCGGTGTTTTCGGTGGTTCCCTGATTTTCTGCTTAGCAAGCTGGGGGATGAGGTGTGCGGTCACTTGATGTGGTATCCACAAACTCCACATGAACAAGGTTAGGCAGTCGCAGCTGTGGGCCGGGTTGTGTTGTCCGGATTTGCCGCTGGCGGCGGTCTGGTCGACGCTGCCGGACCAGGGCCCGGTGGCCGTCCACGACAACCACAAGGGCCAGGCTTGTATTCTCCAGGCCAGCACGCTGGCCCGCCGCCACGGTATCCAGCCGGGCCAGCGCCTGGCCCAGGCCCTGGCCGTGCTGCCCCAGCTGCAAACCCGGCCACGGCGACACGAGGCCGAGACCGAGGCGCTGCGGCGCATCGCCTTGAGTGCCTACCAGCACAGCCACCAGGTCGCGCTGGCGCCGCCCGATACCGTGCTGCTGGAAGTCGGCGGCAGCCGGCGCCTGCGCGGCGGCATCCAGCCACTGCTCGAAGCCTTGCGCCACCAGCTTGCCGACCAGGGCTTTCCGACCCATATCGGAATGGCCCCGGTGCCAGCGGCCGCGCGCCTGCTGGCCCGGCTTGATCACCGGGTCACCAATCGCCAGGCGCTGGACCGCTATCTCGCGACCTTGCCCCTGAGCGCACTGGAGCTGGCTGGCACACAGATCCAGGTCTTGACCGGATGCGGCCTGCGCCGGGTCGGGGAACTGGTGGCCATTCCTGCTGCCGAGCGCGCTCGCCGCTTTGGCCGGGCCCTGAATGATTATCTCGATGACATTCGCGGACAGCGCGAGACGCCGCTGGTCGGCTGGCAGCCACCCGAGCGCTTCGCCCTGCGCCTGGAGTTGCCGGTAGCCACGGCCGATACCGGCGCCTTGCTGTTCGTCATCCGACGCGCATTGGCCCAGTTAGGTCAATGGTTGACCATTCGCGACCAGGCCCTGACCCGATTGCGCCTGCGCCTGGAACGCGAAGACGGGGGCCCGGCAACCCGCTTTGATATTGCCCTGGCCCGGCCTGGCTTCGACCTCGACCGGCTGCTGGAACTCGCTGCCCTGAAACTCGAACCGCTGGTCCTGCCGGCTCCGGTCTCAGCGCTTGCCCTGCACGCTGACAGCACACTCGAGCATCGCCCGCCTCAGGCCGACCTGTTTTCCAGTCAGAATCATGGCGATGCCTGGCCGGCCCTGCTTGATCGCCTCAGCGCCCGGCTCGGCCCTGACGGCCTGTCCAGCCTTGCCCCGCAAGCTGATCACCGCCCGGAGAAAGCCTGGCGCTGGGTGGCACCGGGCACGACCACTCCCGGTACCCACAGCCACCCTCGCCCGGCCTGGCTGCTTGATCATCCGCGCCCCTGCCGACGTCAGGAGGTGAGCCTGGAAGACGGCCCCGAACGCATCGAAAGCGGCTGGTGGGATGGCCAGGACTGCCGGCGCGACTACTGGATTGCCCGTGACCGCGACGGCCGCCGCCTGTGGATTTTCCGCGAATACAAACCGCGTGAAGGCTGGTTCATTCACGGCCTGTTTGGCTGAACGCCAAACCACAACCGGCACGTTAATTGCATTTATTTCAACAGGCGCAACCAAGGCACTACGCGCGCGCCTGTTTTCGCCACGACTTCAATCAATTGGCGAATGAATGTAAAGTGTTAATCTGAGTCTGGGCAATAAGAAAGCATCATCCATTACCCTGCCCATTCCTAACCAAGGGGAGCTGACTTGCTGTTCAAAAGACGATCGAGCACACGGCAAATGACCGGCTTGTACATGGACGGTTTCGGGCTGGGCGTGGCCACGGTCGACCATGACAAGGGACGCAAGGCGCGGCTGACCTCGTCCTGCTGGTCACCCCTGGGCAACGAAAACGCCACCGCCGAGCTGCTGCGCGAACAGGTTGGCTCCACGCGCCGCCCAGTCAACCTGGTCATGGCTGACCAGCACTACCAGCTGCTGCTGGTCGAGGCACCGCGCGTCGAACCCTCGGAACTGCGCGCGGCGGTGCGCTGGAAGGTGAAAAACCTGATCGATTTTCATATTGACGATGCGGTCATTGATGTATTCGAGATTCCCGGCCAGCAGAATCGTCCCGCCGGCCAGGCCATGATGTATGCGATCGCGGCCCGGGCACGCGAGATCCGCAAGCGCATTGATCTGTGCGAGGCGGCAGATCTGAACCTGCAGGTTATCGATGTCACCGAAATGGCGCTGCGCAATCTCGCAGCTCAGCTTGAAGAGGACGTACGCGGCGTCGGCCTGCTCTACCTGGACCGCGACCACGGCATCATTACCGTGACCCGGCAAGCCAACCTCTACCTGAGTCGCCGCCTCGAAATCGGTTTCGATGCCCTGGCTCAGTCCTTCGACGATGCGGCTGCCCAGATCACCCTGGAAATCCAGCGTTCACTGGACTACTACGACAGCCACTTCGGCCAGCCGGCGCTGGCCGCCCTGCGGGTATTGCCAGGCTTTGGGCAACAGGCGGCACTGGTCGATGCATTGACCGACAACCTCAACCTGGACACCGCCGTTTACGACCTGGCCCAGGCCATCGACTGCCAGGACCACCTGGCCGACGACGCCCCACCGGCGCTGCTCCTTGCCATCGGTGGCGCGCTCAGGCGCGAGGAGATCAGCCTGTGAACCAGCAGATCAATCTCTACCAGCCGATTTTCCGCAAGCAGCAAATCATCTTTTCGGCCCAGACCATTGCCTGGCTGGCGCTGGGCCTGCTGCTGTTGCTGGTGATCTGGTCGCTGCTGATCTCGCAGCGGGTCGGTACCCTGGAAAGCCAACTGGAAAGCCAGCGCGCCGCCGAACAGCGTGTCATGGCCCAGATCACCGAACTGGGCCGGGACCAGCCTGACGAAGCCGCGCGGATCGAACTTGAGCGAGATGTCGAACGGCTCAACCAGCGGCGCACCGAACTGAGACAAAGCCTGGACGCAATGAGCAGACGCCAGCCGGTTGCCGACAGCCGCCTGCACGAACGCTACGATGCCCTGGCCCGACAGCGGCCCACGGGCCTTTGGCTGACCGAACTGCGCCTGGACGAGCAGCATGGCGATATCACCATGCGCGGGCGCGCGCTGGCCGCCCGCCTGCTGCCGGCCTACCTTGAGGCGCTGTCATCCGAGCCGCTGATCAGCGGCACCGGCTTTCGCCAGATCCGCTTGCAGGAAAGCGCCGACGAGTTTCCCGGCGTGATCTTTTCCATCAGCACCGCCGCGGAGAATGCTCCATGAAGGCACGGCTCAACCAGATCATCGAGCGAATCAATGGCCTGAGCCTGCGCGAACGCGCCCTGCTCGCCCTGGCCGCGTTGGCCGTGATCTTTCTGTTGTGGGATGCGCTGCTGATGAAGCCAGTGCGCGAGCGTCAGCAACGCGTTCAGACTGAACTGGAGCAGGTGCGTGAGCGCGTGGCCGGCTTGACCTCCAGCATTCAGGCCATGGCCGTAGCGCGTGCCGAGGGACCGGATGCTGCACTGACCCAGCGCCGCAGCGCGCTGATCAGCGAGATTTCCAGCCTGGAAGATCGACTGTTGCAGGCCTTCGGCGAGATCGGTGATCGGCGCCAGTCGGTCTCGCTGCTGACCGGCCTGCTCGCCGAGCGGGCCGGCCTCAGCATGGTCGAGCTGGAAAACCTGCCGCCGGAAGCATTGACCGGCGCAGACAATCAAGCCGTTCCCGGGCTGTTCGTGCATCGCGTGCGACTGGTGGTGGATGCCAACCATGACGGCATCCGCGACTACCTTGCCCTGCTCGCGGAGCTGCCCAGCGGCGTGTTTCTTGAATCCATGCATCTGACCGTGCCGGACTGGCCCCGTAACCGGGTCGAGCTGATCCTGTTCAGCCTGACCCTGGACGATAACTGGCTGGGCGTATGACCATGAATCCCATCATCTTCATCTTGTTTGCAACCCTGGCGTCAAGCGCGTTCGGCAATCCGCCATCTGACCCGACCCGCCCGCCTTCGGCCCAGGAGATCCGGGCTTTTCTCGGCCAGGACTCCAACGCTGCCGAACCGGAAGTGCAACGCTGGCAGCTGCAGTCCATCCTGATTGCCGATCAGCGCCGCATAGCCATCATCAACGGCCGTCGGGTCAGCGAAGGCGACCGCTTTGACGCGGCTGAAGTGCTGACCATCGAACCCGGCCGTGTCGAGCTGCGCCATCGAACCGAAACGATCGTCCTGACACTTGCCAGCCGCCGTACCGGCGGCCACCACGAATGACTCAGAGGTCATCATGATTCACGCCCCCAAGCGCCTTTTTGCAAGCTGCCTGGCCATCGCAATGGTCAGCGCCTGCACCACGACCAGCGAGCGCGCCGACCAGATCGACCAGCGCATCCAGGCCGAGCTTGAAGCTGCCAGCCAGGCACCTCCGGCAGTGGCCGAAACCCGCGCGCTGCTGCTGCCACCCGAGCCGGTGTTCGAGCCCCCCCCGGAGGAACGCTTCCACATCACCGTGGAAAACGCGCCGGCCGATCAGTTCCTGATGAGCCTGGTCGCCGATACCGACATCAACATGGTCGTGCACCCGGACGTGGATGCGCGCATTTCGCTGGAACTGCGCAATGTGACGGTCGATGAGGTACTGGAAATCGTTCAGGAGATCCACGGCCTGGAGTTCCGCCGCACGCGCAGCGGCTACCTGGCCATGCCGGCACGCATCGAGCATCGCATTTACGAGGTCAGTTACCTGGATATCAACCGTGAAGGCTCGTCTCGCACCCGGGTGAGCTCTGGCCAGTCAACCGAAAACCCGGCCGCGCTGCAAGACGGGCTCGATGGTGGGCTGGGTGCCAGGCAAACACCTGCCGGGGCGCTGGGAGCGGGGGATTCTGACCAGGCCACCGGTACGCGCATCGAGACCACCAGCAAGTCGAATTTCTGGGAAAGCATCGAGGAGGCCATCCTCGGGATACTCGAAAGCCATGAGAATCGCAGCGTCATGGTCAATCCGCTGTCCGGCGTGATTGCCGTGCGGGCCATGCCGCATGAGCACCGCGCCGTGGCCGAACTGCTCACGGCCATCGAAGGCAGCGTCCAGCGCCAGGTCATTCTCGAGGCCAAGATCGTTGAAGTGGAACTGCGCGATGGCTTTCGCTCCGGCATCAACTGGAGCGCAATACGGGAGATTTCCAACAGCCGCTATGGCTTCGGCCAGGTTGCCGGCACCGGCTTGTTCGAGGAAGGCACCTCGGCCCTGCGCGATCGCGCTCTGAATGTCCGCCCTGGCCAGGCGTTCGATGGTTTCGACAGCAATGCCTTTGGCGGTGCCGGCGTGATCACCGCCGATGGCACGGATTTCAATGCCTTTATCGAACTGCTGGAAACCCAGGGTGTGACCCGGGTGTTGTCCAGCCCGCGCGTGGCCACGATCAACAACCAGAAGGCCGTGATCAAGGTCGGCACCGACGAGTTCTTCGTCACCGGGGTGACCGGCCGCACAGCTACCGGCGGGGCCAGCACCACGGCCGCCAGCTCGGTCCAGCTGACCCCGTTCTTTTCCGGAATCGCCCTGGATGTGACCCCGCAGATCAGCCGCGACGGCGACATCATCCTGCATGTGCACCCCACGGTCAGCGAAGTCAGCGACCAGACCAAGAGCTTTACCGTGGCCGGTCAGGAAGAGACTCTGCCGCTGGCTTTTTCCAGCGTGCGCCAGTCCGACAGCATCATCCGCGCCCGCAACGGCCAGCTGGTGGTCATCGGCGGCCTGATGCGCGAGTCCTCCAGTCAGCAGCGCTTCGGCACCCCCGGTCTGAGCCGCATGCCGCTACTCGGTCATGCCTTCGGCAGCCGCCAGGAACGCACAGTCAAGACCGAACTGGTCATCATGCTGCGCCCGACCGTGGTCGAACATCACGGCAACTGGGCTGACGAAGGAGCGGCCACGCTGGAGCGTTTCCGAGCCTTGTCCAACGATGGCTGGCCACGCTGAGCGGACATGTACCTGGAACACTTCGGCCTGACTGACGCGCCCTTTCGGCTGACGCCGAACCTGGCCTATCGCTTCGAGGACAGCTCGCAGGCCGCGGCCCGAACCCTGGTCCGGACCGCTCTTGACCAGGGTGCCGGCTTCATCAAGGTCACCGGCGAAGTCGGCCTGGGCAAGACCCTGCTGTGCCGCAGCCTGCTGGGCGAGTTGGCTGAGCCCTACCTCACCGCCTGGCTGCCGGATCCGCATGTTTCCCCGAGCACGCTGCGCTCGGCACTGGCTCGCGATCTGGGCGTGATCCTGCCATCGCGACCCACTCAGCAGGAGGTGCACTATCGGCTGCAGAGCAGTCTGGCTGAACAGGTTGCCGCCGGGCGCCGACCGGTTTTCCTGATCGACGAAGCACAGGCCTTGTCCGACAGCGCCCTGGAAACCGTGCGCCTGCTGACCAACCTGGAGACCGAACAGCGCAAGCTGTTACAGGTGGTCCTGTTCGGCCAACCAGAGCTGGACCAGCGCCTGGCCAGCCCGAAGTTCCGCCAGCTGCGTCAACGCATTGTCCACTCCTGCACCCTGGAGCCGCTTGACCGCAGCGATGTCGAGCGCTATCTCGACCACCGCCTGGCCGCGGCCGGTTGTGACCGCCCCCTGTTCACGCGCGCGGCCGTTGCCGCCATAGCCCGGGCCAGCGGCGGCACCCCGCGCCTGGTCAATATCCTGGCCGACAAGGCACTGCTGGCTGCCTTCGGTCGCGGCAAGTCTCGTGCAGGCCGCGGCGAGGTACGGCGAGCCGTGGCCGATACCGAGGCCACGCGGGATGCGTTGTGGTGGCCAAAATGGCAGCCGACAGCCCGACTGGCGGCATTCTCACTGGTCGCCTTCGGCGTATTCCTGGCCCTGGAAGCCTGGCTGGGCGGTTCGTCATGAGCCTGATCAACGATGTCCTGCGTGATCTTGACCAGCGCGGTGCCGGAGCATCCAGTGCAGGCGCGCCGCCAACCGTAGTCCAGGTCAGGTCGGTCCGGCGTCGGCTCTGGCCCTGGTGGCTGCTGTCAGCCGTGGTGGTCGGGGCACTGCTGCACCTGGCCTGGCGCGATTTCGGCGATGAAAACACCGGACTGGACCTGCCGGTCATCGCAACGGCCTCGGCGCCGGCAAGCCTTGCCCGTGGTTCTCCGGCCACCGCGACGGCCGTGCCCGCTCCCATGCTCGGAACACCCTCGCCGCTGACACCGGCTGCCAGGCCGGTAATGGCATCGGCAGACATTCAAGGCCCATTACCCCAGGCGTCCGAGGCAACGCAGCCAGTGGAACCCGCAGCATCCGAGCCGGGCCGCCCTGGCATGGCCCCGGCAAGGCCCGAAGCAGACGATAGCGTTGCCGAGCAGGTGCCGGAATCGCCCGAACCGGTGATACGGATCGAGCGGGCCGGGAGCACGCCCGGTCCGGACGACGATCCCTTGCTGGCCGCCCGCCGTGCCCTGGCCCGCGACCAGAATGACCTGGCCCGCCAATACCTGGAATCGCGGCTCGGGCAAGCACCGGCAGACCACGAGGCGCGCCTGCTGCTGGCCCGCGTGCATGAACAGGCCGGTCGCGGGTCAGTTGCGCTCAACCTGCTGGAGGCCGGACTGAATGAACCCGGCCCTGAGCCTGTCGCGGCGGCGCTGGCCAGGGCGCTGATGGAACGCGGCCAGGCCGAACGCGCACGTGATTTGCTGCTGGCCAACGCACCCGCCACTGATGCAAGCAACAACGTCGACTACAAGCTGCTGCTGGCCGCAGCGCTGCGTCAGACCGGGCAGCACGACCAGGCACTGGTGCTTTACCAGTCCTTGGGCGATACCAGTCCGCACCTGGGCATGGTCTGGATCGGGCTGGGCAGCACCCTGGAAACCCTGAACCAGCCGCAGGCGGCGCGCAGCGCCTACCAGCGTGCCCTGCAGACCGACGACCCGCGCGCCATCGCCTTTGCCCGCGGCCGCCTGGTCGCCCTGCCCCCGGACACGGAGTCCGCCCGATGAGTACCCAGATACAGCGCAAGAAAATTCGCCTCGGCGACCTGCTGGTCCAGCACCGCATCATTTCCGAGCAACAGCTGGAAGAGGCCCTGGCCGAGCAGCGCCGGTCGGGCTACAAGCTCGGCCGGGTCCTGGTTCAGCTCGGTTTTCTGACCGAGGACGAACTGATGCGCTTCCTCGGGCGCCAGCTCGACACAGCGGTGGTCGACCTCAAGCACTACCAGTTCCAGCCCGAGGTGGTGCGCATGCTGCCGGAAACCCATGCCCGCCGCTACCGCTCCCTGGCCCTGAGCCAGCGCGGCAACGAGATCACCGTGGGCATGGCCGACCCCACTGATATCTTCGCCTACGACGCACTCAGCCAGATGCTGAAAAAGCCGCTGAACGTCGTACTGGTCCGCGAATCGGAGCTGATGGCGACCATCGACCTGGTCTATCGGCGCACCGACGAGATCAACACCCTGGCCGAAGAACTGGGCGAGGAGCTGTCCGGCAGCGATTACGATATCGCCGAACTCGGCGAAGGCGAAGGTCTGACCGATGCGCCGGTCATCAAGCTGTTGCAGTCGATGTTCGAGGATGCCGTTCAGATCGGCGCCTCGGATATTCACATCGAGCCGGACGAAAAGGTGCTGCGCATCCGCCAGCGCGTCGACGGCGAGCTTCAGGAGCAAGTCATCGAGGGCCGCCGCATTGCCTCGGCCCTGGTCACGCGCCTGAAGCTCATGGCCCAGCTCAATATCAGCGAGAAGCGCCTGCCCCAGGACGGTCGCTTCAGCGTCAAGGTCAAGGAGCGCAGCATCGATGTGCGCTTGTCGACCATGCCGATCCAGCACGGTGAGTCCATGGTCATGCGCCTGCTCGACCAGTCTGCCGGCCTGCTCGACCTCGAAGCCCTGGGCATTCCGGACCAGACCTTGAGCCGCATCCAGCGCCTGATCAAGAAGAAATCCGGCATGGTGCTGGTCACCGGCCCAACCGGCTCGGGCAAGACCACCACCCTGTATGCGGCGCTGAACCGCATCAATCAGGCCAACACCAAGATCATCACCGTCGAGGACCCGGTCGAGTATCGCCTGCCGCGCATCAACCAGGTCCAGGTCAACAGCAAGATCGGGCTGAGCTTTTCACGCGTACTGCGCACTGCCCTGCGCCAGGACCCCGACGTGATCATGGTCGGAGAAATGCGCGACCAGGAAACCGCTGAAATCGGCCTGCGCGCGGCCATGACCGGCCACCTCGTGCTGTCCACCCTGCACACCAACTCCGCCACCGCGACCGTCATGCGCCTGCTCGACATGGGCGCCAAGGGCTACATGGTGGCCGCCGCACTGGACGGCGTCATCGCCCAGCGCCTGGTACGCCGGGTCTGTGACAGCTGCGGTGAGCCGGCTCAGCCCGACCCGGCCCAGCTCGCCTGGCTGAAAGGCCAGCTCGGCGATGGCGCGCTCGAGGGCCTGAGTTTTCGGGCCGGCCCCGGCTGTGCGTACTGCTCCAACACCGGTTACCGTGGCCGCATCGGCGTTTACGAAATGCTGGAAATGGACGAGGCCCTGACCGACGCCCTGCGCCGCATGGACACCGACGCATTCATCGCCGAAGTACGCGGACGCAAGGATTTTCGTTCGCTGATCCAGTGCGCCCTGGACTATGCTGCCCAGGGCATCACCTCACTCGACGAGGTGATTCGACTGGCCGGCGGACTCGAAGAGCTGCTGGACGCCAAACTCGATGGTGGCGCTGCAATCCATGCGGAGACGGACCCGTGAGCGGCTATGTCTGGCAGGGGCGAAATTCACGCGGCCAGCTGGTCAGCGGGCGGGTCGATGCCGAAGACATGGATCGCGTTGCCGAGCAGCTGCTCAAGCTCGACATCACCCCGATCAGCATTGATCAGTCCGCCGAAAAGATCGACCAGGCCGGCAGCCTGAGCGCCCGACTGGGCCTGGACAAGCCCAAACTCAACGACCTGATTCTGTTCAGCCGCCAGATGTACACCATGACCAAGGCCGGCGTACCGCTGATCCAGGGCCTGAGAAACGTGGCCAACTCGACTCGCAACCGCCAGCTCGCCGATGCCGTCAACCAGGTCGTCGACGCGCTGGAGTCCGGGCGCGGCCTGGCCGCCGGCCTGGCCCTGAGCCCGAAAGTTTTTCCGCCCATGTATGTCAGCATCGTTCGCGTCGGCGAAACCTCCGGCGCGCTGGACCAGGCATTCCAGCAAATGGCTACTTACCTGGAACTGGAGCGCGACTTCCGGGCTCGCATGAAGGCTGCGCTGCGTTACCCGGCCATGGTCATCATCGCCATGTTCATCGCCGTGGCCATCCTGATGGTGTACGTGGTGCCGGTATTTGCCAACTTCTTCGCTAGCCAGGATGCCGCGCTGCCGCTGCCGACCCGCATCATCATCGCTGCGTCGGATTTCGCGGTGAACTGGTGGTGGTTGATCCTGCTGGCGCTGGCCGCGGCAATCTTCGGCTTCCGGGCCTGGGTTCGCACCGACAACGGCCGCTATCTGTGGGACCGAACCAAGCTGCGAATCCCTGTGGTCGGCAATATCCTGTTCCAGGGCACCCTGGCCCGCTTCGCGCGCTCGTTTGCCATGACCTACCGCTCCGGCGTACCGCTGATCCAGGGCCTGACCCTGGTCTCGCGGGCAGTGGAAAACGAGTACGTGGGCCAGGCCGTGACCGACATGCGCACCGGCATCGAGCGCGGCGAAAGCGTGTCGCGCACGGCCCAGGCCACCGGCCTGTTCACACCGCTGGTGCTGCAGATGATCAGCGTCGGCGAAGAAACCGGCGAGGTCGAGAACATGCTCCAGGAAACCGCCGAATTCTACGAGCGCGAGGTCGACTACGACCTGCGCAACCTGAGCGATGCCATCGAGCCCATCCTGCTGGTCTTCCTGGCCGTGCTGGTGCTGATCCTGGCGCTTGGGGTGTTTCTTCCGATGTGGGATCTGGGCAGTGCCGCGCTGGGTTGAGGTAACGGGTCGATCGAACCGCGGCTTCACCCTGCTGGAGCTGGTGGTCGTGATGATCCTGGTCGGCATCCTGTTCAGCGTTGCCGCCTGGCGCCTGCTGCCGCTGCGCGGCGATGCCGAGGCGGCCCACGTCGCCACCACGATCGGCACGCTGCGCTCGGCCCTGGGCCTGAGCCTGGCCGACCATGTGCTGCGCGGTCAGTACCAGGCATTGCAGACACTGGACGGCAGCAATCCCATGGATCTGATGCTGGAGACACCCGAGCGCTATGCCGGCATCGTCTCCGGCCAGGACATCGGCCGGGTTCCGCCCGGATACTGGTACTTCATCGAAGAGAGCGGCCTGCTCGGCTACCGGGTCCGTTTCCCCCACTACCTGCTCGACTCACCCGCCGACCCTGTGCACCTGCACTGGCGCGTGGTCATGGCATTCGACGCCAGCACCGATGCGGCAGCTCCCGAACAGACTTCCGGACCGCGCCCTATCGGTCTGCGCCTGGTGCCCCAACAAACCCATCCCTGGCCATCACCCCAAGGATTGGAGGCGCTGCAATGAGACGCGAACGGCCACAGACAGTGCGCCAATCGGAAAGCATCGTAAGCGGCCAGGACCGCCAGATCCGCGAGGATGCCAAGCAGCAGATCCGGCTCCGCCGGCTCGGGCTGGGCTCACTGGGCTGGCTGGTTGCCGTAATCGTCACCGTGGTCTGCTGGTCGCTGGGCCTGCTGGATCACGGCGTTGGCGAGCTGGCCCTGATGCTGAGCCTGGTCATCCTGGTTCTGCTCGGCCTTTATCTATCTATTCACACCGGCTTCAATTTACGTTTTTCCGACCCCAGCCTGACCATGCCGCAGCTACTGTTTGGCGCGGTAATGGGCTTGTGGGTAATCAGCCGGGCCGACGAGGCTCGGCCAGTACTGTTGCTGCTTTACGTCATGGTCATGCTCTACGGCCTGTTCGGCCTCAAGGCCCGCGAGTACCTGGCCCTGGCCATTCTCGCCTCGGGCGGCCTGGGCGTAATCGTCGCCTGGGACATCAGCAGCAGTCGACATGCTCACGGCATCGAACTGGTGCTGATGGAATGGGTCATCTTCACCGCCGTCATGCTGTGGATGGCCTTTATCGGCAACCACGTAAGCCACCTGCGCACCCGCCTGCGCCAGCGCAACCAGGACCTGGTCGACCTCGGCCAGCGCATGAAGTACCTGTCCGAACACGATGAACTGACCCAGATGCCCAATCGACGGCGCCTGATCGAGCAACTGGAGCAGGCTCAGGACTCTGCCCACCGCCACGGCGTGCGTTTCAGCGTGGTCATGTTCGACCTCGACCATTTCAAACAGATCAACGACAAACACGGCCACGGCGTTGGCGACGAAGTGCTGGAGCAATTTGCCGGCCGGGTGGGGCAAAGCCTGCGCGGCCACGACCAGGCCCACCAGGTCGATGACTCGTTTGCCGACATCGGCCGCTTCGGCGGCGAGGAGTTCCTTGCCATTCTGCCTGATACCGACCTGACCGGCGCCGAACGCGCAGCCGAGCGGCTGCTCGAGCGCGTCCGCTCAGAGCCCTTTTCCACCGCCGCCGGCCCGGTTGTCTGCACGGCTTCGGCCGGAGTCGCCGAACACCGGCCCGGCGAATCGCTGGAAACCCTGCTGTCGCGCGCTGACCAGGCGCTCTACGCGGCCAAGTCGAACGGTCGCGATCGCGTGGCCACTGAGGGCACGGGGCCCAGGCAGCAAACCTGAACCGCAATGAGCCTGCCCGACCTCTTTGTCCTGCTCGTCCTGGTCCTGCTGCTGACCATCGCACTGGCACTAACCGTTGTCGGCAGCGGACTGATGCTGGGCACAAGGGCGAGTGACAAGGCGCAGTCAAGCGCAGCACCGCTGGCACTGCTGAACCGCCAATGGCGGATCGAACGCGGTATCTATCGCCACCATCGCCTGGCCGGCCTCCTGACCATCGCCGCCGCCGCATTCTTCTTTTTCAAGACCTGGCACTTCGGTCTGCTCGAGCCGGCTCGCCTGAGTGACACCTGGCGGCTGACCATCTTGTTGCTGGCGGTGGGCAACCTGTTCAACCTGGTTATCGGCCTTGTCCTGCTGCTGCGCCCCAGCCGCCTCAAACCGGTGGAAAACCTGTCCAACCGCTGGATCGAAGTGGATGTACAAGAGATGCTGCGTGAGCGCCCACGCCTGCGCGGCACCCTGATCGTCCTGATCAGCCTGGTCTGCGCGGCAGGATTCGGCGCTTTCTTGTTGATCCTGCTTCGTTTTTGATCCAGATCAAATTTGCCACTGGTGACACAATTCGGCCAGCGCATGACGAAAATCGTCATCGCTCAGCGGCTTGATCACTGACGGATCGCCTGAAAAACGAACGGGCGGCTCCAAAACCCGGAAAACCCCTGCTGGCACGAAAAATGCATATAACTTCCCGAGGTTTCAATTCCGGCTGCGGCCAGCTTGCAAACCAACTTTTCCCCGCTCCAGCTGCGGCAAAAAGCGGGAATCATCATCGAACAAGGAGCTAAAAAATGAACATGAACATTCGCAAATCCCAGGGCGGTTTCACCCTGATTGAACT
>RECK01000440.1 GCA_007694055.1 Wenzhouxiangella sp.
CGTCGGTGTTGAGCGCCACGCGCTCGTTGACCAGGCAGGTCACGCACCAGTCGGCAGTCATGTTGACCAGTACGGCCTGGTCGGGATCGGCGCGCAGTTCGGCCAGGCGATCGGAGCTGTAGCTCTCCCACCAGGCTGTGGAGGGAGTGGAGTCCGCCTCGCTCTGGAAGCGACTGGCGGTGCCCAGCGCGGCGAATGCCAGGACCAGGCTCAAGCCGACGAGCACGTGGCGGGCCACGGCCAGGTTCGGGCCGCGATCGCGTCTGCCGCCCAGCCACAGGGCAAAGGCCAGGACAACCATGCCGGCCAGCACCGCGGCCAGGCCGTTGGCATCGGTCTGGCGGGCCAGCACCCACAGCAGCCAGACCACGGCCAGGTAGAGCGGGAAGGCCATGGCCTGCTTGAAGGTATCCATCCACGGTCCGGGGCGCGGCAGCCGTTTGGCCAGGGCCGGGCTGAAGCTCAACAGCAGCATGGGCAGGGCCAGGCCAAAGCCCAAGGCGATGAAAATGCTCATGCCCATCGGCCAGGGCATCAATACGGCCACACCCAGGGCGGTGCCCATGAACGGAGCGGTACAGGGGCTGGCGACGATGCAGGCCAGCACGCCGGTAAAGAAGGAGCCGCTCAGGCCGCCCTTTTCGGTTAACCCCTGGCCCATGCCCATCAGGCGGGTGCCGAAATCAAACAGGCCGGACAGCGACAGGCCCAGCGCGAACAGCACGTAGATCAGAATGCCGACCACCAGCGGTGACTGCAGCTGAAACCCCCAGCCGATGGCCTCACCACCTGCGCGCAGCGCCAGCAGCACGGCGGCCAGCGCGGCAAAGCTCAGGACCACCCCGGCGGTATAGGCCAGGCCGTGACCACGCTGGTCGTGACCGGCGCCGGAAACCACGCTCATGGCCTTGATCGACAGCACCGGGAATACGCAGGGCATCAGGTTCAGGAGCACGCCGCCGATCAGGGCCAGGCCCAGCGCGACCAGCCAGCCCGGTCCGCTGGCGGCCGACAGGGCGCCGACGCTGACCAGTTCTCCGGCCTGGGCCGTCAGCTCGAAAGCCCGCTCGTTGTCGGTATCGACCAGCACGAAGGGCAGTGCGTCGGGCGTGCCGGTCATGAACGGCGACAGAGTCTGGGAGACCAGGATCTGGCCATTGCCCGATGTCACCGCCGCCGGTTCGGCGTGATCGACCAGGTTTTCCAGGGCCGAGAAAAAGGCCCAGTCGGCCTGGGTGTCAATACCTGAAGGCTGGATCTGGATGCTGAGCTGGCCACCTTCGGTACTGAAGCGGGCCGGCCAGTCGACCAGCTCGGGCTGGCGCTGGTCGGCCCAGGCAAACAATTCACGCGTGGCCGGGTTGGCAGAAGGTGGTTCATCAACCACCGGCAGGGTCAGCTGCAGCGAGGCATCGCCGGGAATGCAGATTTCCTCGCAGACCAGCCAGCCGGCATCGGCGCGGATAAGGAAATCGTCACCAACGGCCAGGTCATCCGGCACGCTGATGGTTACCGGCAGCAGGTGCTCGCCTTCGTAACCGTAGTTGATCAGGTGGGCCATGGGCATGGCACCGGGGTAGGGCCAGGCAATGTCGGATGCGCTGGCGCCGGCAGGCAGGTCCCACTCGATTTCGGTGGGCAGGCCGGAATCGCCCGGGTTGCGCCAGTAGGTATGCCAGCCGGGATCGGGCAACAGCCTCAGGCCCACCCGCAGCGGCGTACCCGGCTGCACGCCGGTGACCTCGGCGACCAGTTCGGCTTCGATATGATCGCGCTGGACCGTGCCGGTATCGGCAAGAACCCCGGTCGCAAACATTATCAGGGTCAGCAGCAGGCTGAGCTGTCTTGCCCCGGTAAACTTCATGAACCCATCCAGGTCACTGATTTTGTGGATTGGCGACAGTATAGGACCGGTACGGTGAAAGATGGTTCTGCCGAGGCCAGTACCCGCGTGCCGGGCTCATCGAGCCGACGGGCAAACGACTCACGGTGCCCGGAAGCGGTCTGCGAAGATGCCTTCCCAGGTTGTTTCATAGGCGCCCAGGTCGAACAGGCCGCCGGCGACTGCGCCGGGCGGCGGAGTCAGTGCGGGCCCGGTCCAGGCCACGCCGCGCGGGTTGCCGTTGATATCGGGATACAGCGGGGCATGAAAGCCGTCGCAATAGTCGATGGCCGGAGAGCCGGTAGCCAGGCGGTAATCGCCGGCGGATTCGTTGACGAAGGCCGGATCGGTGTTGCTGTAGTGCAAGGCCGTGGTGAACGGCACGTCTGCGCGGGGCCTGTTGGCGATCACGCAGTCTCCGGTCACCGTCACCGGCTGGCTGCCGACGTTTCGGATGAGCGCTACAGCCGGGTTGTGCTTGAGGATGCTGGTATAGATGGCCAGGCGGGCGGTCCGATCCGCGAACGCACTGATCTCGAACAGCGCCCCGTTTCCGTTGCCGGCCAGGGTGGAGTGCCAGATTTCGACATCGCTGTCGGAGCCGATGTCGACAGTGATGTTGCCGATGTTGTCAGCAATCAGCGAGCCTTCGATCCGAACCTGCGGGCCCGGTGGGGAGGCGATGCTCAGATTGGCTGCATAGAGCGCTGGGCCAAAGTTGTCGGCGGTGTTTCCGGTGACAAAGGTTCGAATCACGTCAAGCCGGCTCGACGAACCCATGCTGAATGCCCCGCCGTTGCCGTTGGTGCTGTTATCGCGAACCACGCTGCAGGGGGGGTAGCGTGTGACCCCGGAGATCGCGGTGACCGGTGCACAGGTCTTGCCGGAGGCGCTGCGCCGTACCATCAGGTCGCCACCGCTGATGATGCGAAAGGCGCCGCCTGACCCGGTGGAGGAGTTGCCGAAGACATAGGCATCTTCGACGACCAGCCTTGAACCGTTGCCCGTGACCGTGGCCGCGCCACCCCCGCTGGCCGAGTTTGAAACCAGAAGGGCTGCACTGGCCGGATCGCCGAACCCGAGAACCGCGGTGGCCCGCAGGGTGACCTCTGCACCGTTGCTAAGATGCAATCCACCGCCATTGGAGGTAGCCGAGTTCGAAACGAATCCGCCGGTGGGGATGAACAGAAAGACTTCGCCGCCGTTGTACAGGAACACATTCTTGCAGCCGCTGACCGACAGCCCGCCGCCATTGATGGCCTGGTTCTGGAGCACCAGGGTCGTGCCCATGCGCAACAGCGTGTTGTTGCCAACCGAGTGGGTGCAGCTGGCATGAATGGCACCGCCGTCGCCGCCGGCCACGTTATTGAACATCTGGCTGGCATTGTCCACGGTCACCATGGGGCCGAAGCTGCCTGAGGAGTCTGCCGAGGTTCGAATACGCATGCCGGCACCGTTGCCGCCGGTTCCGGTCCGGGTGTTGTTGCGGACCTCCACGTTGCGCAGGTTGACCTGCAGCTTGCCGGGCCGGCCCGAGACCCTGACGCCGCCGCCGTTGGTGCCGCTGGCGCCGCGGATCACCAGGTTTTCCAGGTTGACGGTGCGGG
>RECK01000232.1 GCA_007694055.1 Wenzhouxiangella sp.
CGGATCAGCTCCATGATGCGGCGGTTTTCCAGCCAGGCCTGGTCGTCGAGAAAGCGTCTGAGCTGTTCGGACAGCCGGGCCACGGTGCGCTGGGTGACCTCGCCGGCTTCCAGCCAGTCGTGGTGAATGCGCTTCAAGCGCCGATCGGGCTTGAGTTCAGCCACCGCCTCCAGCTCCAGGATGCGACTGAGCAGGTCGCCCAGCTCTTCCTGGCGGGCCGGGGACATCAGGAAATCCCAGAAAGCGCGAAAGCTGCGGCCCTGGTCGGAGTCGCTGATCGCATCGTGTTCGCCGAACACCTCTTCCAGGACTTCGCCCTTGCCGCCCTCGAACCAGGTGATGCGTTCGCGCACCTGGCGATCGAGCTGGCGGAAGTTGTGCTCGACCTGGCGAAAGTCGGCCAGCAGCGCCCGGGCGGTGTCGGCCATTTGCAGGAAGCGTTCCTTGAGCCGGGTATCGTCCATCAGGGCCAGCTCGCCGGCCCGCACCCGTTCGATCTCGGCATCGATCTCCGCCCGCCGGGATTCCAGCTCGGCAATGCGCGCGGCCGGATCGGTCTCGGTACCGCGCACGATTTGCTGGAGCAGGTCGAACACCGTCATCAGGCGCGACTCGGCGCCGACGAAACGCGGCTGCTCCAGCCCGGCCAGCCAGCGGATCGCGCCTTCGGCGGCCGGGGTCAGATCGTAGTGGGCTTCGTCGCTGTCGGTGGTGTAGTAACGTCTCAGCCAGGCGCGGCGGTCGTCCGACCAGTCCTTGAGATAGGCCAGGGCCTGGCGCGGGTAGCTGTCCTCGCCCAGGGTTTCGCGCAAGCCGGCCAGGTGATCCTCAAGCTGACCGGCCAGTTCGCCTTCGGCCATGGCGCGTACGTTCGGCTCGATAAAACAGCGCTGCAGGAAGCTGACGATCATCGGTGCATGGTCAGCCTGCAGCAATCGCCAGCCGGCATGATGTTCACGCAGGTTTTTGAGCGCATCAAAGTCCATGGCGCGATTCTACGCTGACGGTCTGCTGCTGGTGCTGGTTAAAGCTCGGCGCTATGATGTTTCCAGGCAATATGGCCGCGGGGATTGTGCGAAAAGTCGGAACTTACCGGATCGGAAGACTGCTTGTTGACGAGCAGGCACGGCGGGTGTCGGTCGATGGCAATGAGCTGCCGGTTCAGCCCAAGGTGTTTGATCTACTGGTGTATCTGGTTCGCCATGCGGGTGAAGCGGTCAGCCAGGATCAGCTGCTGGAAGCGGTCTGGGGCCGCACTGTGGCCAGCGATACGGTGGTGGCGGTTGCAATGCGCAAGCTGCGCCGCTTGCTTGAATCCGAAGGTGGGTTGGACGACGCCATTGCCACGGTGCGCGGGGTGGGCTATCGCTTCGATGCGCCCGTGGACTGGGCCGCCTCGCAGGGATCCGGTCAGCCATACGGGATTGACTGGCGCCTGGCGGCACTGGCGGTGGTGGCGATTGTCGGATTGGTGTTCGGTTTGCAGGCGCTGAAACCGACTCCGGCTGCGCCGCCGCGTATCGCCCTGGTTGAGCTGGACAACGCAACCGGTGACGCCGACCTGGACTGGGCGCGGGCCGGTGGCGCTGCATTGATCGCGCAGGAACTTGCCCGGCGCGGGGTGGAAGTGGTCACCCCCCGTGAGATGGATCGACTGCAAGCCGCTCCCCATGAGCGGATTGATGCCTTGGCTGCTGCCAGGCTGACCGGAGCGGAGACGGTTTATAGGCCGCGATTGCTGGTTGAGCCAGATGGTTATCGCCTGGAAATGCGCAGCCTGGCCGCCGGCAATGAGCCCTTGTTTGCCGTTAGTGGCAGCGATCCTGCCGGCCTGTCACTGGCTATGGCCGGTCTGATGGCCGAGGGCCTGCGCGCACCGCTGCCGTCTCCGGCTGGTAACAAACTGAACAATCCCTTTCTGGCCGAGGCTTATGCGCGAGCCTTTCACCACATGCAGCTAGGTGAATTCCAGGCCGCGCGCGAACTGTATGACTACTTGTTGAGAGAGGCACCTGACTACCACTGGGCCCGCTACCAGTTGGCAATTCTGCTGCGCAATGTTGGTGAGCATCAGGCCGCGCGCGAGCTGCTGGAGGGGCTGCTTGCCGAGTCGCTGAACGATCCGCGCCTGGAAGCCAGCGTTTTGACCACCATGGGCAATCAATACTGGTTTGCCGGTGAAATGGACCAGGCCGAGAAGGCCTACCTGGCCGCCAGAGACGTTTTCGTGAAGCTTGGCGCCAACGACAGCCTGGCCGATATTACGGCCAACCTCGGTATGCTGGCCAGCAGCCAGGGCGAGTTCGAGCGCGGCGAGCGCCTGCTGGTCGAGGCCATTGAGAGCTATCGCTTGCGGGGTAATCGAATCAAGCAGGCTCGCGCTCAGCATAATCTGGGCTATCACTACGTTAAGCGCGGCCTCGACGACCCGGCCATGCTCCACCTCGGTCAAGCCTACGAAGTTCGCCTCGGTATGGGGCTTCGCGATCAGGCTGCCAGCACGCTTTCTGCCTTGGGTGAGTTGGCTTTGCGGCAGGGACGCCTTGCCGAAGGCAGCGCCATGCTCGAAGAGGCCCTGGCTCTGTATGCCGAAACCGGCAACGAGCGCGGCCGCGGCATTGTGTTGGCTGACCTGGCGCACGCAGCCCAGCGTCGGGGAGACTACCGCCAGGCACGTGATCTGGCCACCGAATCCCTGGTGCTGGCGCGGACTCGGGGAGAAACAGCGGGCGTTGCCCAGACTACCTTGTCAATCGGGCGCAGCTTGCGTGCGCTGGAGGATTGGCGCGGCGCCGAGGCCTATTTCAGCGAGGCCGCCGAGGCCTACGATTTCATTGACAATGAGCAAGGCCGCATCGTTGTCCTGGCCGAGAAAGTCCGGCTTGGCCTCGACCGGGGTCAAGAGGTGGAGGCGCTGCTTGAGGAGCTGGATCTTCGAACCCTGGCGTTCGACGACCCGCGTCTGCGCCAAATCTACCAGGCCCTGTTCTTTCGTGCCGGTTTGTCGGCGCAGCCGTGGCCGGATCTTGAGAGAAGGGTTGACGAGTTGCTGGCCGGGATTGATGTCGACACGTCTTCAGGCGCTGATCTGATTGTCGAGATTGCCGCCTCACTGCATCGACTGGACCCGGGCCATTCGCTGTTGCTCCGGCTCAATCCGATGCTCGCCGACTGGGCCCCTCGTCACTTCCCGGCAGCCCGTCTGCTGTGGGTCACTGCCGCCGATCAGGCCAGCTGTCGGCGCGCCGAAAACGCACTTGACGACTTGCGCGGTGAGGCCTGGCGGATCGAGCTTCCGCCGTCTGATCGCTGCAGCCCGACATCGCAAGTTCAATAAACGTTCAACTTCCGGACACGTTCCGGACTCCCTGATCGCTCACGCTGGTACCTCGTCAAAACGGGGGCCGGTCTGTTGGTCGAGCACTTTCAGTTTTTTGCCTACATCGCCCTGAGCGCGATCGCGACCGGCTTCGGTCTCGCTGTGGT
>RECK01000164.1 GCA_007694055.1 Wenzhouxiangella sp.
GGGCCCGGCACCGGGCAGGGCCACTCGGCACCTGGCCTCTACCCATCCAACCTCCTTTCCCAAAGCCGCGACTATGCGCTACGAGCAGTGGAGCCCACCTCCGCTCCCGGTGGTCCCCTGTCTGTTGCGAGATTCGGATAGACCCTTTTATTTGACCCGCCATGATCTCCCACAAGTATGGAAGATCACTGCGGCGGGCCCAGGTCATTGCCAGGTCCGGATACACCCTTTCCTGACTACTGCTCGAAACGATCGGCGAAAACGTCATCGCCGGCCACGTTCATCAGCACCGGGATTTCGATCAGAGGCGTTGCCGGATCGTTGCTTTCCAGGCAGAGCAGGCCTTCGTAAATGCCTTCGGCAAGCCCATCCGCATCCAGCGTGACCGTGACCTGGCTGATGTTGCCGGGCGCTGTCTGACCTGAGGACGGGTCGAAGTCCAGCCAGGGCAGGGTCGTCGGCGACTGACAGCCGACAAGGTCGGGTTGAGTGATGCTGAAAGTATCGATGCCGATGTAGTCACCATTGTCACCCTGGCCGCCGGCGTTCTCGACAAAGTAGCGGAAGGCGATTCTGCCCGTGGTGGCTTCAGGCAGGCCCTGAACTTCAAGCACGTACTCGGTCCACTCACGCGGATAGCCGGTAGACGAATAGGTCGGGTTGATATCGAGCAGCAACTCGTCAAAGTCACCAACACTGCTGGCTGAGTCACCGACATCCGTGCTGCTGCCCGAATCACTCAAGCGGACCTGTAGACGATCCTCGAAGCCTATTGAGTCGTCGACTGTGCGCGTCCAGAAACGAATCTCGGTACCGTTAACCAGCGTTATCTCCGGGCTGATCAGCCAGTTGCTGATCGTGCCTGCTCCATCTTCGATCGTGCTCAGGAAATTGGCCGCAATGTAGCTGTCGGCGGCCCCGGCGTGGGCGTCAAAAGTGTCCTGGTTGCCCTGGAACCAGCCGACCGGACCCACGGGCTGGCTGCGATTATTGAGCACCCAGCCGGAGTCGGGCAAGGTGGCAATATCATCAAAGCCTTCGGACCAGTTACCGGCAATCGGCGCCAGCGTGCCAGCTCCCTGGATCAACGGCTCGAAATGACCGCTGCTGGCCGGCTGACTGCCAGCGCGCGAACTGCCGCGTGGCAGGGCCAACGGGACCAGTTCATCGCGACTGACCAGGCGCCCGTACTCGGCATCGGGTTCGGCCGCGCTCAGGCTCCAATCCAGCGTGGCGCCGCCCAGGTTGCCGATTTCCAGAAAGGCCGTGCCCTGGTTGTCGGGAAGCACTGACAGGGCAAGGCTGACCGGGTTTGCGTCGATAACCGGCTCGGCCAGGGGGTCGACTTTCAGCTCGATCGGTACGGCGATCAATTCTGCATCCGGATCATTGGTTGCCATGCACAGGTAGGCCAGGTAATCACCGGCACTCAAGCCCGTGCCATCGACCTGTACGTCGATGATTGCAGTCTGCCCTTCAGCTACGCTGCCGGAAGGCGGGGAAGCCGAAAGCCAGGTGGCCGGCGTGGTGTCATCACGGCAAAACGGTGGCGGGCGCTTGTGCAAGGTAATGGTGACACTTGACCAGTTCATGGCGTTGGTCCATGAATGATCGAATCGGATTTGCCATTCGCCCAGATCTTCAGCGCCGGATTCACCAAAGATATCGTCGCCGATGTGGGTACTGGTATAGCGACCGTTGTTGTTGGATCCTGAACCGTTGAAGTCCCACGGCGGATGGCCGGTCTCATAGCCGCCGACCGTGTAACTGATTCCATCCGGCGACGTTAGCGTCAGGACCAGGTCCGAAGCCCAGGTTGCGTTGCCGCTGATGCCACTGACCGTGCCATCGAATGAAAAGCCGACCACTTTGCCGCGCGAGGTGTTGCCGGCGAAAGCACTGGTTTCATGGGTGCCGTTGCCCGGCAAGTTGAATGCGTCTACCGCCAGATCCTCATCCAGGTCGGCATCGTGTGTGTCACGTCCGGCACCCGGTTCATCGGTAAAGACCTGGAAGGTCAGATTGCCGGTGCCGGTGTTGGTCAGACCCAGCCCCTGAGCGGCGCCGGCGTTGGGTACGAGCGTGAAGCTCAATGTCTCGTCGGAAAGCGAGCTGGCCGGATCGAGCCGGGTGGTGAAGCTGCGAACCGGCGACCAGTCGCCATCGCCACAAAGGTTGGCGCCGGCTACACGCCAGTAGTAGACTCCGTCCTTTTCCAGTTCATTGTCGGGACGGAAGCCTGCTTCAGTGAGTTCGGCATCGACCAGGGTCGTGCTGAAATCGGACTGTTCGGCGATCTGGATCCGGTATCCGCTGACGCCAGCCAGGGGTTCCCAGGCAAAAACCGGGCGCAGTACCAGGTCGGTAGCTCCTGCTGCTGGATGCTGCAAGGTCGGCGCATTGTCCAGCGCCCCGAACAGGGTCAGGTTGAACGGCAAGGCGCGACTGATGTCGGCACCGGACCCAACCAGTTCGACAAGGTACTCGCCAGGCAGGGCAGTGTTGCTGATGCCGAGCGTCCAGCTGACCTGCGCTGGTGCATTGACCTGTTCCGGCTCGATCGAGCTGTCAACACCGGCGGGTAGAGCGGATGTCCCAAGGCTGATCAGATCGGTGAAGGGGCCGATGGCGGACACGTTGACCAGGCGCTGGATCTCGTTGACATCGTCGTCGGGAATACAGGCCTCAGCGGCGGGTGCCGACGTGCCAAGGGCGAAGGTCGGGTCGCCGATCAGGCAGTTGTAGCAGGCCAGGGCGAAATCCTGCGACGGATCGCCCGGGTTCCACGGGTTGAGGGCATCGCCGGCCAGATCGGTGGCGACGACCATGATGTCGACGCTATCGCCGCCATGCTGGGCTGGAGAAAGGAAGACCCCCTCGAGGTTGTTGCGTTCGTCGGGCAGGCCGCCGGACGCCGACCAGCCGTCGCTGCCGACGTTGTTGCCGAAATAGTTCAGGTTCTGGGCACTGACTGACAGGTCCAGGTTATTGACCCAGGCTGGCGTGGTGCCGCCATTGCCGTGGCCTGGTGCATCGGTCCAGGCCAGCATGATGCGCATGGGTTGATCCGGGTCGACCGGAGATACGTTGATACCCCAGTTCTGGCCTGCTTCGGTGAATACGGTCTGCTGGTCGTAGAGGAAGACCTCGAGGCCATGATTCATGACCAGGTCGAGATCAAGCCGGCCGTAGCCCTGGAAGCGATCCGGGCGGTGGCCCATGGTCTGGCCATCGGCATTGGCATTGCCGACCAGGTCCTGGGCAGCGGCGGTAAACACCGCCTTGACCAGCGCCGGCGAGGGGTTGACGGCGAATTCCTGGATGTATCTTTCGGCCCAGACAGCTACCGCGCCCGAAACCACGGGCGACGCCATCGAGGTGCCGCAGTAACCCGATACGGCATGTGCTGTATCGGACAAATTGACCGTGGAGTCGGTGAAACAGCCGGGTGCGACGATATGCGGTACACG
>RECK01000367.1 GCA_007694055.1 Wenzhouxiangella sp.
CCTCCTGGCCGACCCTGACTACTCAGTAATTTTCGGGCAGTCAGGGTTTGCGGGATCCGGATACAAGCTCTTTCAAGTCCACTGCGACCAACGCGAGTCGGGCGCTAAAGATCCCGAGCCACGCGGAACCCGACGCGCATGTCGGTACTGTTCGGGGTACTGGAAAGACGGAAAGCCGAACGCGACATGGCCGGTGTGCTCGACCAGGAGCCGCCCTTGATGACGCGTCGCTCGCAGCCCGGATTGACCCATGCCGATCCATCGCCAGGAGCCCGGACAAAGCTGTCATGCCAGCAATCTTCGGTCCATTCCATGACGTTCCCGGCCATATCGTAAAGACCGAAGGGGTTGGGCTCGAAGCTACCGGTCGGCGCCGGACCCCAGTATCCGTCCGAATAGCGCCGAAAGGCGATGTTCCAACGAGCGTTGGTGGGAGAGCTGTCGCCGTCACCGGTGAGATTTTCGACCACGTTGCCTGGGGATCCATCGCCCCACCAGAAGCGAGTCTGGCTGCCGGCACGCAAGGCATATTCGAACTCTGCCTCGGAGGGCAGACGATAGTTACGGCCGGTCTGCTGCCTGAGCCAGCGAGCATAGGCCTGGGCGTCGTTCCATGACACATGGATAACCGGCAGCTCATCATCAGCGGGGTCGCCGACGTAGTCATTACGCCAGGTGATGTTGTTTTGGCGATCCATGCGCCCGGTACGCAGATCATAAACGCGGGAATTACCGGTCCGCTCGGCATCGGTACGATAGCCAGTATCGCGTACAAATGCCGCAAAATCTCCAACCGACACTTCGGTCCGGGACAGGGCAAAACCGCGCTCGAAGGTCACCCGGTGGCGAGGGCCCTCGTTGCTGAACCGATCCGATTCGTTGTCGGGAGAACCCATCATGAAGCTTCCGGCCGGGATCACGACCATGTTCGGCCCCTCCCGATTGAGACGGGATATCGTGTCGGAAAACACCTGGCCCGGCTCGAAACCACCGTAAACCCTGGCGTCGGCAAGCGAACTGCGCAGTGCGTCCACTCGCTCGCGATCATGACCCAGGGCGACAAGTTGGGTGATTCCTGCCTCGGCCTGATCGTAATTTCCCTGATCAATGTTCTGAACAACCTGGCGGTCCAGCTCGCTGCTGTATTCAGCTCGAAACTCCCCAATGCTGGCCCGCGCCTGCTCGATTCGATCGGGAGCATCAAAAACATCTTCGGCTCGAAGCAGCAAACCTTCGGCACCCTCGAAGTCCAGCTCCTGGCCCAATTCCACGGCTTCGGCAATCAGCGCCTGCTGGGTGTTGTCCAGGCCGGCCTGGGCCGCTGCATTTCCCGCCTCGAGTGCCAATACCTGCTGGTAGAGATCTGCGGCGCTCTGCCCGGGCGGTGTCACCAGACGTCCGGCGGCTAGCGCTGCGTCGGCTTCGGACAGTGTCTGACTGACCGAAGCACGGCGGGTAATTTCAGCCCTGACGTCCCTGATAACGGCACGATTCGGGGTGAATTCGGCCATGACACTGACCAATTGCTGGGCCTGCTCCAGATTTCCTGCATTCAGGGCTGCCCTGGCATCGGCGCCTACCTGGTCCATCAGGCTTTCCAGGGCCGCCTGAATATCCGGATCATCGGGGACAAAGGCACGCCGGGTCAGGAGGTTTTGCAACAGCGCATCCTGCTCCGGGTCAGGCAGATTGACCTCCGGCTGCGGTTCGACCGGCTGCGCAGGCATGTCAATTGAAGGAATATCCATTGACCACTCATCGCTGCCTTCGCCAACGACATCGCCGAGTCGGCGGACGCCGCGGCGCTGCCGCTCATCTTCGGGCTCACTGGCCTCCTGGCTCTCCGGGACGGATTCCGGATCCTGGGCATGAAGATTGCCAGCACAAATCAGGAGCGTGGCCATCAGAAACAGAAGTAAATTTTTCATCAAAACCCCTTGCTAGGCATAACGGTTCGTGTGCTGGAGAGACGGTAGAATAGCGGTTTTGGCGACTTCAGATTGCGCCGCCTGGCCTGGTTGACGGCCTGAACCCTCCAATTCATCCATATTTTGCTTAAAAATCGTGCCTACATCACTGCAAACAATTGCACCCAGCTCGCCCGAGATCGATCTGGCCAGGACCATGGCCCGCGAGGCCAAGTTGTTGAATCCCGAGCCCAATCTTGAAGAAGCTGCGCTGCACTGGGCTAAAACTACCACAATCGGACTGGATACGGAATTCGTTCGTGAACGAACCTTCTTCCCGCGCCCGGGTCTGGTCCAGATCTGCGACGGTCAAAAAGTCTGGTTGCTTGACGTGGCACAAGCCCATCCGCTAGGGGAACTGGGCCAGATGCTGGAGCGGCGCGAGACGATCAAGATTCTTCACAGCGTTGGCGAAGACCTGGAAATCTTTCGCATTCTTACCGGCAAGCTGCCGCGCCCCCTGTTCGATACCCAGATTGCTGCCGCCATGCTCGGACTGCCGCTGCAGGTTCGCTACGAGAACCTGGTCGAGCACTGCTTCAGCGTAACGCTACCCGGCGGGAAGGCGCGCTCTGACTGGTGCAAACGCCCGCTGGCCCCGGAATTGCTGGACTATGCGGCCCAGGACGTCATCTGGCTGCCACGACTTCAAGCGCACCTGAGCGAAGCGCTGGAGGCCCGTGATCGGCTGGCATGGCTGGAAGAAGATTGCCAGCGCCTGGTTGATCGCGCCGAGCACGACGGGCCGACCGACCAGTCCCTGGCCCGGGTCAAGGGCGCCGGTAGACTGGAAGACCCTGCCCTGGCCTGGCTGGCGACGCTGGTCACCTGGCGCGACCAGCAGGCCAGAGAACGGGATCTGCCCCGCTCTTTCGTTGTGCGTGACGAGGCCCTGATCGAAATCGCGCACGCTCTGGCCGGATCGGGCGTCCAGGAAGCCGCCCTGTCCGCGCTCCCGGCGGGCCTGCGTCGTCGCCAAGGCAAGCAATTGCTGGAACAACTCGATGAGATCGGGCCAGCCGAGAATTTTGAACGCCCTGCCGAACTCAATGCACTGAGCCCGGAACAGCGCACCTGGCTGAAGGCAGCCCAGCAAGTGGTTCGTCAACAGGCCGAGGCCCTGGAAATCGATCCGGCCCTGATCGCCAGCAAGCGCGAGCTGACCCGCCTGGTGCGGGGAGAGCAACCCGACTGGCTGAGCGGCTGGCGAGGCGAAGTCCTGAGCGATCTGCCCGAGCTATAGGCTGAATACCACCTGAGTCTGCTAGACTTTGGGCCCACGTCCCGGTAGCTCAGCAGGATAGAGCAGCCGCCTCCTAAGCGGCAGGTCGCAGGTTCGACTCCTGCCCGGGACGCCATTTTTTGGCCGGCCCAAGACCGCTTCGAAGCCCGCACAGCCAGAAGCTGATTCAAGTCGAACCTGCGACAATCAACAATCAGGTTCGAACCGAGCGCCAAAGGCGCGAGCTCGCTGCCGCAGGCAGCCCGAAGGGCAAGTGGCC
>RECK01000213.1 GCA_007694055.1 Wenzhouxiangella sp.
TCCCTGACCGCCAGTAACCGAATCTCCGTCATGTCTTCGATGGCATAGCGGATGCCTTCGCGGCCCAGGCCGGAGTCTTTCACGCCGCCGTAGGGCATGTGGTCGACGCGGAAGGCGGGGATGTCGTTGATGATCACGCCGCCGACATCGAGGCGATCCCAGGCCTTGCGGATCTTGCCGATGTCGCGCACGAACAGGCCGGCCTGCAGACCGTAGCGGGAAGCGTTGATCACCTCCAGGGCCTTATCGAAGTCGCTGAAAGGCTCCAGGATCAGAACCGGGCCGAAGACTTCGTTGTCGTAGAGGCGGCAGTCCCGGTCCACATTTTCGAGTACGGCCGGGGTGACGATGATGCCATCTCGCTCGCCGCCGACCAGGCAGCGCGCGCCCTTGTCCACGGCCTCGGTGATCCACTCGACCACCCGTTTGGCGTCGTCTTCGGAAATCATCGGACCGATAAAGGTATCGGGATCGCGCGGGTCGCCGCGCTTGAGACCGGCCACCTTCTTGACCAGCTTTGATCTGAGCTCGTCGTAGATGGCCTCGTGCACCTGCACGCGCTGGACCGAGATGCAGCTCTGGCCGGACTGGTAGAAGGCACCGAAGACCAGGCGATCAACCGCGTCATCGATATCGGCATCTTCGTCGACCAGGCAGGCCGCGTTGCCGCCCAGCTCCATGACCACCGGCTTCTTGCCGGCCTTTGCCTTGAGCATCCAGCCGACCTTGTCCGAGCCGGTAAAACTCAGCAACTTCAGCCGCTCGTCCTCGGTGAAGCGTGCGGCCTCGTCGCGATTGACCGGCAGGATGGAGAAGGCGCCGGGCGGCAGATCGTCGCACTCGGCCAGGATCTCGCCGATCAGCAAGGCCCCGACCGGGGTCTTTTCGGCCGGCTTGAGCACGAAGGGGCAGCCGGCGGCAATGGCCGGGGCGACCTTGTGGGCGACCAGGTTGTAGGGAAAGTTGAACGGGGTGATGAAGGAAACCGGGCCGATCGGCACCCGCTTCCACATGCCCCAGAATTTTTCCGCGCGTGCGGCAATGTCCATGGGAAGGACCTCACCGCCGATCCGGGTCGCCTCCTCGGCCGCGATCTGGAAGGTTTCGATCAGACGTCCGACCTCGCCCCTGGCATCGGTAATGACCTTGCCGCCTTCGACGATCAGCACCTCGACCAGTTCGTCATGACGCTCCTTGAAGCGCTGGACGCAGTGCAGCAGCACATCACGGCGCTTGAAGGCCGGAAGTCGGGCCATGGCCTCGCGTGCTTCAACGGCGGCGCTGATGGCCTGGTCGACCTCGGCGTCCTTGGCTTGGGCGACATGGTAGGCGACCTTGCCGGTGTGCTTGTCGGTGACCTCCAGGTCCTGGTTGGCCTGGATGGGGCGGTTGGCGAGATAGTAGGGGTAGGGTTTTGGGGACATGGGATTTTACGGTTTACGGGGTCAGTTTGCTGGCGCGTTGGGCGATTCTTTGCATCAGTTCGGGCTGGCTGTCTGAGTAGTCGATGGGGCAGTCGATGACTTGTACGCCGCCAGCCTCCAGGCACTCGTGCAGGAGCTTCTCCAGTTGTCCGGTGCTTTCGACCCGGTGGCCATGGGCACCGTAGCTTTCAGCATAGCGCACGAAATCGGGGTTGCCGAAATCCATGCCGAAATCGGGCAGGTCCATGTCTTTCTGTTTCCAGCGGATCATGCCGTAGGCATCGTCGCGCAGGATCAGCACGACCAGGTCCAGTTTCAGGCGCACCGCGGTTTCCAGCTCCTGGGAGTTCATCATGAAGCCGCCGTCGCCGCACACGGCCAGCACCTTGCGATCGGGATGGACCAGGCGCGCGGCCATGGCCACCGGCAGACCGGCGCCCATGGTGGCCAGGGCGTTGTCCAGCAGCAGGGTATTGGGGCGCGTGGTCCGGTAGTTGCGCGCGAACCAGACCTTGTACAGGCCGTTGTCCAGCGACACGATGCCGTCTTCGGGCATGGCATTGCGCACGGCATGGACCAGCCGGCGGGGATGAACGGGAAAACCATCGAGACTGCGGCCGCTGTCCAGGTCTTCCAGCATGGCGGTTCGGACCCGGTGGAAAAACTCGAAGTCCCAGTGCGACTGCACGCTGATGCGCTCGCCGATCTGCCAGATGGCGTTGGCGATATCGCCGACCACTTCGATCTGGGGGAAGTAGACCGGGTCGACGGCAGCGCTGGAGAAATTGATGTGGATGACGGTGCGCTTGTCGTCGCGCATCAGAAACGGCGGCTTTTCAACCACGTCATGGCCGACGTTGACAATACAGTCGGCGTGCTCGATGACCCGGTGCACGTAGTCGCCGTCGGACAATGCGGCCGTGCCCATCCAGCAGTCGGTCTCGCCGACCACGCCCTTGCCCATCTGGGTACTGAAAAACGGGATCGCGGTCTTGTCGACCAGAACCCTGAGCATGCGCGAGGTCATCTTGCGGTTGGCCCCGGCACCGATCATCAGCAGCGGTCGCCGGGCCTTTTCAATGGCGGCTACGGCCCGGGCGACGGCCTTTTCCTCGGCCACCGGCCGACGGGTCTGGCTGGCCTGGACGGGCGTCGCGCTGACGGTTTCGCGCAGGATATCCTCGGGTACTTCCAGGTGGGTTGCCCCGGGTCGTTCTTCCTCGGCCCGGCGAAACGCCTCGCGCATGCGCGCGGGAATGGTTTCGCCGGACACCACCTGGCGGGTATAGCGGGTGACCGGCCGCATCAGGTCAACCACATCAACAATCTGGAAATGCCCCTGCTTGGAGGTCTTGATCGGCTTCTGACCGGTGATCAGCACCATGGGCATGGCGCCGAGTTCGGCGTAAGCGGCCGGTGTGACCAGGTTGGTCGCTCCAGGCCCCAGCGTGGAAAGGCATACACCCGGCTTGCCGGTCAGGCGTCCGTAACAGGCGGCCATGAAGCCGGCGCCCTGCTCATGGCGGGTGACGATCAGCTTGATAGAAGACTCACGCAGCGCCTCGACCAGGTCGAGATTTTCCTCGCCGGGTACGGCGAAAACCTGTGTGACACCTTCAGCTTCCAGGCATTTGACAAACAGTTCAGCGCTCTTCATGCCTACAAAATAACATCTGACCGAAAGCAAACCCTGAAAACGCCAAGCTGTTCGGGAATCAAGACGGAAAAGCGTTTTCTCGCGGAGTCTTCGGTCCCGTTTCCAGGCCCGCTGTCGCGGTGTAAACAAAAAAGCTCACTCGCGCAGAGACGCTGAGACGCTGAGACGCAGAGAAACACGACTTCAGGAAAAACTAAAGCAAACGCGTTGCTCCGCGTCTCTGCGTCTCTCACGATCACTTTTTTCCCTGTTGTTTTTTTAAATGAAAAACACAAAGGCAAATCTTTGTAACCACGGAAAACACGGAAGACACGGAAACGTCATTCAGCCCATTCCGTGCTTTCCGTGTCTTCCGTGGTTCCCTGGTTTTGCTTTTAGTGCTTTAGC
>RECK01000221.1 GCA_007694055.1 Wenzhouxiangella sp.
AACACGCCAATATCCAGCGGCTCCAGCGTTGCGCCAACAAAGTGCAGCCGGCCTTCGAGACTTTTCCACCGTGCGGCCGACTGTTCACTTCGCCTCCAGCCGATCCCGGAATAGCTCATCGCTCAACACTCGCCGGAACAACACGATGGCGTTGTCTTCATTCGCCACCACGTAAACATGTCGATGGTTGAAGCTGGGCACCACGGCCAGCGGGCCGGCCATATGCGTGACGTCGCCTTCATTGTCAAAGAATGTCTGACGCGGGCTGAGCTCGCCAACCTCGAAATCATTGCTGTCGCTGTGGCGACGGAACACGGTCAGACTGTGATCACCGAATCCGGTGACGAACAATTCATCGCCGGCCGGTGCCAGGGCGATGCCCTGCGGTCCGCCCAACCCAGGCAATCCCGTATCACCCTTCGTCCATTTCTTGCGCAGAGAAAGCGACCCATCGGTTTCACGGTCGAACCAGACGACTGCGTTGTCCTGTTCGGCAATGACATAGACCTGCCGGTCATCATGACTGATCACCAGGTCAAAGGCTCCGGCAAGCCCCGAAATTCCGGCCAAGCCGTTCTTGTAGGACGTCTGATAGCTCAGTCGGCCGAAGTTGTCGCTGTCGGGATCATTGTCGCGGCCAAACACCTGCACGGCGTTGCCAAAGCGCGATGCCACATAGACATTGGCACCATCGCTGGAACTGATTAGCCCGGACGGCCGGTTCATATGCTTGACCACGGTACCGGCAGGATCCGGCGTGTCGTTGAAATAGGCCTCGATGAAGGTCAGTTCGCCGGTGGCCGGGTCACGATGAAATACGGACAATGCGTGATCCTCTGCGCCGAGCGCATAAACATGACCGCCGTCGTCGGTCACATGCAACGCCTTGACGCCAGTCAACCCCTTGACGATCACATCGCTGCCTTCGCGCGTGGGCAGATTGTGGATCTGGTTCTCGATGAACGACAATGCACCCGAATTCTGGTCGCGTTCAAGCACCACGATGGCCTTGCTCAGCCTGGAGGCGACATAGACATTCTTCCCATCGGCACTGGCACGAATAGCCATTGGCCCCTGCAGCGTGGCGGTTTCAAAGCCAGGGCTGGAGGTGTCGTGGGTAGCGACCCAGGACAGGTGACCGGTTGAAAGATTTCGATCGAAAACCAGCACGGAATGACCGCTTTCGCTAACCACATAGGCCTGTCTTCCGTCCGGCGAAAGTGCCATGGCGGAGGGCTCGGTCAGGCCAGTGATGCCGTCTTCACCGTTGACGACGTCGTCATCGTGGATCAGGCTGGGATCGAAGCGCGGATCGACGATATTTCCCAGCGCGCTGACACCGTCGATGTCAACGTTGACCGGATCGGCAAAGGTCAGCTCGAAGCGCTTGGTCGGCTCGATATCGGCGATACCGAAAATCGTTACCTGGACCTGGGCCGACAATTTATTGGCCGGAATGGTGAAGGTGCCGGCAGCAGACTCATAGTCCAGGCCGGCAATAGCGTCAAGATCCTGGGTCTGATAATCGACACTGATGTCGACTTCATGGCTGCGCGACAGCGTGGGCGTGAACGTCATCGAGACAGTCCCGGCTTCGGGCTTCAAAATGGTAGCGTCGGCAACCTGCAGACGGGGCACGTTATCGTCATCGATAATAAGGCCGATACCGACACCCTTGTCCAGTTGTGCCTCCGTCCGTGGAACCAGCACGACATGAAATTCCCGATTCGGCTGGACAACCTCGTTGGCGCAAACCTGTACCGTTAGTTGTCCCCGCATCTGTCCGGCCGGAATTTCCAGGGTCTGGGCAGCTTCCAGGTAATCAATTCCCGCTTCGCAGCTTGCTCCCCCGATGGCCGTGACGTCTTCGGTATGCCAATCGATCACCGTGGTGTCATCGGCGGTGGTGTTCATTTCCACGGTAAACGTTGCCGGGGTCAGGCCTGCATTCCCTTCCAGCACCTGAACATCATCGATGGAAATACTCGGGCCAGCACCCATGTTCTGTGGATCGAGATCAAGGCGTACAGCCCTGCCCTCCAGGCCGATGCTGGTCTCGCCAGCCAACCGACTACCGATAAAGATCTCGACCGGGTCGCCCGGCCGTGCACGACCCTCGACTCGAGGGCCGATCACATCCATCGGTGTGCGCAACGCGTACTGCTCGCCCAAGCGCGAATCCCGACCCAGGATGTAGCGGACCATCACCTCTCCCTGGCCGGCACGACGCATCTCGATGACGGTGCCCGCCGCGACTGGTTGGCCGAATAGCGAGACATTTCCATAGAGAATGTGATCGGGCGCTACCAGCCCTGCCTCGGCGTGCGGCCCAGCCAGAACCAGCATGAGCGTTATTGCGAAACCGTATGCGAAACGTTTCATGATCACGACCCCGAGTACGAGTATGTCTTGAAAAAGATCAGGATGTCGTTGACGCCCTGTCCATCCCGTTCTCCGCCACCGCCCGGAATCAATTGCCCGTTGATGAAGGTTTCCAGCCCTTCCACCGGGTCGGCCAGGAAAGTCCCGCCAGGGATGATGATGACCCAGCGCCGGTTCCAGACTGACCTTCCGATGAGCCGGCTGTCAGAGACAACCTGCGAGCTATCGAACGGTTCCTGGAAGTGGAATGCCGGAAGTCGCGAGTAGCGGCGAATCTCGGTTGGAGACTCGTTGAGCGTATCGGAAATGGGCATCCAGTCGAAACGCTCCAGATCCTGCGTGCTGATCGGGAATGGGATCGGAACGACCTGATCGAGAACCTGCCATTCCCGAACAGTGAAGTCGTTGGCATCGGGGGCACGAAGCACGTCAGCCCCGACCGGGAACAGGTAGATGCGCGGTGTCTCGGCCAGCGGCAACTCAGCGTAGTTACCAAACCAGGTGCCGACCGAGCGAACCCGGGTGGAAAATCGGCTGGAATCATAGGTGCTGTCGCCGGGTCCCAGGTCCCAGCCGAAGAAGTTCAGCCCGAATGAAATATTCGTCGTAAACTCCAGCACCAGTCCCGGCTGCGGCCCGGCAGACTGGGCCGCGAACGGCCGCGCATAGCGCCGGAATTCGGGTACTGACCACAGATCGCCGACCCGGGCGCCTTCCAGGCGCCTGCGCCACTGCTCATCACCTTCGGGACCATCCGGAATTCGGAACAATTCACGCCGGAGCGAGAACCGGTTGGTCTCGACCTGGGGATTGTTGAAGCCCATCTGCCCTTTCAGGACATCAAAATTGAGTTTGAGCTGGGCCAGGGTATTGGCCAGGCCCGGCGAGCCGGGAATGGGTTCGCCACCGATGATCTGGCCAAGATTGCGTTGGCGCACGATATCGGTCAGGAAACGCTGTCCGGCGCGACCGTCGCTGCCAAGCAGGTTGGTATCGTAATCGTAGGCCGCCGCCGCCAGGTAGGCGTAGCGAGCCGCCAGGTCGAAGGCGGCCCGGTATTTCTGCAGCGCGTCATTGCGGAATATACGGAAGGCCATATCTTGATACCGGTATTCCTGAACCTCGGCCGCGCCATGCCGCCGGAAGGCTATCAGGCGCTCCAGGGTACGCAAGCCACCGGCGAGGGTCGCCTGGTAGTTGCCGGTAAGCTGATTGATGGCTTCGGTGCGGGCAAAGATTTCGGATCGCAGTATCGGTTCCCTGCGCATCAGTGCGTCAATCTCGCCAACCTGATTGAACAGCGCTATGTTGGCATCGTTGATCGCGGTCTTGATGCCCGCCATCTGGCTGACATCCTCCTTGGCCGCACCCGTGGCACTGGCGGCAATATCCAGGCCATCGGCCACGGTATCGAGCACCAGTTTTGGAATATTGCCGGCAGCCTTGATACCACAGCGAATACCAGACGTCATGTCACCCCCGGCCGCCAGGCCGGCAATAAAGACCGTCGGAATACATTCAACAGTACTCTTGAAGGTGAAGTCCAGCATTTGTCCGGCACGCTTCGCCACGGTGGACGCCGCCTTCATGGTCTCGACCGCAATGGTCAGATTCCTGAGTTCGTTCCGGTGACCGATCTTGATGTTGAGATTGTCTTCCGTGACATCGAACACGGCCCGCAGTGTTTCGATTTCACTTTCAATGCTATCGCGCAGGGCATCGTATTCC
Organism: Wenzhouxiangella sp.; assembly: GCA_007694055.1. Taxonomy (GTDB): domain Bacteria; phylum Pseudomonadota; class Gammaproteobacteria; order Xanthomonadales; family Wenzhouxiangellaceae; genus Wenzhouxiangella. The sequence goes on from RECK01000221.1 coordinate 4,111, forward strand.
AGCACCGCCTGTTGCAGGGAGATCCGGGCCTGCAGCATTTGTTGCAGTATCTGCTGCAACTCGCCGGGGGCCCGGCGACTGCCTGTCCACTCCTCGGGTTTCGTGAACCAGAAGCCAAAGTCTGGTGACTCGATGGTGGTGTATTGCACCTCGAGACTATCATCGACATCCAGTTCACCCAGCGCGCAGCCCTTCGAGGTCGGTTCACCCGAACAGGACTGACCGTCACTGCCGACATGCTGATTGTCCGGCGGACTCGGCGTCATGTCGAAGAAATTGACCCCGTTGGGCATCGGTGTATAGCTGCCGGTGAACCGGTTGATTCGATTGATTCCAATGGGCCGGTCGAGATCAGCGTCGAAGTCAAAAGCCGTTCCTGCCAGCGCCGGAACATCGATAAGCATGTAGTTATAGATATCAGGGCCGTCATAACCGGCCGGATAGGTGCCGCCGGGGCCAATGTCATCGACATATGGATACCCGAAAATCTCGATCAATTGATTCGAGAAATCGGTCTCCTGGGCATTGGCCGCCAGCCGCAGGTCGTCGACCTCATTCTGGTTGCGCCGCATCTGGTTGGTCAGCTTGTTGGCGAAATCCCACACTTGGACGGCATTATTTAGCGCCGACATCGCCCGCTCCAGAATCTGTTCGAACTGGGTCTTGTTATTGTCGATCTGCGAAGGGTCGATATCGAAGGGAACGACCCCGGTCGCCAGGCCTAGCGGATTAAGCCCGGCATCGGCCTTGTCCACCTGGCCCTGGATGTTCTGGTAGTGGGCCGAAATTTCACCGATCTCTGCCACGGTGGTGCGATCGATTCGCTGTATGCCAACCGCATTCGGGTCCGGATCCTCATCGGGCAGGATGGAATTGGTCGTCACCCAGTCGAAGTAGGCGCCCATCCCGGAACGGCGGCCCCATTCGGACAATCCCCATGCACGTTCGGGGTTGGTGTCCTGGTAGCCCTGCCATTGGCCATCGGGGTCTTCCACATAGCGCGAACGGTAGGTCAGATCCACGATTTCGGCCCCGGTACGTGCCTTGGCCGCTGCCGTTTCAGCGAACTGTCGTTCGTCGAGGAAATCCACTGTAATTGGCACACCGGCAACGGCAACGGCCTCTGCCCGTGGCTCCCAGGTAAAGAAGGGATGGCGCAACAGATCGTAGTAGATCTTCGAGGCGGTCAGGTAGTGTCCCCAGGCATCGCCGTGGCCCTGCGGGAACATGATACGAGCATCGAATTCATCGATGACCCCGTCGTCGTTCTGATCGGAAATGTTGTAACTCAGCGCATAGGCAATCTCCCCGTCACCGCTGGTGAAGTTCCAGAAGAAGCGATTGTAGACCGGGCTGGCGGCCACCGGGCCCAGGCTGGAATCGCGACCACGCAAGAGGACCAGTTCTTCTTCCAGCAAGGATGCGACCTGATTCTGGAAGTTGAAAATGCTTGGTGCAAGCGAAAACTGGCCGGCATTGGTGGTAATGCCAATGGTTGGATCCTGGGCATCGGCAAAGGCTTCATTGCCCAGCAGTGTATAGAAGTCGACCAGCCGGGAACCGACCAGAAGAATGGCATTGTTGGCGGGACCATAGTTGACCGGCGGCGTGCCGTCCACGGACAGTTGCATCGCTCGGCGCATTACTGTGGTGTAGGCCTCGATCAGGCCAAAGTTATTCAGATTGTCCGGATCGTTGTTCAACGCGATCGGACCTTCGTAGCGTTCGCCCAGCTGGATCAGCATGCTCGCATAATTGTTGGTCGCGGCCTGGGCAAAATCCTGCACCCGGGCTTCAAAGGGATTGAGTCGCCGGACCACACGCTTGACCCAGCCCTCGGCAAGCTGGGCCAACTGGTTGATTGGCGTGGCACCGGGATTGCCGGCCCACAAACTCCAGCCAGTGTCATTGCCGCAGGCCGGAAGGCCACGATAGCGGGCCAGATACCAGTTGTCGGACAGGGTCTGGATATTGGCGCCGGAGATGCTGATTTCCACAGCCCCCTGGGAGCTGGATACCGGAAACTGGATCCAGCCGTTGAGCTGACCGTTCTCGGGATCGGGCACGGGTAGTGGCGGGGTTCCGTCGATATCAGGCTTGAAGAACCACTCGAATTCCAGGGCATCGGGATTACCGCCGAAATCGCCGCTGTGACGCAACACCAGTTGCTCGTCGAAGATATTGTCCGGCGAAATGACGTTGATCTGGCCCTGGTAGGTGCTCAGGATCACGGCCGGATCCGGTGGCGGTGGCGAACGCAGGCATCCGACCCGGATGATTTCCAGGCTGACCGGGAGCGGCGTGAGCCCTGGATCATTGTTCATCGCCACGGTCAGGTAGCCACTGCCCTGGGCCAGGCCGGCACTGAGCGCCGGCTTGACGCCCACGGCCTGGAACGGACTGAGAATGCCCTGACCGCTTGTATCCTGTAAGCCGATCAGGACGTCGTCGGCATTTACTTCCCGGGATTGCTGGCAAATGCGCTCACGATTATCGTCGATGAATGACGCAACGCAGATCTTCTCGATGCCCTGCGGGTTGCGCGACAGCCTAAACAATGCTTCGATCGCCTGGTCCCAGCTGCAACCGGAATTCGGTGCCGAGCAATCGTTGGTGAACCCCTGAGCTTCGGTTCCGTCGCCTCCGTCAAGAGTCTTCAGCGTGACACGGTCGCGCTTGGACAACACGTTGAGCAGCAAAAACGGCTCGCCGGCACCGGTATCATCGAACAGGCCGATGAATACCAGCCGATTGTTGAGGGGATCGTAATAAATTCGATCCCGGATCGAAACCGGCAACTTGATGCTGCCGTCAGCCGACCCCAGGATTGCCTGGGTACCGTTGGTCTGCAGTTCTGTGGCGATTTCGGCCGGAATCGCGTCGAGATAGACAAACCGTGGATTGAGCGGATCAAGCAGCTGGGCCAGGGTGTCACTGGGCAGCGCGTTCGGCTTGGTTTCCTGAATTTCGTCATAGATCACCTCCACGGCCGCCTGATTGAAGATATCCGGCAAACCACGCTTGGGCTTCATCAGCGTTTCACCGATGGTCAGCAGTGGCGTGTTCTCCGGCCAGGTAATGTCGTAGACGACCGGGATTGGATTCTGAGACGAAACAGACCCGCCGTCCTCCTCCAGCAATCGCGGCAGCCAGGGCACGCAGTCGGAGGTCTCAATGTCATTTTCGTCGTTGTTGGCCAGGTCGGTGAAAAAGCCCGGTTGTGCCGGATAGTAGTAATGCACCGTTCCGCTGCCTTCGGACTTGGACCACAATTGATTGGTGTAATCCTGGAAAAACGGGGGCGGCGGCTGTTCACCCACTGCCTGACCGTCAACAAATGTTTCAGCACAGCCCGGCACCAGCAGGCTGACCGGATAGGGTGGCGCCACCGTGGTCCCTGCGGTCCCGGGAAAGCGGAAGCTGGAAAAACCGGCGCCGGTCGCATCGACACGATAAATCCGGAACCGCCACTCCAGGCTGGCATTGTCGAAATACTTGACCAACACATACGGGTCGGAAGCCGCCGCCTGATCATTGGCAAGATTGCTGCCAAAGTCCGATCTCAGGGCGAAAACCGCTTCATGGCCCGAGCCCAGGGCCGAAGGCGCCATGAACGCGTGCTCGTCATTGGGATTGTAGCCGGGCAACCCGAAGTCATTCTGAACGTAGATCCGGGCCGAGTTGAAGATCAGCGGGCTCAGTGGCTGCTGGCCCAGTACTTCCCCGCCCGTCTGACTGGCGATGATGATGCGCTCGGGATCAAAAGGCCAATGGGGGCTGTAACGAACCACCTTGCCGGGCCAGAACACGCCCTTGGCATTCTGGCGATACCAGGCCACAGCCAGTTCACGACCCTGGTCCTGGGGACGGGCACTTCGGTAGCGGTTGACCGGAATGATCGAGCCGGTACGCGCCTGCCGGCTGTAGGCAGCATCCGGTCCATGTCCGTCGTAGAACGCCAGTTCATTGACCACCCAGCCAGTGCGGTTGGGCTCATTGTGGAACGGATCGGTAATTTTCTGACCGATTTCGGTATCGACGCCGTCGATGAAAAACGGCACAGCGGTATACGGCAGTGATCTGACGATCTCGACCACGGTGGGATGTAGCTGCGGATCCAGCGTTGGACCATTGAGATAGACCACCACACCGGTTCCGCTGCGATTGGCCGTATAGACGCCGGAACTGATGGCAGCGCCGCTGGAGCCGGACATCGGCTCAATGACCTCGAGCACCTTGAAATCGCCGGTGGGAGGCTCGGCCTCGACCGGTGCCCCGACCACGTGGACCTGATAGCAAGCATTGATGAGCAGGTCAGTGCACGGCTCGTTCGGCCAACTGATGCTGCCCAGCGCCGGAATCCGGGACGTGCTGGTGACATCGTCGCCCTCGACCCGCCAGAGCACCTCGATGGTGCCGAAAGGCTGCAGGGGAATCAACTGCGCCGGTTGACCCTGCACCGGGGCGCCCCAGGCAAAGATCTTCTGTCCGATCGCGTCGAATGGTTCTCCGTCGACCTGGAAATCGGGCTGCAAGACGAGACTGTTGACTTCCGCGTTAGGCGGCGGTACCACAGCCACGCCAGCAATCCAGCCCTTTTCCTCGAAGAAGCGGCCGTCCAGTCCCAGGTTGATCAGGAAGCCATCGCTGCCGTCTGCCGCTGCCAGGCTCGCGGAGGGCCCGAACAAGGCCACCGACCGGAACCTGCCGCCGACATACAGGGTGCTGACCCCATCGGTGCTGATGGCGAGCCCGGCGTCGTTGTCGAAACCGCCGGCAAAAGCCGGAATGCCGGTATCGGAGTCCAGCTCGCCGCCGCCGGTTGCCCAGGCCACGGTTGGGGTGGCGCCTTCCACCTCGATCTTGGCGATATAGACGTCGCTGGCCAATGCACTATTCGAAGTAAGCGACCATTCGTTGTTGAATTCCATGTCGCCGATGAAGCTGCCGGTGACATAGACATCATCGTCCTTATCCACGGTAATGCCCTGAGCGGTGCCACCATCGAAGTCCTCAAGCCACACACAGTTGAAACTGGCGTCGGTATTCAGGCTTGCAATGAACGCACCGTTGCCAGTTGCTCCACCACAGAAAGCGGGGCCCAGCGTGTCGAACCTGTCACCGTGAATAAACAGCCGCGATCCGCTACTGTTGAGCGCCATGTCCTTGACCGAAACCCCTTGCGGAAGATCGATCGGGGCATTGAAGGTCGGGCCGCTATCGGACTTGACATTGGTGACCCGAAAGATCAGCGGGGAATTCTGTGGGATCGCTTCGAGCGTGACCCGGTCGATATGCCACCAGTCAAAATAGCTAGTATCGGCCCAAGTAACGGTTTGGTCCGAAGAAACCGACCAGCTACCGCAGAAAATAAAACATGTGCGGCGATACACGACGGTTCGTACCGTCAGCAAAGTCACAGTGCTGGTGCCACTGCCGGCATTCATGCGCAACCGAAGCTGAAAATTCGGATGCAGGGCCGACGGATCGATCAAATTCAGAACGTTCGAGCCGGTGAAGTCGAAAGGCTTTGCATCCTCAACGCCGGCCGGGAGCCGCTCAATCTCGACCCAGTTGCCGTTTGGGTCCAGGTACTGAATCTGGAGATATTCGGGAGTCCAATCCGCTCGTTGGGAAAAATAACCAGCGGGATAAAAATGAGTAATCGCTCGCTCTCTCCGAGTTTGATTGATCCCCCCGGTGCTGCTTACAAATTCCCAAAAGGGACCATGAGTGTGGCTTGCGTTACTCCCGCGATAAGCCTTCAGCGACAACTGCAAGCCCTCGAAGGCGCTGGTGTCGAAAGTCTCGTTTTTGCGAACGTCGTTGGGCCCGCCTCGCAAACTCAACATCGAGTTTTGCAGGGTAGAGAGCCCAGGATGAGACCAAGGGGGAGGAGCCCCGGATACGAAGGTTGCGGCATACGGGTGAGGCGTGGCCCCCGGGCGGCTGACCAGCGACCGGCTTGAGTCGCTGCCCACCCAGTTGCCCATGCCCATGCTGCCGGAAAAATTGTCGTCGAACAACTGGACCAGCCCGCCCACCGGTTCACCGGCAAGCACGGTGATCCGGGAATTACCATCGATGACCAGCCGTTCGGCTGTTTCAAACCCGGAACTATCGTTGCCGCGGTCCTTGGCCCAGATAATGTCACCATTGGCTTTGTAGCGGGCCAGGAAAAGGTCCTGACGACCCGGGAAGCAGTCGTTCCGGATCAATTGCACCGGATCTGCGAGCCCGGTGTCACCGAAATACGCGTTGCACTCATAAATACCCAGAACCACGACCGAATCCGGAACCTGCGGCACCACTGTGGCGTCACCCCTAACCGGCACCACGCCGGTCACCCGGGATAGCCCACTGGTGGTTTCCACGACCCGTGCCCATTGCCAGCTACCCTGGCCGTTGATCTTGGCCACGAAGCCGTTGACCGGACCGGTGGCGAAAATCTGGCTGCCGCCGAACTCGGCCTGGTCGGAAAACTCCCCGACCAGATAGACGTTGTTGCTGTCGTCCAGGACAATATCGGTGACCTTGTCCTGCAGGGGACCGCCAGCCGAATGGATCCACTTGATCTGTCCACCGCCACCAAGCCGGGCGATGAACATGTCTTGCAATCCCTGGGGGGTGAGCACGAACCCGTCGATCTCGATTTCGCCGCTGAAATGACCGGCCACAAAGACATCCCCCGAGGGAGATGTCTTGACGGCCACAATCTCATCATCGTTGAAACTGCCGATCTGCACCGGCCAGGACGCATGTCCGAGGCTTCCCCAGACCAGCAATGCCGCCGCCACAAGGAGATGGCAGCCGGCCCGGCCGAAAGAAAACCGCTGATATTTTTGGTCAAGCATTCCCTGCTACCCCTGTCCTACTGGTTCAGAATCGGCACGGCGGACACCCGCCGCATCCGAAACTGGCCGGATGTGAATATCGTGTTGCGATGCAGGCCGGTGATGGACTCTTCGAACACGCCACCGACGATAGTCTCACCCCAGCCCGTCGGCGTACGCCCCAACGGATCGTCCGGGGTCAGGATCAGGCGCATTTCGCGCACAACCTGATAGGCCTCCTTCTGAAAATTCAGAAACTCTGCATCGAGGTTGTCGTGATCCGGGTGGTAGCGATGCAGAAACGGATTGGTTGGAAAATCCGGTTCCATGACCAGGCTGACGCTGATCTGACCGCCGGGCTGGAAATCACCATCGAATTCACGCTCGTCGCCGTCAAAGTCGTAGGCCACGGTACTGTAGCGCAGCCCGACCGGTCGACCGCTACGCTGCGCGGAACCGCTGAACAGGCCGATGAGGTCGGAGTCGGTAATCAGGACAAAACGCCCGGGTTCGTCAACTTCCATCGCAGTCGGATCGATCGCGCTCGGCGCCATGGTGCCGTCCTCCCACATCTGGATCACGTCTTTGAGCAACCGGGCCTGTCCGGCATTGTCGACGTGAACGATGACCCGTTTGACGAACGGTTCCCGGACCGGCGTGGGCTCGACCCCTGCCAATTGAGATTCACTGACGGCGTCGACCGAGACCTCGCCGAGCCACAATCCTGCCAGGGAACGGGAATCACTCGTTCGCTCGGTGACATTTTGGGTCGAGGTGCCGGCGGTCTGTCCGCCCGGCGCCACGAAGGGCTGAATGGTATTACCACCGGCATGCAGGAAGACCCGTTCGCCATGCTCATCGGTAATCTCCAGGATCTGCTCCATTCGAAAGGCCGAAAAGTTCCGACGGATCACCGCCAGGCTCAGGAAGACATCCTGGCCCGTCGGCGCCTCGAGATTGAGAACCGAGGGCAACGACGGCCAGGCTGTTTCCCCGGTTTCCGGGTCTTCATTGAGAAAGGCCAAAGGCAGCTGGGTAGCGCCAATCCGGCGAACCTGAAAGGTGCCGGGCACACCGCTACGGTTGCGCAATACGATGCGATTGGTATCCAGGGCGGCGCTGTATTCGAGTGAATCGCCCTGATCGAGTACCAGGCTCATTCGGCCCTGATAACCAGAATTGCCGCGGGTAAAGATCCAGTAGGCCTCTCCGGCCCTGATCGGGGTCGAACCGGGTACGACCAGCTGCCAGGTCCCGTTGCTGTCGAGGCGATAGACCGGCTGGTTCTGGTGGGCGGGCGAACGGGAGAAGAACTCACCAAAAGTCGGTGGCGCGTTCGTGCTCACGGGCAGTCCGGTCAGGGTGAAGGCATCGGTCTTCCAGCGCAGTGGCCGGAACCGGGGGCGGCCCTCAAGGACCACCTCATGACTCTGATTGCCCTCAAGCCGGATCAGGTAGGCATTGCCGGCATTGATCCGGAACAGGTTGCTCAGAAAGGCTTCCGGGCGGGGTTCGGGAAACCAGGCGAACCAGCCCTCGACGTTTTCCAGGCCCTCGGCAGGATCCTGGATAAAACGTGCACCTTCATCGGTGGGTAGCCAGCGCCAGATGCTGGCCACGGGCATTCCGGCAAACAGTGTGGCAATGTTCTGCTCCACCGGATCGACTTGAATGTAGACCGAATTCCAGCCCGGCTGGAGTTCAATCTTCTGCTCCATGGTCGCGACCTGGGCCTGGGCCAGCAGCGGAAGACCAAGGAACAGGATCAGGCCTGTCGCAAAAACTGAATCAAGTTTGTACTGCATGATCACTCCCCCTGACGGTCGGCTGGCAAGGCCGGCGGAATCGGCGGCTCGTCGACGGGCGCCGCCCCGAGTGGCTGAATCGCTTCCAGCGCCCGGGTCCTGATTTCCGTGTTCACCCCGGCCAGAATCTCGCTTCGGAAGGCCTGCTCTTCAGCCCGGTAGTGCTCCTGCATCAGGCGCTGCCGGATGCCGTCGGACAGTTCTTCCAGACTACGGGCCCGCGCGGGCTCCAGGCTGACCAGGCGCACGATGTAATAGGCACCATCGCCTTCGAGCACTTCCGAGATGTCACCGGATTCGTTCATGGCATTGGCGGCGGCGATGACCACGGGATCGAAACGATAGCGTTCCGGAGCTGATTCACCGATCCAGCCGATGACGCCATTGCGATAGCGCGAGGCGGTATCTTCTGAATACTCGATCGCCAGGCGGCCGAAGTGGGGAACGGGTCCATTGAGTTCAGTGGCCAGAGTGCGCGCTTGTTCGGCACGCTCGCGCAATGACTCCCTGACTTCGGGCGGTGCGCGGTCGGGCACGTCAATTTGAATCATGGCCACCCGGCGCCGGGCGGGAATGGTGTAGTCGTCGGCGTTTGCTTCATACATTTCCCGAACCGCTTCATCACTGATTCGCAGCGACTCCTGCCGGGGGCGCAGATGATTCTGGAAGTAATGATTGATCAGTATCTGATCGAGCGAGCGCCGAATCTCAGGTCGGCTGTCCAACCCTTCGGTCCGTGCGGCCAGAACCACCGCCCGCTGAAACAGCATGGATTCGAGCAATGCCATTTTCTGCTCGGTGTCGTGATACTGACCCGGGCGATTACCACCGCGACGCCGCATTTCATGGACGAAGTCCTCTGCGGTAATGAACTCGCCGTCGATCCGGGCAATCCAGTCAGACGGTTCGTCCGGGCTGCTGACTTCGGTCCAGAAGCCGGAAAGCAGCCAACCAATCATCAAGCCTATCAACAATGTCAATACGTATTTCATGTCATTCATCCTGGACCTGCACGGCCCTTGTCAATCATGGTCCGGAACAGTCAACCAGCGTCATCGAAATTTCTGGAACGGAAAGTACGCGCAGCGGCGGTTGCAGCCAGTATTCGGGCATCACGATGATCGATGCCACGCCCTGCCAGATTGGATTCGAGCCACTCTGCAGGCTGGGAATGCCCTCAGCGATGCGCACCACCAGGCCGGTGCGACCGGCCGGCCATGCCTGCCAGCCGCTGACTTCGGCATTGCCGGCCAGCAAGTAACTGAGCTGCAGCCAGCGACAGTCGTGACGCTCGAATGCATCGAGCCAGATAACTGCTTCTCCAGTGGTCGCCCGTCCCTCAAAGAGACGACCGGTGCCGCCACCGGCAAAACGCGGCATGGCACTGAATTCCAGTCGGGTGTCGATGCACGCCGAATCACCGCGCACAATCTGCTGCAAGGTCTGGCTCTCTGTTTCAAGCACCGCCTCGAAACGATCCCGGAACAGGGTGACATCCACAATATTCTGAATGACCGCCACGTTGTTGACGAGGTTGATATCGGCCTGCGATGGGGTGACGTCGGCCACGGCAGTTACCGTCACCGACTTGGGCACCGACAGATCGGTCGACGGGTCAACCCGGACCTCGAGGCGATAAGTCACTCGCTGGCGGGGGTCCAGCGACACCGTATCGACGATGTCGCCGATGCCGTCAGACTGACACACGGCTCCCGAACGACCGCTACATGTCCAGGCAGCATCCAGCAGTTCCGGAGGCACTGGTACCGATACATCGATCTGGTTTACCGCCTGCGAGCCGACGTTTTCGACTACCACTTGATAGGTCACCGATTCACCGAGCAGCAGGGCACTGACGTTGTTGTCGATCAATACCCGGACATCACCACCCTTCATGAACTGCACCGAAACGCTGTCGTGGTTGTTGTTCAGGTCCGGATCGATACCGCCGTCATCGCCGCTGATTGCCACCAGGGCATCCACGACCAGCTCCGACAAGTCCGACGGCAGGTTTCGCAACTCCAGTTCGACCTGCCGGGTGACACCGGGCTCCAGCGTGCCGAGCTCGCAGCGTATGGCATCGGGTTCGGGCTGACTGCACTCGGGGTGTGCGACCAGGACCGCCGGATCGGAAAGCAGCCAGTCGAGTGTCACATCCCTGGCTGTCGACGGGCCCAGGTTGGTCACCGTCGCCACCAGCGGCAAGGGAACGCTTCCCTGCGGATCGAACGGATTCATCGGGGCATCCAGACTCACGGCCAGATCCGGATGCACCTCGATCAAATCGATCACATCGGCAGCGTTGTTGGTCAGATCAGGATCCTCAACGTCATTGAGAACCGTTGCAGTAAACTGATTTGCCAATTGACCGGTCAGATTCGGCGGCAAGTCGGCCGTGATGATCAGCTCCAGGCTTCCGCCAGCCGGGACGGAGGCTTCGAAATCGATATTCCCGCTTCCCGAAACCGGACAACTCGCCTGACCCGATGCAGAGCATTCCCACTGACCATTGACCAGAGTCGTCGCCAGGATGTCGAGCAATGCGACAACCGGGGCGTCGCTGGGTCCGGCGTTATTGACCGTCAAGCGATAGGAGACCGTCGCTCCGGCGACAACCGGATCGCTCAGGGTCTGCTTGTCGACACTGACATCGGCCACGGCCGTAACCGTGGTGACAACCTCGTCGGTCTGACCGTCGGGATTCGGATCCGTGGCCTGGGCTTCGGGATGGACGATGACGCCGTTGACCAGTTGGCCTACAAAGGCCGGGTCGATGGTTGCACCTACCTGGACGGTTATCTCGTCGCCAACCAGCAGACTGGCTGTAATGTCAGGAATGCCGGTTCCGGCCGGCGGGCAGCTCGAATTACCATTGGCTGCGCAGGTCCAATCGACATCCAGCAGTTCGGCCGGGGCCAGGTCCTGGATACGAATACCCAGGGCGTCGCTGGGCCCGGCATTGGTCACCTTTATTTCGTAGGTGATTGTCTCGCCGGCGACGGCCTCGGCCGGACCGCTCTTGGTCACGGCCAGGTCCGAAACCACCAGCACGGGAGTGACCGAGGTGGAGGTGTTGTTGGCAAGTTCCGGATCCTTGCCCAATGACGGCTCAATGCCGGCGGTGTTGACGAGATTGCCGCGCGCGGAGGGGTGCACGGTGGCGTCATACACCACTTTTGACCAGCCCCCGACGCCGAGATCAATGCCCATCACAATGGCATCGTCCGGCGCACCATGCTGCAAACAGCGCGACAGCGCCAGTTCGGTCAAACGGATAATGCCCCCCGGTGTCGTAGCGGACACCAGCACTTCGCCGGCCTCAGGCAATTGAACCAGAGCCCTCGGCTCGGTACCCACGAGCGGCTGACTGAATCGGTAATCCAGTCCACCATCGATCCAGTCGCGGGCAAACACATGGATGGCCGGAGATTCAAGCCCGCCGCCACCATCGAGCAGGTAAACGCGCGCCCCGGAACCGTCCACCACGATGGACCTGGGATCGACCAGCACCGGCGCATCCGCAACGTGGCCCATGAAATCGAGCGCCCCATCGCCATCCCGATCGAAG
>RECK01000354.1 GCA_007694055.1 Wenzhouxiangella sp.
TTGGCCAGCAGTACGGCGGCCTGGGGCTGTCGGCCAGCGCCTATGCCAAGATCGTCATCAAGGTCTCATCGGCCTGGATGGCGCCAGTGGGGATTTTCAACTCACACCTGATCCTGGCCTCGGCGATCGAGCGCTGCGGCACCGACGAACAGAAGGAAAAGTACTTGCCTCGCCTGGCCACCGGTGAACTCCGCGGTGGTATTGCCTTGACCGAGCCCAACGCCGGCTCCGACCTGCAGGCGATACGCACGGTCGCCCGCAAGGACGGCGATGACTACGTGGTCAACGGCTCCAAGACCTGGATCACCAACTCACTCAACGGCAACGTTCTGCTGCTGCTGGTCAAGACCGATCCCGAGGCTGAGCCGCGCCACAAGGGCATGAGCCTGTTCATTGCCGAAAAGGGCGATGGCTTCAAGGTCGGCAAGAAGTTGAAGAAACTGGGCTATCGCTCGATTGATTCCTGCGAAGTCAACTTCGATGACTACCGGCTGCCCGCGGCCAACCTGCTCGGTGGCGTCGAGGGTCAGGGCTTTTACCAGACCGCCGGCGGCCTGGAGCTGGGGCGGATCAACGTCGCCGCGCGCGGCTGCGGCATTGCCGAGGGTTCGCTGAACATGGCCTTGGAATACTCGCTGGATCGCAAGGCCTTTGGCAAGCCGATTTCCGGCCATCAGGCGATCCAGTTGAAGCTGGCTGAAATGGCCTGCCAGGTCGAGGCCTCCAAGCTGCTTATCGAATCGGCGGCGAAAAAATACGACGCCAACGAGCGCTGCGATCTCGAGGCCAGTATGGCCAAGTACTTCGCCACCGAGGCCGGCGTGTTCTGCGCCAACGAGGCCATGCGCATTTTCGGCGGTTACAGCTACTCGGTCGAATACGAGATCGAGCGTTTCTACCGCGATGCCATGCTGATGTGCATCGGCGAAGGCACCAACGAAATCCAGCGCCTGATCATCGCCAAGCAACTGATCGGTCGACACCAGGAATGAGCGCCTACCTGCCGCTGACCGGCTATCGCATCCTGGCCGTCGAGCAGTACGGTGCCGGTCCCTATGGCTCGCAGTACCTGTCCGAGCTGGGTGCCGAGGTCATCAAGATCGAATCCCCCGGCGGCGGAGACGTGTCGCGCCGGACCAGCCCGTTCACCCTGGGCGAGACCGACAGCGAGTTCTTCCAGACCTTCAACAGCAACAAGAAAAGCCTGGTGCTGGATCTGAAAACCGAGTCTGGTCGGACCGCATTCGAAAAGCTGGTGGCCAGCGCCGATGGTGTGCTCAACAACCTTCGTGGCGACTTGCCAGAAAAGCTGGGCCTGGACTATGCCAGCCTGAAAGACATCAAGCCGGCCATCGTCTGTGCCCACCTGTCGGCCTATGGCCGCGACAATGAGCGCGCCCGCTGGCCCGGCTACGACTACCTGATGCAGGCCGAGGCCGGATACTGTCATCTGACCGGCGAACCCGGCACCCCGCCGGCCCGCTTCGGCCTGTCAGTGGTTGATTTCATGACCGGCATGAACATGGCCATCGCCCTGCTCGCCGGCCTGGCCGGCGCCCAGCGCTCGGGCCAGGGTTGCGATGTTGATGTCAGCCTGTTCGATGTCGCCCTGCACCAGTTGAGCTATCCGGCCACCTGGTACCTGAACAATGGCCATGTCACCACCCGCTTGCCAAGAGGCGCTCACCCTGCAACGGTCCCGGCCCAGAGCTACCGCACCGCCGACGGCTGGATTTACGTCTTGTGTATGCTGCCCAAGTTCTGGGAAGAACTGTGCCGCGGCCTCGACCGAGCCGATCTGATCGACGACCCGCGTTTCGTCGACATCCCGGCCCGACGCGAAAACCGCGACCTGCTCACCGAGGAACTGGATGCGGCCTTCATGACCCGCACCACGGCTGAATGGATGGCCTTGTTCGGCGGCAGGATCCCGGTCGCCCCGGTCAACGACCTGAAGCAGGGCCTGGACAACCCCTTTGTTGAACAGGTCGGCATGATCCAGCACCTGGACCACCCGCGAAAGCCGGGTTTGAAAAAGCTTTCCTGCCCAATCAAGATCAACGGCCAACGCCCCAGCTCCCGCCCCGCCCCCACCCTGGGGGCTGACTCCGAAGCCCTGCTCCGAGAACTCGGCTACGATGACGCACAGATCAAGGAACTGGTCGGCAGCCCATGAAACTAACCGGCCTCCGAATCCTCGATCTAAGCCTCTTCCTCCCTGGCCCTCACCTGACCCTGATGATGGCCGACCACGGCGCCGAGGTGATCAAGCTGGAGCCGCCGGGGGGTGAGCCGGTGCGCGAGGTGGGAGTCAAGCAGAACGGCACGTCTGTATGGTTTCGCAACACCCATCGCGGCAAGAAATCGATCTGCATCAACCTGAAGGAAGAGGCCGGACGCCAGGCCCTGCTCAGGATCGCTACCACCTGCGACGTGGTCATCGAGGCTTTCCGGCCGGGTGTGGCACAAAGGCTGGGAATCGACTACGAGACGATGAAAGCCGACAATCCCGGCCTGGTCTATTGCTCGATCTCCGCCTTCGGGCAGGACGGACCGCTGCGTGACCGACCGGCCCACGACCTGGCCGTCGAGGCCTTGAGTGGGCTGGTCGCCTGCAATGTCGACAGCCAGGGTCGCCCGGTCAACCCGCATGTGCCTGCTGCCGATATGGCTGCCTCGCTGATGGCCTTGTCCGGCGTTCTGATGGCCTTGCTGCGCAGAGAGCAAACCGGTCGCGGGGATTTCATCGACATTTCCATGCTCGATAGCCTGATGGCCTGGACGCCGAATGTCACCGGTCCCGTATTCGCCGAAAACCGGCCCCCGCACCCGCCCCACGAACGCTCCTTCGGCGGCAATGCGTTCTACCGCACCTACAAGACCCGAGACGGACGCTATATCGCCCTGGGCGGCAGCGAGCAAAAGTTCGTGGTCAATCTGCTAAAAAGCCTGGGTCGCGAGGACCTGGCCGGCTTGCACGCACTCGGACCGGGGCCACACCAACAGCCGCTGGTCGATTTCCTGAACGCGACTTTTGCCGAAAAAACCCTGTCTGAATGGGAAAGCTTCCTGGCCGATATCGACGTGTGCTGGGCACCCGTACTGGACCTGCGCGAGGCTTTCGATCAGCCCCAGGTCCAGCACCGAAAGATGCGCTGGCAGGACGCCGAAGGCAACGACCATATCGGCGTCCCGATCCGCTTTGCCCACGAAACTGGCCAGCCCAGTTCAAATCTCCCCAGGCTCGGTCAGCACAACCGAGAGGTGCTGCTGGCCAGCGGCCTGCCAGCAGAAACGATTGACCAGCTAGAGAAAAGCGGCGTTCTGATTACCGATCATTATTAACCCGGCAGGTATGTAGATCGCATTCAGCCGCAGTGTGGCTTTCGTCAGCAAGGCAGCGAAATGCCGCTGTAGTCGTTCTACAGCAAGTTTCGATAACGCAGTCTGACGAAAGCCACA
>RECK01000422.1 GCA_007694055.1 Wenzhouxiangella sp.
CGCTCGAACCGGTTGACCTGGAGATCGCGCCCGGTGAGATCGTCTGTGTTTCCGGCCCGTCCGGATCAGGCAAATCGAGGCTGTTGCGGGCGGTGGCCGACCTCGAGCCGCACTCTGGTCGCGTTCGCCTGGGGGAGCATTGGCGCGATGACATGCCGGCCCATGCCTGGCGCCGACAGGTGATGCTGGTGCCGGCCGAAAGCCAGTGGTGGGCCGATAGCGTGGCCGAACACCTGGACCAGCCCGAACCGCAGGCCATACAGGCACTGGGCCTGCCGGAAGATTGCCCGGGCTGGGTGGTCAGTCGCTTGTCCTCCGGCGAGAAGCAGCGCCTGGCCCTGGTTCGGGCCCGCTCGTTCCACCCTTGTGCCCTGCTGCTGGACGAACCAACCGCCAATCTGGATGAAGCGGGTACGGCCCGGGTCGAGCGCTGGCTGAAGCAGTGGATCGAAGCCGAGGGTCTGCCGGTGCTGTGGGTAGCTCACGACCCGGCCCAGATCAAGCGCATGGCGCGGCGGCACTTCGTCATCGACCACGATCGACTGGTGGCCGGCTGATGGATGTGATCGAGCTGTCCTGGTGGCAGCTGGCCATGGCCGGCAGCCTGGTCCTGGCGCTGGCATTGTGTACCCACCTGGGCCGGCTGGACATTGCCCGGCCGCTGTTGATCGCCGCGGCTCGCACGGTCATCCAGCTGGCCCTGATCGGGCTGGTGCTGGAAGCGCTGTTTGCGGTCGGATCGCTGCCGTGGATTGTCCTGATGGCCCTGGTCATGCTGCTGGTGGCCGGGCGCGAGGTCATGGCCCGGCAGAAGTATCGCCTCACCGGCGGCTGGGCCTTCGGCATCGGCAGCCTGGCGATGTTCCTGTCGGCCTTCAGCGTGACCATGCTGACCCTGATCGTGATCATCGGTCCCGATCCCTGGTATACACCGCAGTACGCCATTCCGCTGCTGGGCATGCTGCTGGGCAACACCATGACCGGCGTGGCCCTGAGCCTGGACCGCCTGACCGAATCAACCTGGCGGGAACGCGCCGTGATCGAGAACCGGCTGATGCTGGGGCAGCCGTGGAAGCAGGCCATAGGCGACTTGCGTCGGGAGGCGATGCGCTCGGGCATGATGCCGATGATCAACGCCATGGCCGCGGCCGGCATCGTCAGCCTGCCCGGCATGATGACCGGCCAGATCCTGGCCGGCACCCCGCCGGCCCTGGCGGTCAAGTACCAGATCCTGATCATGTTCACCATCACCGTCGGCACG
This sequence comes from Wenzhouxiangella sp., assembly GCA_007694055.1. GTDB lineage: Bacteria > Pseudomonadota > Gammaproteobacteria > Xanthomonadales > Wenzhouxiangellaceae > Wenzhouxiangella. The sequence continues at coordinate 1,262 of RECK01000422.1, forward strand.
GGCTTCGGAACCTATGCGGCGGTGGCCGCCGGCAGTCGCCGCCTGTTCGACGAGCGCGAGCGGCTGCGCATCGATCGACTGTACAAATCCAGCTGAGGACGCCGGTGAGTTCGGGAGCACGGGTCGTCGGAAAATCCCTGACCGGTGCGAATGTCAGATTGCCCGACCCAAGCGGGTAAAGTTTGCCGTGACCTCGCCGAAGCGGTAATTTGCCCAAGACCCTGTTCAGGGCGGGTGGTAAACGGTAGTCTAAGGATGCCCCGAAAGCGATTTCGGGCCAAGCCCGCACCTGGGTTTACCTGGAGTGGCGGCAACCAGCCCTATCAAAAGCGCTGTGGGCATTGCTTGGGGACTCGGCGTCATCATGACTTTCGCAGACCACCGTTCCGAAACCGCCATTGCTCTCGGGAGAGCATGGTGAGTGGCGCGCTGGTGGCGGGACTGGTGCTGGCGGCACTGGCGGTACTGCTTTCCAGTGGCCTGTTGCTGGCCGGGCGTTTTTTGCGGGTAGATGAAGACCAGCGCCTGGAAAAGCTGGTCTCGCTGCTGCCGGGCACCAACTGTGGCGCTTGCGGCCAGCCCGGCTGCCGGGCCTTTGCCGAAGCGCTGCTCAAGGGCGAGGCCGTGCCAGCGGCCTGCTCGGTCAGCTCGGTCGAGGCTCGGCTGCGCATTGCCCACTTTCTCGAGGTACCCGTCGGCGAAGCCGAACGGCGCGTGGCGCGCCTGGCCTGCGCCGGTGACCGCAATACCGCCCGCTTTCTCGCCGACTACCAGGGCGAGCCCAGTTGCGCTGCCGCCAGCGTGGTCGATGACGGCGGCAAGGCCTGCGCCTGGGGCTGCCTGGGTCTTGGCGATTGCGAGCGTTCCTGCGATTACGACGCGATCACGATGAGCCCGCGGGGTCTGCCCGTGGTCAATGAAGCCAGGTGCACGGCCTGCGGCGACTGCGTGCGCGCCTGCCCCAAGGATTTGTTCCGCATTGTCCCCGAACGGCAGCCGCTGTGGGTCGCCTGCAACAATCCGCTGGAAGGCAACGACCTGCTCGAATCCTGCACGGTCGCCTGCACCGCTTGCGAGCGCTGCGTGCGCGACGCGCCCCAATGGCTGACCATGGAAGGCAACCTGCCGGTGCCGGTGGAGAGCGGGCAAGGGCAACCCCCTCGCCACGCCATCGACCGCTGCCCGACCGGCGCCATCGTCTGGATCGAAAACGGCCAGGCCCAGCTCGGCACCAGCGCGCGGCTGCCGATCGCCCTGCGGGTTCGATAGGAAAGCCGCATGAGCCGAATTGAGCCGAATTGCACCGAACTGCAACGAAAACACAGGAAAGCCTGATGAAACGAGCCACACGCCGCCAGTCTGAATCCCAGCCCAGGTATCCCGGCACGCGCGCCGCCATGGACGGCAACAGCGCCGTGATTGCAGTCGAGCGCAATGCCAGCGATGCCGCCGGCGCCTACCCGATCACCCCCTCGACCCAGATGGGCGAGGGCTGGGCCGAGGCCGCCGCGGCCGGCTACCGCAACATTTCCGGCCGGTCGCTGATCTTCATCGAACCCGAGGGCGAACATGCCGCCGCCGCGGTCACAGCAGGCATGGCCATGACCGGGCTGCGCTCGGCCAATTTCTCATCGGGCCAGGGCGTGGCCTACATGCACGAATCGCTGTACCCGGCCGTCGGCAAGCGCCTGACCTACGTGCTCAACGTGGGTTGCCGGGCCATCACCAAGGCCACGCTCAACGTCCACGCCGGTCATGACGACTATCACTGTGTCGACGACACCGGCTTTTTCCAGATCTTTGCGCGCGATGCCCAGGCCGCGGCCGATCTGAACCTGATTGCCCACCGCCTGGCCGAACTGGCGCTCAACCCCGGCATCGTCGCCCAGGACGGTTTCCTGACCACCCACCTGATCGAATCGCTGATGGCACCGGAGCGCGAGCTGGTGGCTGAATACCTGGGCCGGCCCGAAGACATCATCGAATGCCCGACCCCGGCCCAGCGCCTGCTGTTCGGCGACACCCGCCGGCGCGTGCCCGAGCTGTGGAACGTCGACAACCCGATGATGTCCGGCACGGTCCAGAACCAGGATGCCTACATGCAGAGCGTGGCCGCCCAGCGCCCGTTCTTCTT
>RECK01000446.1 GCA_007694055.1 Wenzhouxiangella sp.
GGTTCCCGGAAGCTGAAGTCGAACGGCGAGTCGGCATGGGCCGGGGCGATTCGCTCCATTCGCTCAAGCGCCTTGATCCGGCTCTGTGCGGCCTTGGCCTTGGTGGCCTTGGCGCGGAACCTGTCAATGAACTGCTGCATGTGGGCGACCTCGCGTTGCTGACGCTCGAACTGCGCTTGCTGGCGTACCAGGCGCTCGGCGCGCTGGCGCTCGAAATCGCTGTAGCCGCCGCTGTAGGTATGCAGCTGGCGATGTTCGATGTGGAGAACGCGCTCGACCACGTTGTCAAGGAAGTCGCGATCGTGGGAAATCAGGATCAGCGTACCGGCATAGCGCTTGAGCCAGTCTTCCAGCCACAGCACGGTTTCCAGGTCGAGGTGATTGGTGGGTTCGTCGAGCAGCAGCAAGTCGGACGGGCACATCAGTGCCCGTGCCAGGCTCAGGCGTATGCGCCAGCCGCCGGAGAATTCGCCGACCGGCTTGTCATGTTCCGAGGCTGCGAAGCCGAGTCCGTCGAGCAGGCTGGCGGCCCTGGCCCGGGCCGTGTAGCCGTCGGCATCGTCCAGTCGGGCATGGGCCTCGGCGATGCGATCGCCATCGCCCTGGCCTTCTGCTTCGCGCACCTCAGCTTCGGCGGCACGCAGGCGCTCGTCGCCATCAATGACGAAGTCGACGGCCGGTCGGTCCAGGGTCCTGATTTCCTGGGCCATGCTTGCCACCGTCCATTCGGCCGGTATGGCAACCTCGCCGGTATCGGCAGTGAGTCTGCCCAGCAGCAGGCTGAACAGGCTCGACTTGCCCGAGCCGTTGGCGCCGATCAGGCCGACCTTGTGGCCTGGAAAGATCGTCGCCGAGCTGTTCTCGAGCAAAGGCTCGGGCCCGTGGCGCAGGGTCAGGTCGGAGATCTGGATCATGAAAAGTGAGTCCGTGAGACAGGAACGGGCAACAGCGCACTGCTATCATTTCCTATTATCGCGGATTCAGCCAGGAATCATCGCCCTCCCGCTGGAAACCGGCGACAGCGCTGGATATCTTTTTGCTGGCGTCTGACTGAGACTCGACACCAATCAGGAACACGCTCATGAGCTACAGCGTCCGAACGCATCCACGAGCGCGCCATGTCCGGTTGCGCGTTGAGCCGCATGGGGCCGTGGTGGTGACCGTGCCGCGCGGCTTCGACCGCAGACAGCTACCGGCCCTGATCGCCGAGCGCCAGGACTGGATCGACCGCACGCGCAAGCGTCTGGTCCATGCCGGGCCGGCCGCCGAGCTGGCCGGCCTGATGCCCGCAGCGATCAAATTACCTGCCGTGGCTGAAGACTGGTCGGTGAATTATCAACCCGGGGATCGGGCGACGGTGAGGCTGCGCCAGCGCGATGGCGCGCTGTGTCTGGATTGTCCGAGAGAGGACGCGTGCCAGGCGGTGGCTGCGGTGCTGCGTGACTGGCTCAAGCGTCACGCCCGGGGCCATCTCGTGCCCAGGACACAGTGCCTGGCAGAGCGCTTCGGATTCCGGGTTGGTCGGATCACGATTCGCAACCAGAAGTCACGCTGGGGCAGTTGCTCGGGCCGCGGCAATCTGTCGCTCAATGCACGGCTTCTGTTCCTCAGTCCGGCGGCCTGTGACTACGTGCTGCTGCACGAGCTGGCTCACACCGAGCACCTCAACCATTCGCCGAAGTTCTGGGCACGAGTGGCCGAAGTGTCCCCCGACTACCGCCTGGCCTTGCGGGAATTGAAATCGGCCTGGCTGGCGATGCCGGCCTGGGTATGGACGGAACCGGCCCGCCCATAGCAGTTAGACTTGTCGCCGTTGTCCACTTTCAGGCGAGCCTTCGATGAAACTGATTCTCAAACTGCTGGCCGGCATCGTCGGCGGTATCCTGCTGGGCCTGTTTGCCCCGAGTGTTCTGATCGCGCTGCTGTTGACCTTCAAGGGCGTGTTCGGTCAGCTGTTGTTTTTCACCATTCCCTTGCTGATCCTGTTTTTCATCACCAGCGGGATCGCCGGGCTGCCTCGAAACTCCGGTCAGATGCTCGGTCGTACCCTGGCCACGGCCTACACGTCGACGGTGCTGGCCGGAATCCTGGCCTTTCTGGTTGCCGCTGCCATCGTGCCGCTGCTGGCCGGTGACGGGGCCAGCGTCAATGCAACAGCCGGTGAAGTACCCGAGCCGCTGCTGGTGCTCGAGATTCCGCCGCTGATGGGCATCATGAGTGCGCTGACCGCGGCCTTCATCTTCGGTCTGGGTATTGCTGCAGCCCGCGCCGATCAACTCAAGACCGTATTCGACCAGGGCCGCGACGTGATCGAGAAGTTGCTGGTCGTGGTCATCATTCCATTGCTGCCGTTCTACATCGCCGGCGTCTTCGCCGAGCTGGCTGCGGCCGGCACGGTATTTGAAACCCTCAAGACCTTCGGGGTCATCCTGGCCCTGTCGATCGGCCTGCACTGGGTCTGGATCAGCACCTTGTTCCTGATTGCCGGTATGCGCGCCGGGGCCTCGCCGTTGGGGCTGGTGCGCAACATGCTGCCGGCCTACTTCACCGCGCTGGGGACCATGTCCAGCGCCGCGACCATTCCGGTCACCTTGCAGTCGGTACGCAATAACGGGGTGCGCGAAGATGTGTCGGCCTTTACCGTGCCCTTGTGCGCCACCACCCACCTGGCCGGTTCGACCATAACCATCGTCGCCTGCGCGGTGGCCGTCATGGTTCTGCACGACGCCCTGGCCGTGCCTTCATTGCTGGGCATGCTGCCATTCATTTTCATGCTCGGCCTGGTCATGCTGGCCGCACCCGGTGTGCCCGGAGGGGCGGTGATGTCGGCCGTGGCCCTGCTGACCTCCATGCTGGGTTTCGGAGAGTCGGCGATCGCCCTGATGATTGCCCTCTACATGGCCCAGGACAGCTTTGGTACGGCCTGCAACGTGACCGGCGATGGCGCCATTGCCGTGCTGGTGGACCAGGCGGCTGAACCGGCGGTGGACCCGGCTACCCCCACGGAAAGCTGAACAACCACAGCCCGGTTTGCGCGATCAGCCAGCCGATGGCCGCACCTGCGGCCACGTCGCTGGGATAGTGCAAGCCGAGAATGACCCGCGACAGGGCGACCAGGCCCATGAAGGGCAGCAAGATGGGCGCGAGTGCGGGAAAGGTACTCAGCGTCAGGGTCGTGAACAGGACCGCGTGCAAGGTGTGGCCGGACGGAAAGCTGTACTGGTCCAGCGGCGCCGTGCCGCACAAGATGTCCGGATGCGCGGCGAACGGGCGCTGCCGCACCGTCCTGGTCTTGAGCCATTTGTAGGTGCTCAGGCCGATCATGCCGGTCACGACCAGCTGCAGGCTGACGGTCAGGCC
>RECK01000233.1 GCA_007694055.1 Wenzhouxiangella sp.
AAAAAAACCCCGGGCGAACCCGGGGTTTTTTATCGTGCTTTCAGGCAGAAAGCGATTGAGCGAACAGGCGCTTACATCATGCCGCCCATGCCACCCATACCGCCCATGCCACCCATGTCCGGGGCACCGCCGCCTTCGTCCTTCTGCGGCAGCTCGGCCACGGCGGCCTCGGTGGTGATCATCAGCCCGGCAACCGAGGAAGCGTTCTGCAGCGCAGAGCGAGTCACCTTGGTCGGATCCAGAATGCCCGCTTCGATCATGTCGACGAACTCGCCGGTTGCGGCGTTGTAGCCATAGTTGCCAGAACCTTCGGCAACCTTGGCCAGGATGACCGAGGACTCACCGCCGGCGTTGCTGACGATCTTGCGCAGCGGCTCTTCCATGGAACGCAGGGCAATCTTGATACCCACGTTCTGGTCTTCGTTGTCACCCTTGAGCTCGGCAATAGCGTTACGGGCACGGACCAGCGCGGTTCCACCACCAGGCACCACACCTTCCTCGACAGCAGCACGGGTTGCGTGCAAAGCATCTTCGACGCGGGCCTTCTTTTCCTTCATTTCGACTTCGGTGGCAGCGCCAACCTTGATCACGGCCACACCGCCGGCCAGCTTGGCCACGCGTTCCTGCAGCTTTTCACGATCGTAGTCGGAGGTAGCGTCTTCGGCCTGGGCGCGGATCTGGGTTACCCGGCCTTCGATCGCCGTAGCGTCACCGGCACCGTCGATGATGGTGGTGTTTTCCTTGGTGATCTGGATCTTCTTGGCTTCACCCAGCGAATCCAGGTCAGCCTTCTCCAGGCTCAGGCCCACTTCTTCACTGATGACCTGGCCGCCGGTCAGGATGGCCATGTCTTCCAGCATTGCCTTGCGACGATCACCAAAGCCCGGCGCCTTGACTGCGGCTACCTTGACGATGCCGCGCAGGTTGTTGACCACCAGGGTGGCCAGCGCCTCGCCTTCGATATCCTCGGCCACGATCAACAGGCTGCGACCCGACTTGGCCACGCCTTCCAGCACCGGCAGCAATTCCCGGACGTTGGAGATCTTCTTGTCGTGAAGCAGGATGTAGGGATTTTCGAGCTCGACCTGCATGGTCTGCTGGTCGGTGACGAAGTACGGCGACAGGTAACCGCGATCGAACTGCATGCCCTCGACCACGTCCAGCTCGTTCTCCAGCGACTGACCTTCTTCGACCGTGATCACGCCTTCCTTGCCAACCTTGCTCATGGCCTCGGCGATGATCTTGCCGATTTCTTCGTCGGAGTTGGCCGAAATGGTGCCGACCTGGGCAATGGCCTTGTCGTCGGTGCACGGGGTCGACAACTTCTTCAGCTCGACGGTGGCAGCCTTGACGGCCTTGTCCATGCCGCGCTTGAGATCCATCGGATTCATGCCGGCAGCGACTGCCTTCATGCCTTCACGCAGCATGGCGTGAGCCAGCACGGTAGCGGTGGTGGTGCCGTCACCGGCGGCGTCAGAGGTCTGGGAAGCAACTTCCTTGACCATCTGGGCACCCATGTTTTCGAACCGGTCTTCCAGCTCGATTTCCTTGGCCACGGAGACACCGTCCTTGGTTACGGTCGGCGCGCCGAAGCTCTTTTCGAGGACGACGTTGCGGCCCTTCGGGCCAAGGGTGACGCTGACCGCGCGAGCCAGGGTTTCTACGCCCTTGAGGATGCGGTTACGGGCGTCTTCGGAAAAACGGACTTCCTTTGCACTCATTTCTGATATTCCTTTAGTTCAATGCGTCGGATGGTTTGGCGAATGGCTGCTTTCAGGATTCGATGACGGCCATGATGTCGTCTTCGCGCATCACCAGCAGTTCTTCGCCGTCAACCTTCACTTCGGTTCCGGAGTACTTGCCGAACAGCACCTTGTCGCCGACCTTGATGTCGAGACCACGCTGTTCGCCGTTGTCCAGGATCTTGCCGTTGCCGACGGCCAGCACTTCACCCCGAATGGGCTTTTCGGCTGCGCTGTCGGGGATGACGATGCCACCCGGGCTGGTGCGTTCTTCTTCAACGCGCTTGACAATGACACGGTCATGCAAGGGACGCAGTTTCATGGATAAATCTCCCTGATCAACTCGTTAGATGGTTAAGTCCTTGGTTTCGCCGCCGGCGCTGGGAAACGCATGACGGCACCACTTGGGTTCTCGGGCGCCGGACGGAAATTGCCGCTTGTGGCGGCGAAAGGCCGACAGCGCCGATACGGATAGCCAAATGGAGCCCTGATCGACGCTTTTCAAGGGCAACGGCTCTCGCTTCGAAAGAGGACCCGCATTCGAGCCCGGCACGATACGTCACCCCCCTGGTCTACAATTTCGGTATCTGGACTTCAAGGCAGGAGCATTTGGCAGTGAATTTGCACCTCTGGTTAGTGATGACCACGGTCGAAAACCGCAAACAGGCGGAACGCCTGGCGGCAGAGCTGGTCGAACGGCGGCTGGCTGCTTGCGTGAGCATCGGTGCGACATTGACCAGTGTTTACCCGTGGCAGGGGCAGATCGAGACCGCCGAGGAAACTCCCCTGATGATCAAGACATCGCCGCAGCGGCTGGACGCGCTCAAGTCCGCGCTCGAGAAACTCCACCCTTATGATGTGCCGGAAATGCTCGTGCTTCCGGTCAACGACGGTTTGCCGGCCTATTTCGCCTGGGCACATGAATGGACCAACCATGAGAATTGACTTACCTGGCCTGAATGCCTGGCTGGCCCTGTTGTTGCTGACCTGCCTGCCGGCAGCTGCACAGATCAGCCCCGATGACCTGTTGCCCGTGGAGGATGCGTTCGCGCTGGAAGCCAGGGCCGGCGAGAATGCGGTTATCTTGCGCTGGCAAATAGCCGACGGTTACTACTTGTATCGTCATGCTTTTCGGGTTGACAGCACCACCGAGGATACGCGCCTGGGTGAGGCGGTGATCCCTCCGGGCCAGGAGACCTTCGATGAGTTCTTCGGCGAAACCGAAACCTACCGCGACCTGGTCGAGATCACCGTCCCGCTGCTCGAACGCCCCGCCGATGGGCACATCGAGCTCATGGTTCGCTCCCAGGGTTGCGCTGACCTGGGCGTGTGCTACCCGCCGCATCGGCAAGTGGTCAGCGTCAACCTGCCGGTCCGCGAAGCACCTCCGGCAAGCGCGCTTGACGGACTACTGGGGCGATCACCACGCGGCGCCAGCGGCCTGCTGACCAATGATCCGGGGGTTCTGCCAGCCGAACAGGCTTTCAGCTTTGAAGCCATTGCCGGTGGCCCCGGGTCCATTCTGGTTCGTTTCACGGCCCGGCCGGACTATTACCTTTACAAGCATGCCTTCGAATTCCGCATCGATGACGACGAGATCAGCGTCGTTCGCGCCGACCTGCCGCCCGCGCAGCCGATTCACGACGAATTCTTCGGTGACACGGAAGTCTATTTCGGCGAGGTCGAAATCCCGGTCCATCTGTCCCGCCCGGCCGGCCCCCGGCGCAGCATCACCCTGAGCGCCGACTTCCAGGGTTGCTGGGAAAACGGCATCTGCTATCCGCCCATGACCCGCAGCCTGAGCGTCGATCTGCCGGCCAGCGCCACCGATATTCGCCCGGACCCGGCCGAGCTTGTCGAGCCGGCGCGCCCGGCCGCCGAACAGGATCGACTGGCCCAGGCGCTTGCCGGTACACCGCTGCTGGCTTTGAGCCTGTTCCTGCTGGCCGGCATCCTGCTGGCATTCACACCTTGCGTTTTTCCCATGGTCCCCATTCTTTCCGGCCTGATTGCCGGCGAGGGCGATCGCATGACCACTGGCCGGGCTTTCCGCCTGTCACTGGTGTACGTGCTGGCCATGGCCCTGGTCTACACCGCCTTTGGCGTCATTGCCGGCATCTTCGGACAAAACCTCCAGGCGCTGTTTCAACACCCGGCCATCCTGACCAGCTTCGCCGCACTGTTCGTCTTGCTATCTCTGGCCATGTTCGGCTTCTACGAGCTGCAGCTGCCACCGAGCTGGCAAACCCGGCTGAACGAATGGTCCAACCGTGCCGAGGGCGGCACCTTGCTGGGGGCCGCCATCATGGGTGCCCTGTCAGCGCTGGTCGTTGGCCCTTGCGTCGCACCCGCCCTGATGGGCGCATTGATCTACATCGGTCAGACCGGTGACGCGGTAATGGGGGGCGCTGCCTTGTTTGCCATGGCCATCGGGATGGGCATTCCCCTGGTCGTCTGGGGCACCTCGGCCGGCCGTCTGCTGCCCCGCGCCGGGGCCTGGATGAACGCGGTCAAGGCCGTGTTCGGTGTTGGTCTGCTGGCGCTTGCAATCTGGATGCTCGAGCGCGTCATTCCGGCGGCCGTGACCATGCTTTTGTGGGGCGGACTGGCTATCGCCTGCGCGGTATACCTGGGCGCACTTACCCGTCTGCCTCCCGATGCGCCTGGCTGGCGCAAGCTGTGGCAGGGCCTGGGCGTGATGCTACTGGTTTTCGGCGCCATCCAGTTCGTCGGGGCATTGTCCGGAGGAAACGACTGGTTACGACCACTGAACCACCTGCGTGGCGGTGCGGTCGGCAGCGTTGAAAGCCAGCCCACGTTCCGCCGCATCGACACGCTCGATGAATTGCAGGCGGAAATCGCCAGCGCCCGGCAACCGGTATTCCTCGACTTTTACGCCGACTGGTGCGTGGACTGCGTGCGCATGGAACGGCGCACCTTTCCCGACCCGGGGGTTGCGGCCAGGATGCGCGAGTTCAGCCTGATCAAGATTGATGTCACTGACTACACCAGCGACCATCAAGCCATCCTGTCCCATTTCGGCCTGATCGGCCCACCGGCTTACCTGTTCTTTCGCGACGGCGAGGAACTGCGCCACTTGCGCAGCTTCGGCTTCATGGCTCCGGCTCGTTTTCTGAACCTGCTCGAGGAGGCTGGTTGATGTCTCGCACCCTGCTGCTGTTCATTCTGGTTGCCGTCACCGGCCTGGCCGGCGGGGTCGGCCTGGCGTTTCTGACCCGGCCAGAACCGCCACCGGTTGGCGTCAATGGTGCAGCAGTCGGTGACCCGAGGCCACCATTTCGACACGGCAGTCTGGATGGCACCTGGGTCAGTGCCGATGATTTCAAGGACCAGCTCATGCTGGTGAACTTCTGGGCAACATGGTGTGCGCCCTGCCGCCGCGAAATGCCACTGCTACAGGACATCAGCCTGACCCACGCCGGAGAACTGACAGTCATTGGCATTGCCATCGACGATCCGGGGCCGGTGCGCGATTTTGTCGAAGAGCTGGGCATCAGCTACCCGGTCCTGGTCGGCGCAGCCGATGTGCTTGCTACCCAGCGGGCCTGGGGCAACAGTGCCGGCGCCCTGCCCTACACTGTTCTGGTCGATCGCGAGGGCATCATTCGCTGGCAACACCTGGGTGAGGTCACTGCCGATGAACTGGCGCCGATCCTGGATCAGTGGCTCTGAGAACTGCCGCAGCAGGGCTGTAGCCGGGCCCGAAGAGCGTTGATTTCACGCCACAGGGGCCATGACCGGCCCGGCATATCTCCGTCAATACATCACCGTACGTCGCCGAACGTGTGGACATTTGTCCGAGTATGGGGCACACTGCCCGTCTTTTGAGGGCAGGAGCCACGATGGCATCCGTACTGGTCATACACGGGCCAAACCTGAACCTGCTGGGAACGCGCGAGCCGGATATCTACGGCAACGCAACGCTTGAGCAGATCAACGCTCAGCTGGCCCGCTTCGCCGCCAGCTGCGGAATCGACCTGGTCTGCTTCCAGTCCAACGCCGAACATGAACTGGTCGAGCGAATCCAGGCCGCCGCCGATGATGGCAGCGACTGGATTCTGATCAATCCGGCTGCCTTCACCCACACCTCGGTTGCCATCCGCGATGCACTCAGCGCCGTTGGCCTGCCCTTTATCGAGATTCACCTGAGCAATCCGGACCGACGGGAACCGTTTCGTCACCACTCCTACCTGTCCGACCTGGCGGTCGGTCGAATTTGCGGGTTCGGACCGGACTCCTACATCCTGGCCCTGCAGGCGGTAATCAACCGCATCGAAGTTTCGAACGAGAACTGAAATGGACCTGAGAAAGATAAAAAAATTGATCGAACTGCTGGAAGAGTCACAGCTGGCGGAAATAGAGATCCACGAAGGCGAGGAATCGGTTCGCCTGATTCGCCATCATCCGCAGCCCGCGGCTGCCCATACCGTGCATATTCCCTCACCGGTTCCCGGTCACGCCAGTGCTGCGCCGTCGCCGGCGACAGCCACCGTGGCAGAAGTCGCCGAAGACGAGGACCGCCTGCCGGAGGGCGAAGTCGTGCGCTCACCGATGGTCGGGACCTACTATTCGGCACCCAATCCCGATGCCCCGGCTTTCGTCAAGGTCGGCGCCAGTGTATCCAGCGGCGATACGCTGTGCCTGATCGAGGCCATGAAAATGTTCAATCAGATCGAGGCTGAGTTTTCCGGCAAGATCGTGGCGGTCCTGGTCGAAGACGGGCAGCCGGTGGAGTTCGATGAACCCCTGTTCGTGATCAAGAAGGGCTGAACATGGCCCCGTTCAAGAAGATTCTCATCGCCAACCGTGGCGAAATCGCCCTGCGCATCCTCAGAGCCTGCCAGGCCATGGACATCCGCACCGTGGCCGTTCACTCGACGGTAGACCGCAACCTCAAGCACGTCGGCATGGCCGACGAATCGGTTTGCATCGGCCCGGCACCGGCAAACCTGAGTTACCTCAACGTCCCGGCCATCATCGCCGCGATGGAAGTTACCGATGCCGAAGCCGTCCATCCCGGCTATGGTTTCCTGGCCGAAAACGCCGACTTCGCGGAACGGGTCGAAGAGTCCGGCTTTACCTTCATCGGACCACGCGCTGAAACCATCCGCCTGATGGGCGACAAGGTCTCGGCAATCAACGCCATGCGCCAGGCCGGTGTGCCGTGCGTGCCCGGCTCCAACGGGCCGCTGGACGACGACGAACGCCGCTCGGACCGGCTGGCCTCGGACATCGGCTTCCCGGTACTGATCAAGGCCGCCGCAGGCGGCGGTGGTCGCGGCATGCGGGTCGTGGAAAACCCGGAAGACCTGATCAAGTCCATCAACCTGACTCGCCAGGAGGCTCGCAACGGCTTCGGTGACGAGACGGTCTACATGGAGAAATACCTGACCAATCCGCGCCATATCGAAATCCAGGTACTGGCGGACAGTCATGGCAATGCCATACACCTAGGCGAACGCGATTGTTCGATGCAGCGTCGCCATCAGAAGGTCATCGAGGAGGCTCCGGCACCGGGCATCAGCCTGGAAGAGCGAGAGCGAATTGGCCGCATCTGCACCGACGCCTGCCGCCGAATTGGCTACCTTGGCGCCGGAACCTTCGAATTTCTGTACGAGAAAGGCGAGTTTTTCTTCATTGAGATGAATACCCGGATTCAGGTCGAGCATCCGGTAACCGAGTGCGTAACCGGCATCGACCTGATTCGCGCCCAGATCCTGGTGGCTGCGGGAGAGCCGCTGCCTTTTTCCCAGGAAGACGTGATCCTGTCCGGACACGCCATAGAGTGCCGAATCAATGCCGAGGATCCGGAAAAATTCATCCCCCAGCCAGGCACCGTGGCCGCGTTCCATGCACCAGGCGGGCCAGGCATCCGAATCGACTCACATATCTACGACGGTTATCGCATTCCGCCCAACTATGACTCGATGATTGGCAAGCTGATCGCGCATGCCGAAACCCGTGAAGCGGCCATTGCGCGCATGCGCGTCGCTCTCGACGAGATGGTGCTGCGCGGCGTCGTCACCAACACCGCCCTGCATCAGCGGCTGCTGCGTGACTCCGGCTTTCTGGAAGGCGCTACCAACATCCACTACCTCGAGAAGCTGCTCAAGGGCAACGCTGACTGACCAAAGTCCCGCCCAACAACGCTCTCGGGACAGGAAAGGCAGCGAACAAACATCCAGCTGCCTTTTCCCCTTCCCCCCTCTAAAGCGACCCACCAGTCAGCGGCAAGGCGCCAAAGGCTGCGTGGGCCACCAGGTGGCCGAGACGATCAAGATCGGGAACTATCGCTTCGGTACTGTCAACAATGACCTGTCCCGCTACCGCAATCGGCTTGGAATCATTGGGCACCTCGGTCAGGTTGTCTTCGGTCACCGTGGTCAGGCGCGGAAAACCCTGCGCCAGTATGGCGATGTAGGGCATGCGCTCATTGTTGATCATCGACTTGGTTATACACAGGCGAGCCCCTGATACCGGCTCGGCCTCTCGCTGCTCGATCAGGGCCGCGTAACTGATCAGCGGAACCTGCCAGCCACGCCAGAGAAATGTACCCAGCAGCCAGTCCGGTGCCCCCGGCACCGGCTCGGGGTCGCTGTAACCGACCACTTCGGCCACAGTTGCATTGGGAATCAGGATATGGGTGCCCGACAAGGGCACCATCACGCTTCGGATTTCATTCTCGGACATCGTCGCTTACCCTTCCGGCACCGTCATTTCCAGCAGGTCGAAGACATGCTGGACCAGGTCAGATTCCTGGTAGGGTTTCGCCAGGTAGTCGTTGACCCCAAGCTCGCGAGCACGCTGGCGGTGCTTTTCGCCACTGCGCGAGGTGATCATCATCATCGGCACTTCCTTCAGACGTGGGTCGTTGCGAACGTGGCTGGCCAGCTCGTAGCCATCCATGCGCGGCATCTCGATGTCGAGCAGAATCAAGTCCGGCACACGCTCGAACATCGCCTCCACAGCATCCAGGCCATCACGAGCCGTAACGACTTCCAGACCGCGGTGTTCAAGAACACGCGAGGTAACCCGGCGCATCGTGATGGAATCATCGACCACCATCACAAGCGGCGTGCGCTTGACTTCCTGAACACGTTTTTCAAAGACCGCGCCACGCCCCGGAACGATGTCCTTCTCGAAAGCCCGACGGATCAATGGCCCCATATCCAGGATGGGAATGACCTGACCATCACCGGTAATCGTGCCACCAAGAATTCCCGGGACCGAACTGATTTGCGGACCGACCGGCTTGATCACGATCTCCCGGTGGCCCAGCAAATCACTGACCCGCAGGGCGGCTCGCTGTTCGCCGGCCTCGATCATCAGCAGCGACAGGGTGCTACCACCCACCTCTTCACTGGCCAGATCCAGCTGTGGTTCAAGTTCCAGCAGAGGATACTGCTCGCCTGCGTATTCCTGCAGGGGCTCGGATGTTTCGATCTCACGCAGCCATTCGTCGGCCAGAATGCGGGTCACACCACGCACCGCCTGCAACGGGATCGCGAATTGTCGATCGGCAGCACGGACCATGATCGCCTGCATTACGGTCAGCGACAGCGGGATACGGATAATGAACTGCGCGCCCTTTCCGCGTTCACTCTGGGCGCTTACGCTGCCGCCGATCTGACGAACCTCGTTGGCAACCACGTCCATGCCGATGCCGCGGCCCGCCAACTCGCTGACCTGCTCGGCCGTGGTGAAGCCGGAGCGGAAGATCAGTCGAGTGAGATCGGAGTCGCTCAGTTCCTCGTCTGCACCAATCAGGCCACGCTCAATCGCTCGGGCACGAATGGCGTCAAGGTTGAGGCCAGCCCCATCGTCGGACACGCGCATCACCAGCTCGGTCGCCTCCCGACCGACTTCGATCGAAATCGTGCCGGTCTCAGGCTTGCCCTGCTCCAGCCGCCGCGAGGGGTCCTCGATGCCGTGGCTGACCGCGTTTCTGAGCAGGTGCTCCAGGGGCGCAGTGACGCGATCGAGTACGTTGCGGTCCAGCTCGCCTTCTCCGCCAACCTGGACTCTCAGCTGAACCTTCTTGTCGATTTCCCGGGCCGCGTTGCGGACGACGCGACGGAAGCGAGGCAGCAAGGTATTGAACGACACCATGCGCGCCTGCATCAAGCCTTCCTGCAATTCGGTATTGACCCGCGACTGCTGCATCAGCAAGGTCTCGGACTGACGGGTAGCATCGTCCAGGATGCCAGTCAGGCTGGTCAGGTCATTGACCGACTCGGCCAGCGCCCGCGACAGCTGCTGAATCGTGGAGTAGCGATCCAGCTCAAGCGGATCAAAATCCTCGTCGGCCGGGCCGTGCTCGCGCTCGTATCGCGCCAGAATCTGTGCTTCGGTCTCGATTTCCAGCTTGCGCAGCTGGTCTCGCAGACGAATCACGGTCTCATCCACTTCACCAACGTTGTTGCGGAAAACACTGACTTGCTGCTCAAGACGGGAGCGGAAGATGCTGATTTCACCAGCGTAGTTGACCAGCTCGTCGATCAGGGACGAAGGCACACGCAAGGTCTCTACACGGCCAGTTCCAGTTTCGTCCTCGGCTGCGCCACGACGATCTGCCGTCTCTTCCAGTTCAGGCAGAATGACCGCGTCTTCAATATCCTCGGCCTGCTCGGCGAACATATCGCTGAGCGATCGCACTGGCATCGGCTTGCGCTCGATGACCGCCTCGATCATGGAGTGCAGGTGATCGCAGCCCACTTCCAGCGCATCGACGCGGTCACTGGTTGCGTCCTTCAAGCCGGCCGCAATGCCTTCGAGCAACTCCTCCATGACATGCGCGACCTGGCCGACCGGGTTCAGGCCGACCATGCGGGCACTGCCCTTGATGGTGTGCAGGTCTCGCTGCAGGGCGGTAACCAGATTCTTGTCCTCCGGGGCTTCACGCCACTTCTGCAGGACCTCGTCTGCATGCTCAAGCAACTCCTGCCCTTCCTCCAGGAATGCCTCTAGCAGGTCTTCGTTGACCTCCGAGTAGTCGACCTCGACCAGCTTTTCATCTGCGGTTGAGGCGGCCACAGCTTCAGGCGGCGGTGCCACAGGCCGCTCGGGCACGAAACGGCTGATGAAGTCGTCCGCGGCGCCCCGACCATGATCGGCAGCCGCCTGTGCTTCCTCTTCAAGGCCTGCTTCATCCTCGATTTCGTCTTCGAATGCCTCGTCGGCCTCGTCGGCCTCGAGCGTTGACTCGGGCGTTTCGTCCGCGGCGACCGCTTCTTCCTCAACCTGTTCGTCGAGATCTTCCGGGGTCAGTGCCGCTTCGCTCGCCTCTTCTTCGCTCGCCTCTTCTTCGGTCAGCTCTGCGAAGTCATCAGCCGAAACGATCGCCCGCTCGCCGGCAGTCTCGTGATCCGGCTCGACTGGCTCTGGCTCATGCTCCGCATCAATCGAAAGCGATTCCTCGCCTTCATCAGCTTCGAGGTCCGACGCTTCGATCAACTCATCATCGTCATCCTCGGCAAGCTCTCCGAGACTTTCTCCGTCGATTTCCGGTTCAGCCAGCTCCGACAGATCAAATTCGTCGGCCTCTGGCACCTCGATACCTTCGACACCTTCAGCTTCGGCATCATCCGCCGGGACTGCAGTGCGCTCGGTGTCATCCGACTCAGCCGGCGCTTCCGCACTGAGTGGTTCGGCCTGCTCGGCATCGGCATCAGGCTCAGCGGCCCGGGGCTCGGGCAGGTCTTCGTCTTCGTCCTGGTCCTCGTCAAGCTCGAAGACATCCAGACCCTCGTCTTCGGCCTCTGCGTCGAACTCGACTGCCGAGGTGAAGTCAGCCTCTTCGCCCTCAAGCTCAGCTTCTGCTTCTGCTTCTGCTTCTGCCTCTGCTTCCATTTCGGCAGCAGCATCACCGGAAGTCGCTTCATCAACCATGGCCTCATCGACTGCAAAATCATCGCTGGGCTCGTGGACAGGGATGGAAGCGGCCGCCTGGTCACCGGTGCGCTCGCGGTGGGCCTGATTGTGCAGCTCGCGCAGCTCGCGAGCCAGATCACCGGTCTGGAACACTTCATCTTCGACCGGCTCGCAGCGCAGTCGCGCCAGACGTTGCGCAAAGAGCTCGGTGCAGTGAACCATGGCCACCAGGCCCGCGCGCGACGGGGGCGCCACACATAGCGACAACTCTTCCAGATACGACTCAAGAATCTGGGCCGTTTCAGTCTCGTCACCAATCGGCGCCAGACGCATGGTGCCCTTCATGGTGTGGACGATTCGCACCAGGCTTTCGTCAATTGGCGGCACATGTCCGCTTTCCTCGGCATCGACCAACCACTGGTCGTAGGCCTCAAGGTTGTCCGACAGCTCCTTGATCATCAGTTCGATCAGGGTCGGATCAAGATCTTCCAACTCCGGCGGAACCGGGCGCTGCTCAACCTGCTCGCCAAGTTTGCCATCGGCCGCCAGCTCGGCCCGCTCGGCCAGGGCCGAGCACCTTGCCTCGTCGATTTCACCCGGACCCTCTCCACTCAGGCGCGCACGCATGCTTGGCAGGTACTCCACAGCCTCGGCAACCAGACCGGTTACCTCGGGAGTGGCCTGAATCTGCCGATCCAGGATCCGGTTCAACATGTTTTCGATGCGCCAGGCGAACTCGCCGATCTCCATTGCCCCGGCCATACGTCCGGAGCCTTTCAAGGAATGAAAGGCGCGACGAATCGTCACGGTGGTTTCTTCATCGGCAGGGTCGTCGCGCCATTTCGGCACCAGCTCGTTGAGTGACTCGACCTCCTGATCGAACTCCTCAAGAAAAATTTCGACAATGTCGAAGTCGTCGAATGCCGAGCTGCTGCTCGTGCTCGCGGATTCGCTGCCAGTCAGCTCGACCGCTGGAGGCGCTTCCGGCTCCGGTTCGGCCAACCCGTCCGAGTCCAGGTCAGCATCCAGATCCAGCTCCGAATCGAGATCCAGGTCCGAGTCAAGGTCCAGCTCGTCTTCGACGTCAGCGTCGGAGTCTTCAGCCTCCAGCGTTTCGTCCTGACCGACACTGTCGGCATCGGCTTCCCTGCCCACCTCGGATTCTTCCCGGTCCTCATCGCTGAGCTCCAGAGGATCGACTGGTTCCTCACTGTCAAGATCGAGGTCCTCGAGATCAAGACTGTCGTCCATGATCTCGTCGGTCTCGAAATCCATGACCGGTTCGCCTTCCTCTGTATCCTCGAGCTCTTCGAAGTCACCCACCTCGACCTGCTCACCGATCTCGGAATCCAGCTGCTCATCAATGGGCTCGACATGCTCGTCGGATGGCCCGGCGGCCTCTTCGGTGGCCGCCTCCCAGTAGCCCATGGCCGCCAGGCGGTCCCGCGCCGACTGCAAGTAGCGCTCGCCACGCTCGTCCTGGTTAGTGAGGCTCTCCAGGTAGAACTCGGTGACGGTAAGGGTTTCAGCCAGCGTGTCCAGTGCATCAGGACTACCGCTGATGCCATCCCCAAGGTGATCGCCAGCAATTCTACCGGCCGCATTGAGCATGGCCGCAGCCTGATCAAGCTCGGACATGTACAAGGCGCCGGCTATGCGATCAAGAATTGTCTGGGCTTCGCCAACCGCGCCAACGTCGGCCTTTTGGCGGTTGACCGCGTCAAGCAGGTGCTTGGCATGCGCCAGGTCCTCAAGCGCCTCCTTGACCAGTTGCCGAATGACCCGTCGCTGTTCGGACGGCGGCAACAAATTCGCGCCCTCTTCGGCACTTTCATCGAGGTCCATGCCAGCTGCCAAGCCGAAACTCTCTTCCAGCTGTGACTCGACTACCAGCAACTCTCGCGCCACCAGCAACAGGGTTGGATCTTCCGGATCCGTCCCCATCTCGCCGAGGCGACTGGCCTGGGACTTGACCCGCTCGGCGAGGCGATCCAGGCCCAGCATGCCAAGGCTTTCGCCCACCGACTCCAGCATTCTCGTCTGCTGCTGCAGGATTTCGGGGTCGTGATCGCGCTCGAGTTGTGAACCGAGCACATCCTTTATCTTGGCCAGATCCTCACGCGCAGCCTGGGTGACTGCCGTGAACAGCGCTCGATTACGGCCGGCCAGGAAAACCTTGGCCTGGGCAATTTGATCCGGCGCATGGGCACCCAGATCGAAAGCCTGGTAGACCTCACGAGCCAAAGGCGCGTCCGAGTTGGCCATGGCGACCTGGAACAGGAAGGCGCGATTGAGCTCATCGGCACGCTCGGCCAGACCCGGGTCGTCAGGGTTCTCGCTTGCGTTCTTGATCAGCACGTCAAGCCTTGCAAACAATCTGGTGATACCTGGGCCCGCGGCAATATGCTCATTGGCAAGCGCCTCACAGACGGCCGCTGCCGCCCAGCCGACTCGACGGACAGGCACCGGCAAACTGGTCTGATCGCGCAAAACCAGTGCGGTATCGGTCAGGGTCGAGAGCGTCTCGGGGTCCTCACTATTCATCAACATGCCGCGCAAGGCGTGCTGATAGCGACGGCGAATCTCGATGACTTCAGGGACTTGCGCATCGTCGGCAAGGTCGGGCAACGCTACCGCGCTGAGGTCAGGGCGAAAGAAATTCGCCTCGTCGATGGTCTTCTCATTCGCTGCCGCGCGCAGTTCGTTGATGGTCGGCAACACAACGATCGGAGCATCTTGCTGAGTGCTCTCCAGATAATCGAGATAATCGGGCAACGTGCCTGTTGCTTCCAGCAGCGCGCCGATCGCCTGATCGCGATCACGCTCCCGGCCCGCCTTGAGCGCATGCAGCGTCAAGCCCATGGCCTCGGCGACCAGCTGTCCGCTCTCGAACTCCATGATAGCCAGCGACCCAGCCACCTTTTCACAGGCGGCAATTGCCTCATCGAGATCGTCCGGGCGGGTTTCGACTTCATCGTCACCGAACCGCTCGACGGCCAGGCGAACCTCGTCGCAAAGTTCGTCCAGCAGCGGTCGTGTCCACTGCAGGGACTGGTTACTCAGGCGCGTACTACTCATGTCCGCAGCCCCGCGGTTGATGGATTGGGGTGACAACGCATGCTTGACTGACCTCTCTGACAGACTCGCTGATGCCGTGACTGATCATGATCAGGCACGGAGGCTCAGGCTTCATCCTCGGGCAAGGTGAAGTCAGACACCGAATCACGCAACTCGCGGACCAGCTCGGCCAGGCTGGCCACCGATTTGGCGGTCTGACCCGTACCTTCCGTCGTCTGGACGGAAATGTCCCGAATGCTGTTCATGAGCTGGGCAATCTTGGTGGCGTTGTTCGATTCCTCCTGGGCCTGGCGCGAGATGTCCTGAATCAGGCCGGCCAGGTCGTTGGAGACTTTCTCGATCGATTCCAGCGCGTCTCCGGCGTCCTCGGCCAGGCGAGCTCCCGAAACCACCTGCGAAGTGGTCTGCTCCATGGAGTTGACGGCTTCGGCGGTGTCGGCCTGAATGGTCTGGACCAGGGCCTCGATTCGCCGGGTTGCGTTGGTGGCACGCTCAGCCAGGCGCTGGACTTCGTCGGCAACAACGGCGAAACCGCGCCCTGCACCACCGGCCGAGGCGGCCTGAATGGCCGCGTTGAGCGCCAGTACGTTGGTCTGCTCGGAAATGCCGTTAATCAGTTCGACGATGTCTCCAATTTCCTGCGAGGATTCACCCAGACGCTTGATTCGCTTGGACGTTTCCTGAATCTGATCACGAATATTGTCCATCCCGGAGATGGTCTGGCGCACCATGTCGGCACCTCGATTAGCGATCTGGACCGAGCTCTGGGCGACATCGGCAGACTCACTTGATCGCTTGGCCATGTCGTCGAAGGACCGGGCCATTTCGTTGATCGTTTCGGTGGCCTCGCGGATTTCCTTGGCCTGGTGCTCGGAAGCTTCGGCCAGCTGGATGGTTGTTGCCCGGGTTTCCTGTGCTTGTGCAGCCACCTGCTGGGCCGTGTTGTTGACACCGGCAACCAGGTCACGCAAGGCCTCAACGGCGTAGTTGACCGAGTCGGCGATAGCGCCGGTCACGTCTTCGGTGACCGTGGCCTGTACGGTCAGGTCACCATCAGCCAGTGAACTCATTTCGTCCAGCAAGCGCAGAATGGCATCCTGGTTTCGCTGATTGACGTCGGCCGTGGCGCGGGC
>RECK01000215.1 GCA_007694055.1 Wenzhouxiangella sp.
CGGAGTCCGGCGCAAACCGCGCCCCAGGCCATCCGCGCCACCAGGCGCCGGATCAAAGCTAGTGATCGAGCAGCCGGCAACAAGATAGTCTCACCGGGTCCGGGCAACCGAGAGCCAGTCAGCTACCCCGGCCGATAACCCGGACACGCCCTGATCGGCCGGATACCACCCGGTGCCTCCACCACCCTTCCAATCTCTGTTGCACCAGCTTGCAGGAAGCATAAGCGCTCCCGGCTCTGCGTACTCAGTGCTTTGCGGGCCATCTTGGGTTTGCGGAATCCGAATATAAGCTTTCTTTCTCTGCGCCTTCGCGTCTCTGCGCGAATATCTTGTTTGAAGGACAAGCAAAAGAGCCTGAACCACGGAAGAAACGGAAGACACGGAAAGCACTGAAAAGACGGAATGCAATATCCGTGTCCTCCGTGCCCTCCGTGTGTTCCGTGGTTTCCGGTTTCAAATAACTGCGCTTGCTTTCTCCGCGCCTCGGCAACAGCATTGTTTTCGGCAATGCCGGGTCAGGCGGGATGGATCGTGCCGCAGCGCTTGCAGGTGCGATGTTCCTGGCTGTCGAGAAAGCGTCGGATGACCGGTGGAAAATCCTCCTCGATGTTGCCCAGCGGAAAGTATTCCTCGTAGAGCTTGTGGTGACAGTTGGGGCAGAACCACATCAGCCCGTCCTGTTCGTGCTCGAGACGGCGCCGTTCGATGACCAATCCGACCGTGTTCTCCAGGCGCTGCGGGGAGTGCGGTACCCGGGGGGGCAGGTAGAAGATCTCGCCTTCCTGTATCCGGACATCCCGTGGGCCGTCCTCTTCCATCAGCTTCAGGATCATGTCGCCCTCGACCTGGTAGAAGAACTCCGGGCCTTCATCGTAGTGATAATCGCTGCGCTGGTTGGGGCCACCGACGACCATGACGATAAAGTCTTCGTCGTAGACACACTTGTTGCCCACGGGCGGCTTGAGCAGGTGACGGTTTTCCTCGATCCAGCGCTGGAAATTGATTGGTGGCAGCATGGTTGTCTGTCTCCCGGTGTTGTCAACGGGCCATGATCGCGCTTGCATCGTCATTCAGGCAGGCGATGCACTTGAACTCGACCGCGATCGGTGTCGGCAGGGCATTGATCTCCACGGTGGTCCGGCACGGGGCCGATTCAGTGAAGCACTCGGCGTAGACGCGGTTGAAACGGTCAAAGTCACCGGCCATGTCGGTCAGAAAGACGGTGATGTCAACCAGCTGATTGCGGCTGGCGCCGGATGCCTCTAGCACGGCATCCAGGTTGGCTACCAGCTGACGGGTCTGACGCTCGATGTCGTGGGCGATCAATTTGCCGTTGTCGTCAAAGACGTTTCCCGGCACCTCGTTGGTGCCAGGTATGCGCGGACCCAGGCCGGACAGGAACAGCAGGTTGCCGACCCGTCGTGCGTGCGGGTAGGCACCGACGGGACGGGGCGCCTGGGGCGCGTTGATGGTCGCGGTCATGGCGGCGATCAGAATGCGTATCCAGACTCCATTGTAGCCGTACCAAAACCTTGTGTTAAAGCAACTCCTCGAAGCGATCGAAGTGAACCCGATCCTCGTTGGCGGTCACGGCATCGCTGGCCTGTGTCTCGGTGCCGTCGGGCGCCTTCGCGCTGATTTCGGCCTGATTGAGAATGCTGCCGGCCAGGACGTCGTCGGCTGTGACGATGTAATCCAGAGGGCCGCACTCGAGGCTGGCGCCGGGTGCCAGGCTGCCCTGCTCGCAGGTCACTTCGCCGCCCAGCATTTCGTCGGTCAGGACAATATCGTCAAGGGTGACGTTGCCGGTGTTTTCCAGCGTGAAGCGGTAGGTCAGGGTGTCGCCAGCGGCCGTGAACGCGGCTGGCGAGACCTGCTTGAGCAGACGTATGGCAGGTGCCGCCGCCTCGACCTGGATCACGCTGATGGCCTGAGCCTCCAGCGAGCTGCCGGCAGTCACGGTCGGGTCGGGCGCGCTTGCGCTGGCCTGACGGGAGATAGCTTGGCCGGCGTCAATCTCGGCCTGGCTCACGGTCAGGCTGCTGCTGCAGCTGCTTGATTCACCCTCGGCCAGGCTCAGTGGCAGCGGGCTGTTGCAGACCAGGGGCGGATCAAAGCTGTCGGTCAGGTTGATATCGGCCAGACCGATATTGCCGGTGTTGCTGACAGTGACGACATAGTCGATCACGTCGCCGGCAGCGACCGGCCCGGTCACGGCGGCATCGTTGACTGTAGCCTCGATGGCAATGCCCAGGCCGGGAATCAGATCAGGTTGTTCACAGCTTTCCGGCACGGTAAAGTCCTCGACGATACCGCTGAGATTCTGCGATGAGCCACCATCGCTGGCGTTGACGCCGACACCGCGCCGGGCGAATGCTTCCCAGATCTCGCACTGGTTGGCGCCGTCATAGGCGATCTGGTCGGCCAACAACATGGCTTCTCGGTTAGTGACGAAAGTCGGACCGCAGGGCTGCAGCTTGAGGCTGTCAACGACCAGCTGCATGAGGATGTTGTTGCCGCCGCTGCCGGTGTGGAAGTCCTCGTCAAAGCCGTAGCGGTTGACCAGGTTCCAGTACAAGTCCCAGATGATGGTGTTGTAGACCGAACCCACGCCATGCGGGATCGAGACACCGCCCGGACCGGCGGTTCGAACCCGGTCATAAGTGAGCGGGTTGATGCTCATGTCGCGAATGTAGGGGGCAGGGCGAATCGTCGCACCGGGAATGTTTTCCTGGAATATCAGGTAGCTGCCAATGCCACGCGGCTGATCCTCGGTGTCTTCGGCCTTGGCCGTGATCCACAGGCCCAGGAAATCGCTCCAGCCCTCACCGGCCTGCTCGCCG
This sequence comes from Wenzhouxiangella sp., assembly GCA_007694055.1. Taxonomy (GTDB): domain Bacteria; phylum Pseudomonadota; class Gammaproteobacteria; order Xanthomonadales; family Wenzhouxiangellaceae; genus Wenzhouxiangella. The sequence continues at coordinate 2,844 of RECK01000215.1, forward strand.
CCGAACAGACAGGATGATGTGCTCGGACCGCCAGTCAGGCGTATGGACAGCCCGTGGCCGTACTCGTGGGCGATGACGCCGGCGTCGAGATCGCTGTCGCGGTTGAGCTGCTGGGCATCTTCGCGCACAAGTACGCCTTCGATGGCGTTGCCCAGGTCAGCAACGATGAGGTTGCCATTGAGGTTGCCAATCATGGCCACGGGAATATTGACCTGACCGCCGGCGTTGCCTGCGCCCATGTTGATGGTGCCGTTGCCGCCGTCGTTGTTGATCACGATGACAGCACTGGCGCCGGCCTGCTGGGCATTGAGCGCCTTGAGGCCGAACTCACAGGAGCCGCGACGGACCAGTGCGATATTGCCTGGCGTGAAACCGGTCAGAGGCTCACAGCCCTGGTCAGGCAAGGCCGTGCCGTCGCTGACCAATTCCAGGATGCCGGTGGTGCCGGGATCGCCGATCGACTGGCCCCAGCTGACCGTGGCTACCGGCCAATTGCCGGCGCTGGCGGCAGGTTCGCTGATCCGCAGCTCAGCCGGATTGCCGCCGGGGGCAGTCCAGATGAACATCTGCATGCGCGCTGGCGTGCCGTCCGGCGGCGTCGAGAAATTGGCATTGTTGGTGCCACTGCCGTCCTGGGCATCGGCCAGTACCGGGTCACCGCCCTGACCGCCGCGCCCGAAGTTGTTGATCTGAAAATTTCCGGCCGGCTCGTCGAAACCATAGTGCCAAAGCACATCATGCAGCAAATTGTTCCAGTAAAACAAATTGGTGATGGCGAAGTTTTCGTATTCTGGCGGCTGCTGGCTGGTGAGATCGATGGGGAAGTCGAACAGCAGTTCGGCCCCACCATCCGGACGGCGACCACCGGTGTTGTTGGCCAAGGTGTCTTCCTGGGCCCAGACGTTGTTGCCGCGGGTGTCGGTGTACTGGGTGTTGCCGGTATCGTGCCAGCCCAATGGCGAGGCATCGGGGTCCGCCGGGTTCATGACCAGGGTATCCTCACCCTCGCCCGGATGTTCCAGTGGTTCGGCAAAGACGCGGTAGCCGGATTCCTGGGTCCAGTTGACCGCTTTAAGAATCTCGCCGCTGTGGGCATCGATGAAGGCATTGAACCAGTCCGCTCTGCCGCGTTCATCGACGGCAAGATCCCAGACCAGGTGCAGCTGGCCCTGGTGTTCCAGCCAGGCCAGGGTGGCGGGAATATCGCCGTCAGCCATGACGCCGCCTTTGAAAACAAAGGACTCGGTGCCGGTACTGCGCGCTTGCTGCACGCTGTCATCGAAGTCCAGACGCCGGGCCCTGGCATAGGCCTGGAGTGCCTCGAGCGCGGTCAGCGTGGGCTGGCGGCCGGCGGTGCGAGCTTGTGCATTGGCCGCGAAGCGACTGTTGACGCTCCAGATTCGACCACCCGGTCCGATGTTGACGTTGGCCAGGCCCAGGGCGACGGGGAGGCCATCGATGCGTTGACGCAGCCAGACATGCTCGACGCCATTGTGGCGAGTACGGTAATGATCCGTGACCTCGATATCAGCGATATCGGTGCTGCTCAGTCCCAGGCTGTCGGCACGCTCTGCCAAGGCCAGTCTGGCGACATCCGAGTTGGCGAGGGCCGGCAAAATAAACCCGGAAAAAACCATTGCCGCAATCAGGCTTATCACTGTTTTCATTGTTATTCCCTGCTGGTGTCGGTCGATGCATGCCGACGGTTGTTGTTTTTTTGACGCGACACCCTACCACGAGATGATTTTCTCAAGGTGAAAGCCGACCCTTCCCTGATCCTTGATCCGGGCTTTTCCGCATCCAGCAACATACGGGGGGGCGATAGGAGCCTAGTGGTGCCTATCCCACCCCTTTCGATGTGCCGGGGCGGCCAGGCCAGACTGGTTTCCCATTCGGGCAACATCAGGCGATAATCGATTCCCCGGGAGAAGATGAACGACAGATACGGTCAGGGAGAGCAAGCATGGTTGAAGGCAAGAATGAGGAAGCGGCGGAGGCGTTGCCCATGGCCGCGCCGTGTCGGAATATCCGGCCCGATGCGCCGCTGCGCTGGCTCAAGCGTGGCTGGTCCGATCTCAAGGCTGCGCCGGCGACCAGCCTGGCTTTTGGCGTGCTGACGGTCTTGATTACCTACCTGATTACCCTGGCGACCTGGCTGTGGGGGAACCTGGGTCTTTACCTGGGGCTGGTGTCGGGTTTCGTTTTCGTTGGACCCTGGCTGGCGATGATTTGGTATGCGATCAGCCGGCGCCTGGAGTCCGGGGTGTCGGTGACGCTGGCCGGCAGCCTGGGTGATGCCGGAAGAGCCATTAAGGGGGCGATGTTCTTTGCCGTGATCCTGATCGTGGTGCTGCTGGTCTGGGCGCGTGCGGCCAACACCATGTATATCTTTTTTCCCGAAGTGCATGACCCCTCGTGGCGAGAGTTGACCCTCTTCCTTGGCGCCGGCAGCGCTGTCGGTGCCTTGTTCAGCGCCGTTGTATTCGCTGCCAGCGCTTTCTCCCTGCCGATGCTGCTGGATCGGCAGTCCGATGCGGTTACCGCCGTGGTGACCAGCATCAATGCCGTGCTGCGCAACAAGCTGACCGTGCTGGTCTGGGCCATGATCATTGTTGCCTGCGTGATCGTGGCTGCCATGACTGCGTGGATCGGCTTCGTAGTGCTGATGCCATTGCTCGGTCACGCGACCTGGCACGCCTACCGCGATACCATTGATGCCAGTCAATGGCCGGCCAGCGAGCTGACTTGAGCGTGAATTTCCAGACCCTGCGCCAGCTTGTTTACATGGATACCAAGGAGGGCAGGGCATGAGTCGGAAGGTCGTAGTGCTGGTAGTTCTGCTGGCCGTGGCCTGGTACCTGTGGTCCGGCCCGATATCCGCACCGCTGGCTGAGGATCTGGCCCAGGTCGTTGACGCGCCGCTGAGTTTTGACCACCAGGTGTCGATCGAACGGGCGCCGCTGCAAAACAACCTGTCGCCGCGCCCGGTGATTCAGGTTGATGATTACCGATTCACCCTGATGGCCGATTTCCAGCTCGAGGCGCGCGTGCTTGGTCGCAAGGACTATCGCCGCGACGGCGGTGCCCGACTGTCGCCAATCGATCTGGCCCTGGGCTGGGGCGCCATGGCCAGGCCGGAGATCATCGAACACTTCGACATTCGCCAGCGCGGCCGCTTCTACTTCTGGCGCACCGAGACCTTCCCCATTCCGCGTCAGGAAATCATTGCCAGCAGTGCCAACATGCACATGATTCCGGCCAACCTCGATTCCTTCGATGCGCTGCGGCAGGTGCGTTCCGGCGATACGGTGCGACTGCGGGGTTACCTGGTCAACGTCGATCGGGATGACGGCTGGCGCTGGCGTACCTCCATGACCCGCACCGATACCGGCGATGGTGCTTGCGAAATCGTCCTGGTCACCCTGGCCGAGGTCATGCGCTTTTGATCAGTTGACAAGCTCGAGCAAGTCAGGTCCCGTTTTGTTCGCGCACCACTGCCAGGCCTTGCACCAGGCCTCCATGCCGTTTGCAAGCAGGGCCGCCTGACGCTGAATGGCCCTGGCCATGGTGTCGACACGGTCGGGGTCCCAGTCATCCAGGCTGCTGTGACGATAAAGCAAGGTCTCGAAGTCCGATTGCAGCCAGGCTGGCGGATTGATCGCCTGCATGGTTTCAGCAATCATGCCGGCCATCCCGAGCCGGTACTTGACGATATGACGGCACAGATCCATGCCCAGTGCCTCCGGCGTCATCGCCGCGAGGTTGGCCATGGATGCACCCAGAAAGCGGCTGCGTGTGAATGGGTCGGTCGCCAGTTCGGATTCTGACAGGGCCCGTATCTTTTCGGCAAGGTAGGTGGCCGGGTTGATCGTGATGCCCTTGGCCAGGTCGGCTTCTTCCCAGCGCCTTGGCTGGTCAAGCCGATGGCCCAGCATCCAGGGCAGACTTGCCAACAATGCGCCCGGATACAGGAACCGGATTGACGCGGCCAGAACCATGTCCTCGCCGCGTCCCCTGGCAACCGTCGGCAGCAGCAATTCACGGTTGTCGATGCCGCTCACGGTGGTGGTCATGAAGGCCTGCAGCGAGCCGATTTGGAGCTGTGGTGCACAGCGTGCCATGCGTCGGCCGTAAGCGAGCTGGCGGTAACTTTCGGGGCTTGCAACAAGCGGCTTGAAGTCGCTGGCCGGCAGCACGAAAAGCCAGGCCATGCTGCCGGTGCCTACATCACCCAGGGTGCCGTTGGAGGTCAGTCGAATTCGCGGCGTGAAGCTCAGTTCCTGCAGCATCTGTGGCGAGACATGGCCCAGGAACCGGTCTGGTTCGAAGCCGGGAAGATGACCGAGATCATCCGGGTGGCGACCCAGGATCTCGGTATGAGACTGGAGCGGATCGACGTTCAGAGATGGGAACTGTTCGGGTTCGCTTTTTCTCGGGTCTGGAAACAGCGATCGAAAGGCCTGGTTCTCGCACAGGCGGATTGCCGGTGCTTCGCCGCCAATTGCATGAACACCCAGGTCGGTATCGTCGTCGATCATCAAAAAACGACGGCCCGCATTCAGCAAAAGCGCCAGGTTCAGTCCGGCACCGTAGCTGGGCATGTTGTCGTCCGGATCGCCTTCGATGATGCTGACCAGTTCATCCCGGCTGCACCCGGCAGCTCGGGCGATATATTCAGTCAATGCCCGCCGGCGTTTGCGGGTGAGGTGATGGATTGTCCGCATCGTACCGGAGCAGGTACGATCGATGATGGCGGCGTTTTCCTCGATATTGTCCGGATTACGGGAGTCGTCGAGAACGATCAGCATGTCCGTGACCTGGCGGTCAGCCCGCCGGGCCAGCTGCGCCAGCAGGTTCTCAAGCTGCCCGGGGCGCTCACAGGTTCGGATGCACAGCGCGTTTAGCGGGTCGGCTGCCGGGGCCGAGCCCGGCCTGGATGCGGTAATCCGGCTGGCTACCGTGGCCTGGTCGATCAGCAAACCCAGGTCGACCAGGCGTTCCAGGTTCTGGCGAACAGCACTGGCCTGGTTTGCCGGCAGTGACCAGCTCCTGATCGCTTCCCGGCAGTGCTGGTCAAGCGTACGCAGGCGATCGCAGAGGCTGAGCAGTCTTCCCTGGTTCAGGGGAACCTTCGTCGTTGGACCACCTTGCAATGGCATGACCAGGGCATCCTTGCCGGCCACATGGGCCTCGAAAGGCTGGGCAATGTAACGCTTGGCGGGCTTTCCTGATCTCTCGGAGGTGCCGGACATACCGATGCTGAAGCTGAATTCGCCGCCGGGAAGATTGCTGGGTAGATTCATTGGCTTGGGCAAGCAGGTTCGAAATAGGACCAGGACCGGAATTCTCGCATGGATTCCCGCATCGGAGTCGGGGCCCGGCCATCGACCCGCAAGGCTGGGTCGTCTTCGAGGCCAAAGATGGTCGGCAATTCCAGCCGGCAATTCAAGCCATACGGCGACAGGTTCGCTGTGCTCCAGCTTTTGCTTGCTGCCTACTGATGGGAAAAGAGATTGGAAGGAGTGGGAGATGCGCCGGGTGGTATTCGGCCGCTCAGGGCCGCTCGGCACCTGGCCTCCACACTCCCAACCTCTATTCGAGCCGCGACTATGCGCTACGAGGATTGGAATCAGACTCTGCTATCGGTGGCCCCAGTATGTCGCGAGGTTCGGGTAGACCCTTTAATACTGGATTCAGATGGCAGGAGTGAGTCAATCCGATTTCACAGGTTGAACCTTCGTGTAGGGTTTGGATCAAAGCCGCACAAATCGAGGGCAAGCCGTTGGCCGTTTCCAATCCCGATCTGGCGATAGAACCGCAGCCGGATACCAGTACCTGCGGGCCAACCTGTCTGCATGCGCTCTACCGCCATTTTGGCCGTGAGATGGAGCTGGCCCGAATCATCGATGAAATCCAGCGCCTGGATCACGGTGGAACCCTGGACGTTTTCCTGGCCAACCATGCCCTGGCCCGGGGGTTTTCGGCCACGGTATACACTTACAATCTCAAGGTTTTCGACCCGACCTGGTTCTCGCGGCGCGACATCGACCTGCCGGCCCGTCTGCGCGCCCAGGCCCGGGCGAAGCGCCGGCCCAAGCTGCAGATTGCAACTGAAGGCTACCTGGATTACCTGGCAGCCGGCGGCGAAATTCGCTACGCCGACCTCAACCGTGCCCTGCTTAGGGGTCTGCTGCGCAGGGGTGACCCGGTGCTGACGGGCTTGAGCGCGACCTACCTGTACCGTTCAGCTCGTGAATGGGGGCCGGATGATGTCGATGACGACGTTCGCGGCGAGCCGGTTGGCCACTTTGTGCTGCTGGCCGGCTATGATCGTTCTACACGTGAAATCCTGGTTGCCGATCCCATGCTTGACAATCCGCAAGGCAGTCAGAACTACCGGGTCCATATTGACCGGGTGATCGGGGCCATCCTGCTTGGCGCCTTGACTTACGATGCCAACCTGCTGGTGCTCAGACCATGCGCCAATTGATTGTAGTCAGCAGGCTGGAAGACTGGCCCCTGGATATTGCAGGGGTAGAAAAGGTCACGGCGCGGGATTACCTGACCGAGGCTGACTGGTCGACCCTGAAGTCGGCGCGGGTCTTCAATCTGTGTCGATCCTACCGCTACCAGGCCAACGGCTACTACGTGTCGCTGCTGGCGGCGGCACGCGGTCACAAGCCCCTGCCGGCAATCAATACCATTCAGGACCTCAAATCGCAGAATGTAATTCGCGTGTCCTCCGGCGAGCTGGGGCGCCTGATCGAAGCCAGTCTGAAGCCGCTGCAGTCGGATCAATTCGTTCTGAGCATCTACTTCGGCCGTAACCTGGCCAAGCGCTACGAACGCCTGTCGCGCGCGTTGTTCAACCTGTTCTCCGCGCCGCTGCTGAAGGCCGAGTTTCAGCGCCTGTCCGATGGCTGGGTGCTGCGCCGGTTGGGTACGCCGGCATTCAGTGAGATTCCTGCCGGTCACCTGGAGTTTTTGCGCGAGTCGGCCGAGCTGTATTTCTCCGGCAAGCGCCCCCGACGCAGGATCAGAAAAGCGACCCGGTTCGATGTGGCCATGCTGGTCAATCCGGACGAGAGCGACCCGCCATCAGACGAGCGCGCGCTGAAGCGCTTCGAGCAGGCGGGCGAAGAGCTGGACTTGAACATCGAGCGCATCGGCCCGGACGAAATCGGCCGGCTGCCGGAATTCGATGCCTTGTTCATTCGCGAGACCACGGCGGTCAATCACCACACGTTTCGATTCGCCCGGCGGGCTGCTGCCGAAGGCCTGGTGGTGATTGATGACCCGGACTCCATTCTCAAGTGCACCAACAAGGTCTACCTGGCCGAACTGCTTCAGCGCAACCAGATTGCGGCACCGAAGACACTGCTGGTCCATCGAGACAATGCCGATCGCATCGAGGTCGAGCTGGGCTTGCCGGTGGTGCTGAAACAGCCTGACAGCGCCTTTTCCATTGGCGTGGTCAAGGTGCATGATGCAGCAGCACTGAAGCAAACCGTGACCGACTTGCTGAAACATTCAGACCTTGTTGTTGCCCAGGAATATCTGCCAACGGCTTTCGACTGGCGGGTTGGCCTGATTGATGGTCGTCCCCTTTACGTCTGCCGGTACCACATGGCCCGCGGCCACTGGCAAATCATCCACCGCGAGGGTGAAAAAAAGAGCGAGGGCGGGGCCGACACGATCAGCGTCGGCGAGGCCCCGCCGGCTGTTATCCAGACCGCGGTCAAGGCCGCCTCGCTGATTGGCAACGGTTTGTACGGGGTCGATCTGAAAGAAGTCGATGGCAAGGTGCTGGTGATCGAGGTCAACGACAATCCATCGATTGATGGCGGCGTTGAGGATGCCGTGCTCAAGAATGCGCTTTACCGCGAAATACTGGGCGTCATCCTGCAGCGTGTTACCCGGCGCAAGCTTGGCCTGGGCTGATCTACAAGCTCGTTGGCGTTGCCGATTAAGCACCGCACTTTTTGCAATATTGAAGGAATGAACTGACTCAAATGCCGATTCTCGACCCCGTTACGCCCCAGCCCAGGCTGCATGCCTTTTCAGGCTACGGTATCGAGCTGGAGTACATGATCGTCGATCGTGAAACACTCGCGGTCAAGCCCATCGCCGATGAACTGCTGCGCGGAGATGACCATGAAATTGCCAACGAAGTTGCCCATGGCAAGCTGGCCTGGTCCAACGAACTGGTATTGCATGTGCTTGAGCTCAAGACCAATGGTCCGGCCGAGCGACTGGACGCCCTGAGTCAGCTTTTCCACCGTGACCTCGTCGACATCAACCTCAAGCTTGCCGAACATGACGCCCAGCTGTTGCCGACGGCCATGCATCCATTGTTCGAACCGGCCTCTGATACCCGGCTCTGGCCGCATGGCCAGAACGAGATTTACCAGGCCTACGATCGCATCTTCGGCTGCCACGGGCACGGCTGGTCCAACCTTCAGTCCATGCATATCAACCTGCCGTTCTTTGATGATGCCGAGTTCCGACGTTTGCATGCAGCCATTCGCATCGTGTTGCCGCTGATTCCGGCATTGGCCGCGGCTTCACCGCTGGAGCAGGGACGGCCGGCGAACTGGCTGGACAATCGCCTCAGGTACTACCGCGACAACCAGAAAGCCATACCGCAAATATCCGGACTGGTTGTGCCCGAGGCAGTTGCCGGAATCGAGGATTATCACCAGCGCATCCTGGCGCCGATGTATCGCGCGATAGAGCCCCATGATCCGGACGGCATCCTGGCCGACGACTGGCTCAATTCACGCGGTGCCATTGCCCGCTTCGAGCGCCAGACCATCGAGATCCGGGTCATCGATCTGCAGGAATGTCCTGCTGCCGACCTTGCCATCGCCGAGGCAGTCGTTGCGCTGGTCAAGGCCTTGTACGAGGAAGAATTCGCGGATTTCGATGCTCAGCAAGCTACCCGGACAGAACAGTTGGCAGAACTGTTCTGGCAAAGTGCGGGCAGGGGCAGCAGCGCTCGAATCGAGGTACCTGCGCTGCTGGCCCTGTACAGGCAGCCCGGTCCGCAAACGGTCATGGGGATCTGGCGTGGCTTGCTGGACCGGGGGTTGCGGATCAGCGCCGAGGCTGCCAGCGTGCTGGAACAGATACTTCAGCGCGGCAGCCTGGCCGAGGCAATCATGAAAAGGGTAGGTGCCGGGCCCGAGCGGGCAGCCATCGTGTCCTGCTACCGCGAGTTGGGCTCATGCCTGGCAGAAAACCAGCTGTTTCCGGGCTGATTACCGCCGAGCACGCCAGTCGGCGGGTGCCGAAAGCCTATCGGCAGCTGTTTGCCGGGGCGGAATCGGTTCTGAAGAGCCACCGTGCCTGGGATCCTGGCACTCGCCAACTGGCGCGCGAGTTGTCCGAATCACTGGACCTGCCGTTGCTGGAGGGGAAAGTCACCCGCCTGCTGGTCGACCTCAACCGTTCCGTCGGCCATCCTCGCCATATCAGCGAGTTCAGCCGCAATCTCCCTGCGGACCAGCGCAAGGTCCTGATCGAGCGCTACTGGCAGCCGCACTGGGATGCCTATCGCCATGCCATTGAGCAGGCGCCCGGGCTGCTGGTCCATATCGCATGCCATAGCTTTTCTCCGGAGATGGATGGCGTTCGTCGCCAGGCAGACATCGGCTTGCTCTATGATCCAGGTCGACCCTCCGAACAGCATTTTTGCCGACAGCTTGCCAAAGCCCTGAGTGAAGATCTACCGGGGCTGAGAGTTCGGATGAATTACCCTTACCGTGGCAACTCCAACGGCATGGGCCAGCAACACCGCCGGCTTTTTCCGGCGCACCGCCTGTTGACCGTGGAATTGGAAGTCAACTCCGCGCTGGTGAACTCGGCTGCCTGGCAATCCGTACGCAGGGTGCTTGCTGTATCGATTGGCAGAGTCCTGGGGGCAACTGTGCCAGTCGGCTGCTGATAACGAAAGGCGTTCATGCTGAAGGTCGATATTGCCATCCATCCGGGAAGCGTTGCTTGCCCTGACCTTCAATCGCCTGGTTCGTAGCGGTCGACAAACAGTCGATCATTGACCTGTACATAAACGGTGTTGCCGTCATGGACCAGCTCGAAGGTGTTGGGGTTCGAGGCGTCGATGCCATCAAACGCCCCGGTCAGGCCGGCGCCGGCCATCAGTATCGGGTACAAACCGTCCAGCGGCTGGGAGCCGTAGTCGCCGGGCAACATCGTGAAGCTGACGCTCCCACCTGACAGCGCCGCCTCACCGTTGACCTGGACCAGGTCAACGACAGGACCGGGTCCGAACTGGATCTCCAGCACCGCCTTGTCGCCGTGTGAATAGTCGCCGTCAATGACCAGCGTTGCCGAGCGGCCAGGGCTGGCCACCAGCCTGCCGGCATTGACCACATCGCCCAAGGTTCCGGCAGCGCCAAAGCTGGCGCCGGCATTGATGGTCAGGCTGCCCGAGTAATCGAAAGCCTCGCCGACAAAGAGCGTGGTGCCGTTCTCGGCGTGGATATGGCCGCTGCCGGTGTCGGGTCCGAGCACTGCAAACATCTGCTCAAGCTGGTCGTTGTGGTTGAACACCAGCGTGCCGGTGCCGTTCTGGAAAAGTAAACCGTCATCAAGCAACATCTGACCCGGAACCCCAGGCATCTGGCCGGGCAGGGCCCCGACAATGACCGTTCCCTGAGAGCCTGAGTTGGCCCCAATGACCAGGCGATGATTCCCTGGCGCTGCGGTTCCGGTTACCTCCAGTCTGCCCCCATTTGCCACCTGCATCAGGCCGCTGCCGCTGTTGCCGATATGCAGTCGCGTGCTGAGGCTCAGCTTCGAGCCGGCGCCAGTGATCAACAACTCCCCGGACCCGCTGCTGGCTTGAGCTACAGTCGACGTAGTGCCGGAAACCACCACCTCGCCACCGTCGCTGATGGTCATCTGGCCGAATCCAGACACACCCAGCCAGAACCGGTTGTCATGCTCCCAGCGTGAACCGGCACCGCTGACGGTCACGCTGCCGCTGCCGGAGGCCTGCTGGCCGATATGACTGAGTGAGCCCAGGGTCTGGAGCACGCCACCGGCAAGGACATCGAGCTGGCCGCTTCCGGACTGGCCAATGTCGAAGTTGCCTGAAGCAACCTGCCAGCTCGAGCCGGCTCCGCTGATGATCACGCTGCCATGGCCGGCCACTTGGCTGCCCAGGTTGGCCGAGACCGAATTCAGTGTCGCGCCATTGGTGATGAACAGCACGCCAGCTCCGCTATGGCCAACCCCGAAGCCGCTGCCGGTTGCAGCCGACTGGCCGTTGATTTCGGTCGGATGTTCAGCGGCCGTGTTGATTCGGACCGAGTTGCTGCCAGCCGTCGGCACCCCGCTCGTCCAGTTAAGCGGGTCGAACCAGTCCGTGGACTCGTTGCCGGTCCACTCGCTGGCCGATGCGGTAGCGGCAGCCGTCATGGTGGCCGCCAACAGGCAAGTCTTGAGCTTCATGTCCATCCTCCAGATGAAATCCGGGCCGATTGACCGGCCTGGTCAGGCACCAGGTCCAGCATCCTGGTGAAAGGATCACGATCTGGCCGGCCCGGCGCATGATGAAGCGGTGACTTTTCGGTGATTTCGCAGCAGCACCGAGCAACCTGCACACATCAAGCGCAATGCGCATGGAAGGAATTCGCTTACTATCGTTTCCCGATGAAAAAGCGCAAAACCGGTTTCATTCGCCGACTGTTCCGCTGGTTCTCACTGGCGCTGGTCGGCTGCTGCCTGTTGTCGCTGCTGCTGGTTGTGCCGCTGCGCTGGCTGCCGCCGCCGATCACCAGCTTCATCGTTCAGGCCTGGGTCGAGGATGGCCAGCGCCCGGATCAGCGCTGGGTCGAGTTCGGGCAGATCTCCCCACAGATGGCCCTGGCCGTGGTTGCCGCCGAGGATCAGCGCTTTCCCCAGCATCGCGGTTTCGACACCTTGGAAATTCGCCGCGCCCTGGAGGCTCATCGCGACGGCCGGCCACTGCGCGGGGCCAGTACCATAAGCCAGCAGACCGCCAAAAACCTCTATCTCTGGCCCGGCCGACAACTACCGCGCAAGGTCCTGGAGGCCTGGTTCACCCTGCTGATCGAGACAACCTGGGGCAAGCAGCGCATTCTGGAGGTTTACCTGAACATTGCCCAGTTCGGGGAGGGTGTTTTCGGCGTCGAGGCGGCCAGCCAGCACTTTTTCGGCAAGCCTGCCATGGAACTCAGTGCGGCCGAGGCAGCCTTGCTGGCGGCTGTGCTGCCGGCTCCGACCCGCTTCAGCGTCAGCGACCCCTCGGCCCACACGCTGGAACGCCAGCGCTGGATCCTGCGCCAGATGACCCAGCTTGGCGGCCCAGCCTATCTCCGCGATTTATGACGACCAGCCACTTGGCAACGGATAGCCGAGATCCACCATTCACCGCGCGCCAGGTCGGAGCCACTGAACGATCACCCTGCAACGAGATAGTCTCGGCGGGAAGCGGCAGACTTGCGCAACCTCTGCCGAAGGCGCGGTGTTCAGCGCCGCGATCTGGGAAGTGGCCGATCACGACAAAGCCTGGGTCCGGCAGGTCCAGGGCACCGAGGGCTTTTACTACCGCGCCATCGGCTCGGCGGAGGCTCTGATGGCCAAGGCCGAGTCCCTGTCCCTGGGCCAGGTTTGGATGAAGGGAGTGGCCAGCGAAGTGGCGAAAACGATCCTGCGCGAACGACCGACCTGAACCAACCCCTCAAGAGATTGACCAGTTCACCGGCTTGTTCCGGGATTTGGCTTGTCCGGAACCCGGAATTTCCAAGCGTGAGGCGTGTTATTTGGCGCCAAGAGGCGATTTCGGGTGAATCAGGCAGCGCTGGCGGGTGGTTCTGACTTGAGTGATTTAAATTTAATCATTATGAGTAGAAGTTGACAGCCGTACGAGGAAATCGATGATGGCAAAAACTGAAACCCGAGTGCTTACTGCACACGTACCCGTTTCTCTA
>RECK01000398.1 GCA_007694055.1 Wenzhouxiangella sp.
TTGGGGTGCCGCGGTCGAGCTGGCGGTAGCCTATGGCTTCGGTGAGGTGGGCCAGGTCGATGGACTCGACGCCATCGAGATCGGCGATGGTGCGGGCCACACGGAGGATGCGATGGTGGGCACGGGCCGACAGGTGCAGGCGCTCGCAGGCGCTTTCCAGCAGGCGACTCTGGCGCGATCCCAGCTGACAGTGTTCGCGGATACCGGCCACACCCAGTCGAGCATTGATGCTGCCGCGCCTGGCCTGGCGCTCACGCGCCGCCATGACCCGCTCGCGCACGGCACTGGACGGCTCGCCCGGCTCCTGGCCGTTGAGCGACTGGCGCGGCACTTCGATCTGCAAATCTATGCGGTCCAGCAAGGGCCCCGAAATCCGGTCGCGATAGCGGCGGATCTGGTCCGGCGTGCACGAACAGCGACCGGACGGATCACCCTGGTATCCGCAGGGACAGGGATTCATGGCTGCAACCAGCTGGAAACGGGCCGGGAACTCGGCCTGCAGCGCCGCCCGCGAAATCACGATCCTTCCTGACTCCAGCGGTTCGCGCAGCACTTCGAGCACATGGCGACTGTATTCAGGCAGCTCGTCCAGGAACAGCACACCGGCGTGGGCCAGGGAAATCTCGCCCGGTCGCGGCTTGGAGCCACCGCCGACCAGGGCCACGCCGGAGGCGGTGTGATGCGGGCAGCGGAACGGACGCTGGCGCCAGCGTGCCGGGTCGATGCAGTAGCCGGCCACCGAGGCGATGGCGGCCGCTTCCAGTGCCTCGTCCTCGGTCATCGGCGGCAGAATGCCGGATAGCCGCGAAGCCAGCAGGGTCTTGCCCGTACCGGGCGGGCCCAGAAAAAGCAGATTGTGTCCTCCAGCCGCGCAGATCTCCAGGGCTCGGCGGGCACGTTGCTGACCCAGCACATCACTCAGGTCCGCCTCATCAAGCGCGGCTTCCACGGGCAGGGGCCGGGCACGCTCCAGCCCGCGCTGGCCGTTGACCGCCGCGACCACCTCGGTCAGGTGGTCGGCCACGTAAACCTCGGCCTGGCTGACCAGGGCGGCTTCCGGCCCGTTGGCCCGCGGCAGGACCAGCTTGCGTCCGGCCTTGCGCGCCTGGATCGCCGCCGGCAGCGAGCCCCGTACCGGACGCAGCTCGCCGCTCAAGGACAACTCGCCGACAAACTCCCACTGCTCGAGCTGATCGGCCTGGACCTGGCGCGAAGCGGCCAGCACGCCCATGGCAATGGGCAGGTCGAAGCGCGCGCCTTCCTTGGGCAGATCGGCCGGGGCCAGCGACACCGTGATCTTCCACGACGGGCGATCGAACCCGGCGTTGGCCATGGCCGCGCGCACCCGGTCCTTGCTTTCGCGCACTGCGGTTTCCGGCAGGCCCACGATGCCAAAGCCTGGCAGGCCCGGACCCAGATTGACCTCAACGCTGACCAGCGGCGCCTCGATCCCGACCTGGGCGCGTGACAATACGGTGGCAAGGTTCAATGCCGCCTCCATGCAACAAGTGACCAAGCCGGAATTGTCCAGCATGGGCAAAGCTCAAGTCATGGGAAAAACACCCGGAACTGGCTGGGAGATTTACCCGGACCCGCCGGAGACCAGCTCATCCAACGGTCTCGGGCGGCTGATGGCCCAGCCCTGGACGTAGTCGATGCCCAGCTCGGCCATGATGCTGCGGGCCGACTCGGTCTCGACCTGTTCAACAACCGTGGTCTTGCCCAGCAGTTTTCCCAGGTCGTTGATCTCGCCCAGCACGGCGCGCTCGCGGGGGTTGTCGATGGCGCGACGGGCGAAGCTGCCGTCGATCTTGACCACGTCGACCGGCAGTTCGCGCAGGTAGGCCATGGACGAGACGCCGACGCCGAAGTCATCCAGGGCAAAGGTGATGCCCCGCTCGCGCAGGGCCTCGATCGTAGCCAGGCCGGTATGCAGGTGAGTCATGACCGCCGTCTCGGTGATCTCGAAGCCGATCAGGCTGGCGGGCACATCGTGGCGGTCAAGCTGATCGAGCACAAAGGGCAGAAACCGGTCGTCACCCAGGGAGCGGCCGGACAGGTTGATGTAGGCCCGCCCCAGCTGCGGCAGACGATGATGATTGGCATCCAGCCAGTCCAGCGCCGCACCGACCACCCACCGATCCAGACGCTGGGCCAGGAAGTACTTTTCGGCCGCTGGCACGAACTCGCCGGCCGCCACGATGCTGCCGTCCTCGGCCGTCATGCGCACCAGCAGCTCCACGATCAGCGGCGTTGAGCCCTGTGGTCGAGCCGGTTCAATGGTCTGGAAATAAAGCGAGAGTCCACCCTGGTCAAGCGCCGTGGACAACTCCTGGACCCGGCGCATCTGGCCGTGGTGTTCCAGCTGTGCAGCGTCGCGATCGCTGTAAAGATGGACCCGGTTGCGACCGCCTTCCTTGGCCAGGTGACAGGCCGCCTCGGCCCGCTTTAAGGCTTCGGCAATGGACCGATTGGTTCCGGAAAGCGCGGCCACCCCGATGCTGGCAGTGACGCGAAACCGCTGCTCCCCGGCCTCGAACACCTGGCTTTCCAGCCGTTCGCACAAGCCCTCGGCTTTCTCGACCAGCGTCTCGAGGGGACCGGTATCCAGCACCACGCAAAACTCGTCACCACCGGGGCGGGCCAGGAAGCCGTCCGGACCAACCAGCTCGACCAGCAAGGCAGCGATCTGTTGCAGCACATGATCGCCGCTGACATGGTCGCCGCTTTCGTTGACCAGCTTGAACTGATCAAGGTCCAGGTGCAGCAAGGCCAGCTCACCACCTTTCACGCTTCCCTGCTCAAGGCGGCAGGAAAGGTGACGCTCCAGTCCCGTGCGGTTGGCCAGGCCAGTCAGGCTGTCGGTGAAAAATTCCTGCTCGACGGTCACCGCATCGGCCAGGGTTCCAGCTCCCCGCACTGCCCGACGCCGCCAGCGCCAGGCCAGAACAATGACAGCCAGCAACAGAATCAGCAGCAACCAGGCCCACCTGTGACTGTGGACTACCTGGGGAACGGAGCGCTCATGCCCAAGCCAGCGCTGATGCAGCTCGTTGAACTCACCGCTGGCGCGGATCCGCTCTATGCCCCGGTTGAGCTCGCCGAGTAGTTCGGCTTGGTCGGACCTTATGGCCAGCGCGTACTCAACCGGGAAAAGCGGGCCACCGCTGGTCGTCAGTTCATCCAGGGCGAGCTCACGCAGCATTCGCCGACCGACTGCCTCGCTGACCAGGGCGGCGTCGTGTTGGCCGGATGCCAGCAGCAGCAAGGCATCCCGCTCGCGCTCGACCAGCACCAACTCGCCATCGAAGTCCTCATCAAGCAAGCGCTCGTGGACCCAGGCATCGCGCTGGACGATCACCGAGCGGCCAACCAGGTCGCTGAGGCCGCCGGGACTGGACTCACCCACGCGAACGAAGATCTCGTGGTAGATCATCACGTGCGGCGTGGAAAAGCTCAGATCAGGCTCGCGGAAAGCGGCCACGTACATGGGCAGAACATCAATCTCGCCGGTGACGATGCGTTCGCGGCTGTCGGCCCAGGGACCAAGCCGGAATTCGATATCACGACCAAGCTCGCGGGCCAGTGCACGCATCAGGTCAACATTGAGGCCGGCCGCTTGGCCGCGCTCATCGATGAATTCATAGGGCGCAAAGTCATGATCACCGCCCGCAACCAGCGGCGTGGCGGATACATCATCGGCTGCCAGAAAAAGCAGCAGCCCAAGGCCAGTAATCAGCTTGTCTCTCATCACGTCCCCACGCGACCAGCAGACCTTCAGCGTTCAGCGTATCCTATTGAGGCTTCCCCAACCAGCCCTTTCGACCCGGAAAGCGACCGGCCAGGAGTGCATCAATGCAATGACGGGAGACCTGTTTTGACATGACACTGCTGTGGCTGGTCACGCTGGGCTGGGCCTTCAGTTTTTCGCTGATCGGGGTTTACCTGTCCGGCCAGGTCGATGACTTCATTTCGGTGCTGGTCCGGGTTGCCCTGGCCGCGCTGGTCTTCGCGCCGCTGCTGTGGCGGGCCCGGATTGCACGGCGCCAGATCGGCATCCTGATGGCGATCGGGGCGGTACAGATCGGCCTGATGTATCTGTTCCTGTTCCAGGCCTACGGCTACCTGGGCGTGCCTGAACTGCTGCTGTTCACCATCTTCACGCCGCTTTACGTGACCCTGATCGATGAGCTCCTGATCGGCCGGCGTCGGCTGCCGCCGGCCTGGTGGCTGGCCGCCGTGCTGGCGGTGGCCGGTGCCGCAGTCATTCGCTACGGTGGTATCGACTCCGGGACGCTGACCGGATTCCTGTTGATCCAGGCCGCCAATCTCTGTTTCGCCATCGGCCAGGTTGCCTACAAGCGGCTGGTCGGCGGGGCCACGCTGGACCAGGTCCAGGCCTTTGGCTGGTTCTTTGTCGGCGCCGTGGTGATCTGCCTGCCTGCCGCCCTGTTGTTCGCGGATTTCAGCAGGATGCCCGCCGGCACCGTTCAGTGGGGCGTGCTGCTGTGGCTGGGCATAGGCGCTTCCGGGCTCGGCTACCTGGGCTGGAACCTGGGTGCCAAGCGGGTCAACACCGGCCAGCTGGCAGCGATGAACAACATGCTGATTCCCGCCGGAATCCTGATCAACTTCCTGTTCTGGAATCGCGACGTGGACTGGCCCAGGCTGGCCATCGGCGGGCTGATCATCGTTGCCGCGGTTGCCCTGGCCGGCCGCGTCCAGTCCGGCCCCAGGCCGGCAGCGGCCGGATGACCGGCGGAGTCGCTGTCAGCCGGATCTCTCGGTGCCTGCCAGCTTCCGCTCCAACTCGTCTAGCTTCTCGCGGGTTCGGGCCAGCACCTTGCGCTGAATCTCGAATTCCTCGCGGGTAACCAGGTCAAGCCGATTGAACGTGGCTTCCAGGATCACACGGAACTGGGATTCGAGCTCGGTGCGGGCAGTTTTGAGCTCGTCCGGCAGCGCTGCGGCCAGGCGACGAGTGATGTCATCAATGGTCTGAAAATCGGGGCGCATGCTTTACTCCAGCCGTTTTGTAATGGGGCAAGGGTAGCGCAAGTCCGTGGCGAAACGTAGACACAGCCGCCGCGTCTTTTTCCAATCACGACCGATCTGCGTTAATCTTTCCCCTTTATCGTGCACACAGCGTTTCAACTGCCCATGAAAATGATCACCGCCATCATCAAACCGTTCAAACTCGACGACGTTCGCGACGCCCTGGGTGAAGTGGGCGTGACCGGCATGACCGTCACCGAGGTCAAGGGATTCGGACGCCAGAAAGGCCATACCGAACTCTATCGCGGTGCCGAATACGTGGTCGACTTCCTGCCCAAGCTGAAGCTGGAAATCGCGGTCGCCGACGACATGGTCGAGCGGGTGGTCGAAACCATAGTCGAAACCGCAGCCTCCGGCCGGATCGGCGATGGCAAGATATTCGTCACCCCGGTGGAACGCTCGGTCCGCATCCGCACCGGCGAAGAGGGCGACGACGCGCTCTGAGTGCGCGGCCCACGCCTGACAGTCAGGCTGCAAATCGCCCGGAACCTGGCCGCGGTATGCGAACATAGGCGCTGTTGTCCGCTACACGCCATTGCCCATGACCCGTTTCCTTGCCCTGCTCTTTGCCCTGCCAGCTGCCGTCCTGCTGGCGACCGGCTGCCAGCCCGACCAGCCGGCCGTGCCCCTGACCCCGGAACCCGGCTTCCGGGTTGAAGTCGGCACCGACCCGCACAGCTTTGCCGAGTTCGAAAAAGTTCGCATCACCCATCTGACCCTGGACCTGGATGCCGACATGAACCGGCGCACCCTGACCGGGCACGTGGTGCTGGACCTGGATCGACCCGAACCCGGTTTCCAGCGCCTGGTGCTCGACACCCGCGACCTGGACATCCAGGACGTCAACGCCGTCCGGCCCAACGGCGAGTACCTGCCGGTATCCTGGCGCCTGGGTGGCGATCACGGGCACCTCGGTCAGCCGCTGGTGATTGTGCTGCCGCAGGGGATTGAACAGGTCCGTATCGACTACGCCAGCCGCCCGGAAGCCTTCGGTCTGCAGTGGCTGGACGCCGAGCAGACCTCGTCGGGCAAGCCCTTCATGTTCTCGCAAAGCCAGCCCCACTATGCCCGCACCTGGGTGCCGCTGCAGGACACCCCGGCAGTGCGCTATACCTTCGATGCCACCGTTCGCGGCCCGCGCGACCTGATGGTGGTGATGGGGGCCGACGGCAACCTGTTTGAGCGCAATGCCAGCGGCGAATACCAGTTCCACATGCCCCAGGCCATTCCCTCCTACCTGATGGCCATCGCCATTGGCGATCTGGTATTCGCCGAGACGGGGCCGCGCACGGGCATTTATGCCGAGCCGCAGTGGATTGAAGCGGCTGCTGCCGAGTTCGATGTCCTCGAGGAAATGGTCGATATCGGCGAGAATCTCTACGGGCCGTACCGCTGGGGCCGTTACGACCTGCTCGTGTTGCCACCCAGCTTTCCCTTCGGCGGCATGGAAAACCCGCGCCTGTCCTACATCACCCCGACCATCATCGCCGGTGACGGCAGCCTGCTGGCACTGGTTGCCCACGAGCTCGCCCATTCCTGGTCAGGCAACCTGGTCACGAATGCCGGCTGGCGCGATCTGTGGCTGAACGAAGGCTTCACGGTTTACTTCGAGGCCCGGATCATGGAAGCCCTGTACGGCGAGCAGGTCCGTGACCAGCTCGCCAAGCTGTCCTGGGATGGCCTGCTCGAAACCCTGGAGACGGTCGATGAAAGAGACAGTCAGCTGGTGCGTGACTTGTCCGGCCGCGACCCGGAACAAGCCTTCATGCGCGTGCCCTACGACATGGGCCGTTTCTTTGTCGACTGGCTGGAGCACCGCTTCGGACGCGAGACCTTCGATGCCTTTCTGCGCGACTACTTCGACCACTTCGCGTTCCAGTCCATCACCAGCGAGGATTTCCGGGAATACGCTCGCGAAAACCTGGTCGAGGCCCATCCCGGTCTGGCAAGCATGGAAGAGCTTGACCAGTGGCTGTACCAGCCGGGGCTGCCGGAAACGGCCCTGGAGATTCGGCCGGAGTCGGATGACTTTGAACGCGTGGACGGCTGGCGGCAGCGCTGGCTGGCCGAAGAAGTCGGGCTGACAGAATTGCCGGTGGATGACTGGTCAGTACACCAGTGGCGCCACTTTCTCACTGGACTGGAAAATCGGCTTGATGCCGAGGCCATGGCCGCAATGGACGCCGAGTTCGACCTGGTCGGGCAACAGAATTACGAGATCCTGTTTCTGTGGCTGATGCGAACAATCGAGGCCGAGTACGCGCCCGGCATTGAACGCCTGGAGCAGTTCCTGCTCGAAGTGGGCCGCAACAAGTTCACCCAGCCGCTTTACGCCGCGCTGGCGGCCAGCGATTGGGGCCAGGACTGGGCCATCGAGGTCTACCAGCGCGCCAGACCCGCATACCACCCGCTGACCCGGCAGGCGGCCGAGCGCGCCCTGGGCCTGGGCGACTGATCCGGGCATGAACGCCGAAGCGGCCCTGCTGGCCGGCTTTCTGGCCGGCCTGTTCGGCTCCACGCACTGCCTGGGCATGTGCGGTGGCATCGCCGGCATGCTGCATGCGCAGTTGCCGGGCGACAAACCCTGGCTGGCCTCGGGCTTTCACCTTGGCCGCATTGCCAGTTACCTGCTGATTGCCCTGGTCGCGACCGGCATCGGCATGCTGCCGGCCAGCCTGCTGCCCGATCAAACGGTGGTGGTGATGCGCATCGGGCTGGGTGCCCTGCTGGTGATGATGGCCTTCTACATTGCCCTGCCCGGTCGCTTTCGCGACCTGGCCGGCCAGGCCGCCGCTCCGCTGACCCGACGCATGATTCCAGTGCTGGCCCGGTTCCTGCCGGTTCGCACTTTCGACAATGCGCTGGGGCTGGGCCTGCTCTGGGGCCTGCTGCCCTGCGGCCTGCTCTACACGGTGGTCGCCGCCGCCGTTCTCCTGGCCGACCCGCTGGCCACCACCGCCATGGTGCTGGCCTTCGGCATTGGCACCGTGCCGCTTTTGCTCGGCACGGGTCTGGCCGCGCTCAAGTTTCGCTCGGCAGTCAACCGGCGCGGCCTGCGCTGGCTGGCTGCAGGCCTGCTCGGCTTCACCGGCGTACTGGTCGCGGTCGGTCCCTGGCTGGCCCACCTGATCGACCATCCGTGGATGCATTTTCTGGCTGACTGTGTCAGCTGATAGGGGGAGAGGGAGAGAGGGAGAGAGGGAGAGAGGGGGAGAGGGAAAGCAGCGCGTTCAAGCCCGTCTACCCGTCTACCCGTCTACCCGTCTACCCGTCTACCCTTCCGCCCCCTCAATCTTCCGTTTCCGGATACAGGTGATGCCACCACTCCGGCTCGTCCTTGAGCCACTTGTCAAACCAGGCCAGCATGGTGTCCCACCACACGTAGCGTTGTTCGCGATCCAGTATCCAGTGGTCCTCGCCCGGAAACTCGACCAGTTCCACGTCCCGACCCAGCAGCTTCAGGGCGGTGAACATGTTGTGCGACTCGCCCGGCGGCACGTTGGTATCGGAATCCCCGGTCACCAGCAGCAGCGGGGTTGTGATCCGATCGGCGGCGTAGACCGGGCTTTGACCCACGTAGAGATCCTGGTTGTTCCAGGGAAAGCTGCCCCGGCTGGCAATACCGCTGTAGCCATAACCCCACCAGCCCTGGCCCCAGTAGGAGGTCAGCGCGCTGATGCCGGCATGCGAAATGGAGGCTGCGAACAGGTCGGTCAGGGTGGCCAGGTGCATGGTCATGAAACCGCCGTAGCTGGCCCCGATGTTGCCGATGCGCTCTGAGTCGATGAAATCATGGGCAGCGACGAATTTCTCCGTACCCTCGATGATGTCGTCGGCGGTGTACTTGCCCCAGGCATTGACATGCAGGGCCGAGAATCGCTGGCCGTAGCCGATCGTGCCGCGCGGCTGCAACACGTAAACCACGTAGCCCTTGGCGGCCCAGAGATTGAAGGGATAGCGGCCGGTGAACTGGCGATTGACCGGCGTGGTGCCGCCATAGTAGTAGACGATCAGCGGGTAGCGCTGGTCGGGATCGAAATCAGGCGGCAGGTAGTAACGGCCTTCGATGTCATCACCGTCCGTATTGGTGAATGACCAGGGCTCGATACGACCGAACCGGACTCCGGCATAGGACGTGGTCGTCGTGTCGAAAACCAGTTCAACCCGGTCACGCTGCAGGTCCAGGCGGTGCACGCGCTGCGGTGTGCCGGCCCGGGTACCGCGAACGACCACCGTGGGCCGACGCTCTTCGGAGGCCACGAACTGCTCCATGACCTCAAGCCCGGTACGGATGCGGCTGAAGCGCTCGCGAGCGGCATCGAAGCGGACCAGTACAGTCTCCTCGCCGGCCACCGCCGACAGCAACAAGTCGCCACCGGACAGCCTGTGCATGCCGCCAAAGGCCGGATCGAAATCGCGGCTGACGCTGCGCGCCGTTTCGCCGTCGCGGCTCAGGCGGTAGAGCTGGGTATCGTATTCGTTCGGGATCAGGTCATCGGGCGTGGTCGCACCATCGCCCTGGGCCAGGCCAGGACCGGCCAGCAACCAGTACCCCTGGTCGGCGAACAGGGCGCCGTTGAACAACCGGTACTGGCCGATTTCAGTCTCTTCAAGATCCGGCAGCGACAGCTCGAACAGCCGGAACAAGCTGTGCGGCGGCTCGCTGTAATCGATCAAGCGCTCGCTGAGCAACAGGCGTCCACCGTCCGGGTGAATATCGTGCAGACTGACGCTGGCATCCTTCGCCGTCAGTGGCCGGACCAGGCCGCTGGCGACGTCAACCTGGAAAAGCTGGCTGTTGTCGCGAAAGGTGGCCCAGCGATCTTCCAGGGAACGCAGCCTTCGGCGCTTTTCGTTCTCGGATTTGTAAGGCTCGGTCCAGGCAAACAGGATGGAGGCGCTGTCGGGATGCCAGCGCCAGCTGCCGATGTTCTCATGGTTGGCCAACAGCAAGCGGGCCTGGCCATTGCTGCCGGCATGCAGCCACAGATTGTCTCCCTCCTGAACGGCAAGATAGCGTCCGTCGAAACTCCAGGCCAGGGCGCGCGGCGGCGCGCTGGTCCACTGGCGAACCACCCGGCCGTCGCGCAGGTCGCGGATCTCGGTGCGGCGCAGGTCCTGGTCGGCGGCATCATTGCGCGCGCTGAAGCTCATCGCCAGGTAGCGGCCATCGGGCGAGATGGCCATCTGGCCAACGGTTTCGGCATTGGTCAGCAAGCGGGCGGTGACGCGGCGCTCGGGCTCGACATGGGCGCGGACCCGGTCATGCTCAGCCCGCCCCTGCCAGCTCAAGGCGGGCTCGTCATCGCTGTCGCGTCCGCCGTGCAGCAGCCAGATCCGGTGGCTGCCGGCAGCCAGTGCCAGCTCGTAGCCGTCACTGCCGGCCGACTGGCTTTTGCCATCGTGGTACAGCAGCACATCCTTCAAGCCCTTGACCTGGAGTTGTCCACGAACGAAACGTTCAGTTTCGAGATTGACCGCCCACAGGGCCAGACCGTTATCGCCGGCCGCTGCCGGCGACCGCTTCCGCCAGCTCAGCGTCTGACCGAAGACGGTCAGGTCCTGGCCGGCGTGCGGCAGACCTTGTGTTTCCAGCTGCATGACCAGGGCCCGGGCGAGTTCGGTCCGCTTGGCACTGGCCTCGAAAGCCTCGCCGGCAATCGGCAACGACTCCAGGGCCAGCACGGACTCGATGGGTTGGGCAGCGGGTGTTGCCGCCAGGGCCGTCGCGGACAGCGCCAGCCAGAGGCAGGCCCAGGTTTGAGCCAGGCGATGCAGCATGATCTTCTCCGGGGGGTTGGTTTCTACTGGACCGACAATTTAGCAGACCAGGGCACTCTTTTGATGTCGATCAAATCAGTCGGGGCCCATGACGGTTAGTCTATGCCGCAATATCGACAGAATCCCCGCAAGAACGGGGCATACAAACCATGTCCGAACTCATGCGACCCACTTTCGATCTGAAGCTGATCGAAAAATATGGCGGCGAGGGCCCCCGCTATACCTCCTACCCGACCGCGCCCCAGTTCTCGGAACGCTTTTCGGCCACCGACTACTGCATGGCCATGGCCGAGAGCAACAGGCTGCCGATCCCGGCGGATCTGTCGCTGTATGTGCATGTCCCTTTCTGTCGCAACCCCTGCTTCTACTGTGGCTGCAATCGAGTCATCACCCGCTCGATGAGCGCGGGCGATGAGTTTCTGGTCAACCTCGGACGCGAGCTGGACCTGGTCGCACCGCGCTTCGACCGCGACCGCCTGGTCCGACAACTGCACCTCGGCGGCGGCACCCCCACCTTCCTGAGCGTCGATCAATTGCGCCAGTTGCTCGCCCTGCTGCAAAAGCACTTCACTTTCGCCGACCCGGCCGAGCTGGGCCTGGAGATCGATCCGCGCACCATTGATCCGGTCGGTATCCGGGCCCTCGCCGATATGGGTTTCAATCGCCTGTCGATCGGCATTCAGGATCTGGAACCCGACGTTCAGCAGGCCGTCAACCGGATTCACGATACGGCCATGGTCAGTGCCAGCATCGGCGCCGCACGGGCCGCCGGATTTTCGTCGATCAGTGTCGATCTGATCTATGGCCTGCCCCTGCAGACCACCACCGGTTTTTCCCGAACCATAGACACCATCATCAGCCTGCGGCCTGATCGCATCTCACTGTTCAACTACGCCCACCTGCCCCACCTGTTCAAGGGCCAGCGCCGTATCGATGAAAAACAACTGCCAAGCCCGTCCACCAAGCTGGCCATCTTTCGCAACACGCTGAATCGGCTGATCGATGCAGGCTACGAGTTCATCGGCATGGATCACTTCGCCCTGCCGGAAGACTCGCTGGTCAAGGCCCGCCGCGACGGCTCCCTGGTCCGAAACTTCCAGGGCTACTCCACCCACGGCGGTCTGGACCTGGTCAGCCTGGGCCCCTCGGCGATCAGCCAGGTCGGCGACAGCTTTGCCCAGAACACGCGCAGCCTCGACGACTGGGCGATCAGTCTCCAGGAGGGCCGAATTCCCACGGCGCGCGGACTGACCCGGTGCCTTGACGACAGGCTGCGTGGCGACATCATCGAACGCATCATGTGCAGTGGCGCCCTTTACTATCGGGACATCGAGAAGCTCTACCAGCTGAAATTCCGCCGCTACTTCGCCAATGAACTCGAGCGTCTCGAAGCGCTGGTCGAAGACGGACTGATCGAAAACCGGCCCGATGGTTTCATCGTAACCAGCAATGGCTTGCTGTTTCTGCGCGCCATCGCGAAAATCTTCGATGCCTACCTGCAGCCGCAAGCGCTGGGCAACGGACGGTTTTCCCGAATTGTCTGAGGCTTCCAAATTCCGGCGGCGTCGGCCTGACCCAGGCCGATCACGCCAGATCTCAGGCTGAGCGCGGCTGCAAAAAAATATTCGCAACGACTGATATACTTATTGTTCAAGGTGCTATTAGGAAGCCGGAAAATGGCGGATGATCACTCGTTGCGGGAAATCGGTCACGTGGAAACACGATGCGAGGATTGCGCGCTGTTCAGCCTCTGTTTCGCACAGGATCTGCCTGAGCAGGAACGTCAGCAGCTCAACAGCGTCCTGAAGCGCCAGCAGCCGGTGGACAGGAATGAGCACCTGTTTCACGGTGGCCAGGCGCTCAAGAGCGTCACCGTGGTCCGTTCCGGCTCGGTCAAGGCCTACCAGGTTTCCAACGACGGCGATGAAATCGTCTCCGGGTTCTACCTGCCCGGCGAGATCATCGGCCTCGATGCCCTGGCCAGCGGCAACCACCCCGGGTTTGCAGTCGCCCTGGAGGACAGTCGAACCTGCGAGATCCCGCTCAAGGATTTCGTGCTCATGCTGGAGGGCAGCCCGCGCCTGAACCAGGTCATGCTCAACCTGCTTTCTGAAGAAATGGCTGAAACACGACAGCTGCTGCTGGTCGTTGGTCGCCTTGATGCGCGCACGCGCGTCGCCCTGTTCCTGCTCAGCATGTCACGACGTCTGGCCCGTCGCAGCCAGGACCCGGACCAGTTCCGGCTGACCATGGACCGTCGCGACATTGCCAACTACCTGGGCCTGACCATCGAGACCGTATCACGCACACTCAGCGCGATGCAGCGCGAACAGGTGATCGAGGTCCGTGGCAAGCTGGTCCGCATTCTTGACCGGGCCCGTCTCGGCGAACCATTGACCGACAGCGTCGGGGAGCAGCGACGCCAGTCGGCCGGCTGACCAGCCGCCAGCGATGAAAAGATAAAATCTTTGGAACCACGGAAGACACGGAATCTACTGTTCAGACTTTTCCGCGTCGTCCACGGTTCCACATGGTCAATGGCCAATAGCCAATAGCCAATAGTCAATCGGCAGGCAGCTCGGTCCTGCGGACCAGTTGGCCGAAGAACAAGGCATTGGCGAACAGGCGCTCACTGCCGGCCCAGTAGCCTCGAAAGAGATAATCGTCAGCCATCCGAATGACCAGCCCACGTCCGTGGTGGGTGGCACTGAGGGCGGGGCTGCCGGCCAGACGCTCGATGGTATCCGGGGCAAGGTATCCAGAAGCCAGGATTTCTTCGCTGTAAATCCCTGCATTGACATAAGGATTGTTGACCTCGCGCAGCTTGTGTCGGCCGCGCCGGAATACGACCTGTTCCGGCTGCTCGTAGCCGAAGGCAAGCGGGTGACTGGGGTCCAGGATGACATTCAGGGCGCTGCCGCCAATCAGCCTGCGAGCGAAATCGGCCTGGAATTCGCCATAAGGCCGCCTCGCCGGCGTCTCGTTGCCGCTGTCCTTGTCGTTTGCCTCGTCGACAAAAGACCAGTCCAGCGGCAGATTCTCGACCCAGACTGCGGCCGAGCGCGCAGCGATCAAGGTGCCGCCGTTGCGGACGAAGGCGGCCAGCCTGTCGGACATGTCCGGGGCCAACACTTCGTAATTGCCGTCGGGCAGGATGATATGGGTAAAGTCATCCAGATCTACTCGCCACAGGCGGTCGTGCTCGAGCTGAACGAGCGGCATGTCCAGCACGGTGTCGAACCAGTGCCAGATATAACCGGCATGAGTGGCACGCAAGCCCGACCCAACCAGCATGGCCGGCCGCATGGACTCAAGCACCGGCACCGAGGGCGAGCCCAGGTCCGGCCCCGACAAGGCCAGGCCGCTGCCCGCCGAGACCACGTCGACGCCACGCCGGTCGGCACGTTCGTGCAGAAGCTCGGCCACCGGCGCAAGCTCGTCTGGCTGCAAGCCCCGATGAATCACCAGGCTGCCGCGACTGAGGCTGCGCTCGCCCTCACCATTAATATCCGCAATACGCAGTGGATCGACGCTGGCCTGTACCCGGTAGCCAGCCTGCAGCAGATCGGCCAGCAGCCCCGGCGCCGCGTGCTGGTCCCAGGGCACCAGCCAGGCCAGGGCACCGGGATCCGGTCGCAGCCAGGTAGACGGCGGCACCCTGGTCATACGCTCTCCAAGCGCCGGCGCTCGCCGCACGCTGTCAACCGGCAAACCATGGGACATGGCCAGCGGCCAGGTCGATACGTCGTAAAAGGTTTCCATCGGCAACTCGGTTACCGGGTCGAGAATCGAGCGCAGCAGGCGATACTGAACCTGGCTGGCAGGAATGAACCAGGCCGCCTCCGTCTCGTACAAGACCCCGGCAATGGTTACCGGCTCGGTCAGTTGCCGCATTTCGATGCCGTGGGCAAGCAACAGCTCGACCAGGCGCCGGGCCCGCGCCGGATCGCCGCCGTCGCCCAACACCCATCCGGCCCGACGGTCCGAACGCGCCTGCTCCAGCGCGCTGGCAAAGAACTCACGCTGGTAGTCGATCAACTCAGCGGACAGGGCCTGGCTGGCCTGCAGCGTGGACAGGCTGGTCCGCACCTGGTTGGCGACGGCCTGCTCGAAGTGACGGGTTCCAAAAACAGTATCCTGAACATGCCCGCGCACCGAGGCCTGCTCGAAAAGAATGCCGATTCCCCCGGTCAGATCGGGGTAGGTCGAGCCCTTGCCCACGTAGTAGTCGTCGAACAACTCGCGGGTGAAATAGGGCTCGTTGGCCTGGTCGAGAATGCGGCCATGGAACTCGGCGATTTTCCGGGTCAGCTCGTAGTTGCGCTCCGGGGTCAGCGGATTGTTGCGCTCAGGCACGCCCGGCTGAAAGAAGTAAGTGGTATTCGGGCCCATTTCATGAACATCGGTGACCACATGCGGACGCCACTGCTGCAGCGCCGCCATGCGCGCTTTCGATTCCGGATGAACCAGCGGCAACCAGTCGCGATTGAGATCGAACCAGTAGTAATTGGTCCGACCATTGGGCCAGGCTTCGTTGTGCTCGCGATCAGCCGGATGGGCCGACGGGTTGCGACCGCGATGCATGTTGACCCAGTGGGCAAAGCGATCCAGTCCGTCCGGATTCAGCACCGGCTCGATGACTATGACCATGTCTTCCAGCCAGGCCGTTACCTCAGGATCGTCAGAGGCGGCCAGGTACCAGGCAGTCACTGCCGCTGCGGTCGCGGCCGAGGCTTCGTTGCCGTGAACGGCAAAGCCCAGCCAGATTACCGGCGGTCCGTTCCCGGCCTCGCTGGCCCGCTGCCGGTCGGCGCGCACGGAATCCATTTCGGCCAGGCGTTGCGGTGCTGCGATGGTCAGCAGCTGCAAGGGCCGCAGCCCGTGGGTCTGGCCAATCACTTCGATCCGGACACGATCAGAAGCCTCGGCCAGCTGCTCGAGGTAGGCGACGATCTGGTCATGGCGCGGATGCCATTGCCC
>RECK01000270.1 GCA_007694055.1 Wenzhouxiangella sp.
TGGCTGCGGCGCAACTGGTCCAGGGCAAACCCCTGTCGTACAACAACCTGCTCGACGCCGACGCGGCCCTGACCGGCGTGCGCTTGCTCGGTGAGCAGGCCGGCTGCGTGATCATCAAGCACTCCAATCCCTGCGGCGCGGCAACGGGCGCTGATCTCGGCGAAGCCTGGACCAAGGCCCTGGCCTGCGATCCGACCTCTGCCTTCGGCGGCATTGTTGCATTCAACCGCGAGCTCGACGCCGATCTGGCCGAAACCCTGACCAAGCGCTTCCTGGAAGTCATCGTTGCCCCGGCAGTCAGCGCCGCGGCCCGGGCGGTACTGAGCGCCAAGCCCAACCTGCGCGTACTGGTCGCCGAACAGCCGGCCACTGCCGCGCTTTCGATACGCGCCATCGATGGCGGATGGCTGGTCCAGCAGGCCGATGACATGGCCAACCGCGAGGAAGATTTCCAGGTCGTGACCCGGCGCCAGCCGAGTGCTGCCGAAATGCTGGATCTGCGTTTCGCCTGGAGCATGGTCAAACTGGTGCGATCAAACGCCATTGTCTATGCCCGCGACGGCGCAACGCTGGGCATCGGTGCCGGCCAGATGAGCCGCGTGGACTCAGCCCGCATCGCCGCACTCAAGGCCGAGGATGCCGGCCTGTCCCTGCGCGGTGCCGCCATGGCCTCCGATGCCTTCTTCCCCTTCGCCGACGGCATTGAAACCGCCGCCGAACGCGGTATCGGTGCCGTCATTCAACCCGGCGGCTCGATGCGCGACGAGGAAGTGATCGCAGCCTGCGATGCGCATGATATTGCGATGGTGCTGACGGGGCGGAGGCATTTTCGCCACTAGCGTGGCGGGGGAGAGGGGGAGAGGGGAAGAGGCAGCGGCCAGTTGCTTCTCCCCTTCTCCCCTTCTCCCCTTCTCCCCTTCTCTCCTTCTCCCCTTCTCCCCCTCTTTGTTGTTCCCCTCTTCCACGACCGGTGCCGCACGATACAATAGGGCATTCACCCATCTTCTGGAATCTCCATGAAAGTCCTCGTCGTTGGCGGCGGTGGTCGCGAGCATGCGCTGGCCTGGAAAGTCGCCCAGTCGGCAAACGTCGATGAAGTGCTGGTAGCCCCCGGCAATGCCGGAACGGCCCGTGAGGCCGGGGTGCGCAATGTCGCGGTTGGCGCCGAGGATGTCGAAGGCCTGCTTGCGCTGGCCACAGAGGAAGGAGTCAGCCTGACCATTGTCGGGCCGGAAGCACCGCTGGCCGCCGGTATCGTCGATCGATTTGGCGCGGCCGGCCTGAAATGTTTCGGTCCCGATGCTGCGGCCGCGCGGCTGGAGTCTTCCAAGGCTTTTGCCAAGGACTTCATGGCCCGGCACGACATCCCGACCGCTGCGTACGCGGTGGTCGATGAGGTCGAGGCCGGCCTGCGCCAGGTTGCTGCCATGCAGTTCCCCGTTGTACTCAAGGCCGATGGCCTGGCGGCCGGCAAAGGTGTCGTGATCGTCGAGGACGAGGCACAGGCCCGGGCCACGCTGGAGGACATGCTCTCCGGCCAGGCTTTCGGCAGCGCCGGGCACCAGGTGGTGATCGAAGAGTTCCTGGTCGGCGAGGAAGCCAGCTTCATCGTCATTGCCGATGGCGACAAGTTCCTGCCGCTGGCCAGCAGCCAGGATCACAAGCGGCGCGACGAGGGCGATCGCGGGCCGAATACCGGCGGCATGGGCGCCTATTCGCCGGCACCGGTGGTCAATGAGGCGGTGCATGCGCAGATCATCGACCAGGTCATCAAGCCCACGCTGGCCGGCATGATCGCGGATGGCTGTCCATTCACAGGGTTCCTCTATGCCGGTGTCATGCTGACCCCGCAAGGACCCAGGGTGCTTGAATTCAACGTGCGCTTCGGCGACCCGGAAACACAGCCGATCCTGCTCCGCCTGCAATCCGACCTGGCCGAAGTTCTGCTCGAATGCCTGGACGGGCGAATTGACGCGGTTGAGCTGAAATGGGATCCGCGCGTGGCGCTGGGTGTCGTGATGGCAGCCGGTGGCTACCCGGAAGACTATGCCAAGGGCCTGCCGATCAGCGGCCTGGATACGGACCCGCCGGCGGAGGTGAAGGTCTTCCACGCCGGCACTGCACTCGATCCGGACGGGCAGGTCATCACCAACGGTGGCCGTGTGCTTTGCGTTACCGCCCTGGGTGATGACGTTGCCGTGGCCCAGGCCAGGGCCCTGCACTGGAGCGCGCAAATCGGATTCGAGGGCGCGTTTTACCGCAAGGATATCGGTCACCGGGCCATCCGTCGCTGATCATGGATGTCTCCCATCTGCTTGACGATCTCAACGAGCCGCAGCGCGAAGCGGTTACCGCCG
Organism: Wenzhouxiangella sp.; assembly: GCA_007694055.1. Taxonomy (GTDB): domain Bacteria; phylum Pseudomonadota; class Gammaproteobacteria; order Xanthomonadales; family Wenzhouxiangellaceae; genus Wenzhouxiangella. Next base: position 2,358 of record RECK01000270.1, read on the forward strand.
ACGACAAGCATGTCCTGGTCCTGGCCGGGGCCGGGTCGGGCAAGACCCGGGTACTGGTCCACCGCATCGCCTGGCTGATCCAGGTCCATCACGTCTCGCCCATGGGCTTGCTGGCCGTGACCTTTACCAACAAGGCGGCCGGCGAAATGCGCAACCGGGTCGCCCGTTTGCTGAACCTGCGTCCCGACGGGCTCTGGATTGGCACCTTCCACGGTATCTGCCACCGCATCCTGCGCATGCATGCCGCCGAGGTCGGGCTGCCCGAGACTTTCCAGATACTGGACTCCGATGATCAGTACCGGCTGGTCCGACGCGTCATCCGCGAAATGGAGCTCGATGAGGGGGAGTTTCCCGCCCGCCAGGTGCAAGGCTTCATCAACCATCACAAGGACGAGGGCCGACGCCCGGAAAATATCGAAACCTTCGACCACGGCTTCCAGGCCAGCCAGGTCGCGATCTACCGTAACTACCAGGACTACTGCGAGCGCTCGGGCCTGGTCGACTTCGCCGAGCTGATGCTGCGCGCCCTGGAACTGCTGCGCGATCACGATGCCCGCCGGGCTCATTACCGCGACCGATTCGGCCACATTCTGATCGACGAATTCCAGGACACCAACACCCTGCAATACGCACTGGTGCGCCTGCTGGCCGGACCCGACAATCGCCTGTTCGTGGTCGGGGATGACGATCAGTCCATCTATGGCTGGCGTGGCGCCCGGGTCGAAAACGTGGCCCACTTCAGCCGCGACTTCGATCCGGATATCGTGCGCCTGGAACAGAACTACCGCTCCACCGCCACCATCCTCGAGGCGGCCAACCGGGTCATCGATCACAATGACCAGCGCATGGGCAAAAACCTCTGGACCGAGGGCGAGCGCGGTGAACCGATCCGGATTTTTGCCGCCTACAACGCCGAGGAAGAAGCCGATTTCGTGGTCGCCCGTATCCGCGACTGGATCGAGCAGGGCGGCCA
>RECK01000198.1 GCA_007694055.1 Wenzhouxiangella sp.
CGAAGGCCTGTCCGCACAGGCGCTCCAGGTTGGACCAGAACTCGTCGACGGTTTCGGCACTGACCGTGCCGGCCAGCAGCACGGCTGCTGCGACAACAATGGCTCTTTTCATGGGTCTTGGCTCCTTTTGATTATTGTGCGCCCAGCTCGGCCTGCCGCTGCTGCCAATACCTGGCCGTTTCGTCATGCCCGGCGGCCGGACTGTGATCGTGCCAGGCCTGGTACATTCGGCTCAAGGCGCCGAAAAAGCGAACCTGGTAGCGCACCATGTTGGGCGGGAGCTCGGCATCGATCAAGTCGCGGTATTCGTCGACCAGCTTATCGGCCTCGGCAAAGTCACCCTGCAATCGCAGCACGTCGACATGGTTTTCCAGGGTTTCCAGTGCCTGCAAGGACTCGCGACCATCAATTTGCAGCGTCCTGGCCAGCACGTCTTCGATCAGCTCACGGCCCTGGTCCGTGAAGCCGGCCCGGGCCAGGTGCATGGCACGACGCGCCGCCACGGCTCGGGTTCGATAGTTGTTCTCGCCCAGTACCTCGGAAAGGGTGGCGTAGGCGTCCTGGCTCAGCGTTAGTGCCTCGTCATGTCGGCCAGCGTCCAGCAGGGCCTCGGCCAGGGTCGTTGCCGCATACTGGGTGTCGGCATGAGCCGCGCCCAGCAGGGCCAGGCGGCGCTCGTAAACCTCGCGGGTCAGACCAATGGCCTGGGCTGAATCGCCTTGCTCCAGGAACATGGAAGCCAGATTCCACTGGTAGAGCAGGGTCGAGGGGTGGTCTCGGCCCCGGGTTGCCGTCGATATCGAGATCGCCTGCTGCATGAGCTCAATCGCAGCCTCGACATCGCCACCGAAGTAGCGCGCCAGGGCCATGGCATTGATCGATGTCAGTGTATCCGGATGCTGCTCACCAAGCACCTCGATCCGCGCGGCAAGAACACGCTCGAACAGCGCGACGGCTTCGTCGCTGCGCTCGGTTCCGAAAAGACCGACAGCGAGATTGTGACTGGCAGAAAGCGTCCGGGGATGACGTTCGCCTTCGACTTCGCGCAAGCCTGCCAGCGCCTCGGTCAACAAGGCATAGGCCTGCTCGCGCTCGCCACCAAGACTGATCAGGGTGTTGGCCAGGCTGTCCATTTGCTTGAGTGTTTCGCGATGCCTTGAGCCCAGGGCCGCCCGGCTGGTGGTCAACAGAAGCTCGCCCAGTTCGCGGGCCTCATGGACCTCACCACCTTCACGAATCGCGGCGGTATAGCGACGGCCAGAGGCCAGCGATTCCGGGTGTTCGGGGCCCAGCAAGGCCTCCCGCTCGCGCCAGGCCCGCAAGAAGTGCGCTGCCGCCTGCTCGAAGATGCCCCAGCGCATGTAAACCTCGGCCAGGCTGTGCCGCAGGGCGGCATGACTGAGCGGGCTGGCAGCCAGTTCGCTGTCCATGCGCTGCTCGGCAGGCAGGAGCACGCTCTCGACCAGGCGTGCCCGCAAGGCATCGACAGGGCTGGCGGCCTGGATTATCCGGTTCAGAACGATCAGGTCAGCGCCCGGCTGTTCACCCGAACCGGCGGCCTGACGCAAACCCAGCAGCAGGCCTTCGGCGATGTCATCAGGCGCCATGTCGGCCAACAGCCCCTGCTGCAGTTCTGTCACGGTTCGGGCCGTGGCCGCCGACTGCTCGGCACGCTCACGATCTGCGGTCGCCTGTACCCAGAGCATGCTGATCACGACCAGGCTGGTCAGCACCATGACCGTGACCAGCAGCGCCGCACTGACCAGGCCACTGTGGCGACGACAGAATTTGACCAGACGTTCAGAGCGCCCGATGGGCAGGGCCAGCAGCGGCTTGTTGTGCTGGTAACGCTCGATGTCGTCAGCCAGATCAACAACCGAGCGGTAGCGCTGGTCCGGGTCGGTTGCCGTGGCACAGGCGATGATGGCAGCCAGTTCGTGCGGGCGATCGGCGCCGCTTGCCGTGAGCGCGGCAACCCGTTCAGAATCCTCGTCCGGCAGGCGGCTAGTGGTCAGCAGGGCGAACAACAGGGCGCCCAGTGACCAGATGTCGCTGCGGGTGCTGATCGTGTCACCGTCGAGCTGTTCGGGGGCGGCATAGGCCGGGGTCAGCGCGGTCAGGGTGCGATCGCGCTGGTGCTCGTCGGCTAGCAGACGGGATACCCCGAAATCCATCAGGCGAACCGCGCCGCTTGGCTCGACCCTGACGTTGTCGGGCTTGATGTCACCATGCACGATCAGGCGCTGGTGAGCGTGGTGGACCGCTTCAAGCAGGCGCTGGAATACGGTCAGGCGCTCATTAAGCGATGGCGAACTGGCGTCCAGCCACTGTTGCAGGTCATCACCCGCTATCCATTCCATGACCAGGAACGGACCGGCCTCGTCGTCCAGGCCCGCGTCCATCAAACGGGTGATGGCCGGATGCTGCAGGCGCGCCAGCAGACGAGATTCGCGCTGCAACTGTTCGGCCAGACCCTCGTGACGGCGTCGAATCAACTTGATGGCGACTGCCATGTCGAAGGCGCCGTCGGCGCGCTCGCCACGGTAGACCGCACCCATGCCGCCCTCGCCGATACGCTCGATCACCCGCCAGGGCCCGAGACAGGTGCCCGGTTCCAGGACATGATCGCGCTCCGTGTACCCGGTCATGGCCTGGCTCGCCATCCGGGCGATCGGTCCGTCCAGCAGGGTCACCGTGTGGACCGAGTCGACCAGCTGCTCGAGCAGACCGGCCAGGCGCGGCCGACGTTCCCGGCAGCGCCTGAGAAATCCCGCCTGGGCCGACCCGTCAAGCTCAAGGTACTGCACCAACAGGCGGTCCAGCGCACGCCGTTTCAGCGGCGACAAGCGAAATTGATCGACAGCCATGGCGACCCATGGTACCGCAAGGCGTATTTGCCTTCAGCCACGGACCCTTGCGGTTTAAGGTTTACGGTTTGCCTGACCCCGGCTTACCTCCCCAACTCGGTTGGCAGCGGCGGGGGTTCGCGGTGGATGTCGTCGCTGTAGGTTTCGAGCTGGTCCAGCACTTCGCGGATGGCGGCTTCGAGCTGGGTGTCGCGGCCCTGGTTGGTGGCGGCCGGGTCGAGAAAGACTTCGATGTCCGGGGCCACGCCTTCGTTTTCTACCGACCAGTTGTTGGCGGTATCAACGAAGCGGAAATGCGGCACGGTCATGACGCCGCCGTCGACAAAGGGCGGGTTGGCGAAGATGCCGATCAGGCCGCCCCAGGTACGGGTTCCCATCAAGGTGCCGATCTCGAGCTCGCGGAAGGCGTAGGGCAGCCAGTCGCCGCCGGAGCCGGCGTCCTGGTCGATCA
>RECK01000447.1 GCA_007694055.1 Wenzhouxiangella sp.
GTGGTCCTTGTCTGTTGCGATATTCGGATAGACCCAGTTAATCTGCCTGCTTGCCACGGCACAGGACGATGACGCCCATGACAGAGTTTGATCGAGCGCTTCCCGATTTCAGGGATATCGAAGTTGCTGCCCGGCGCCTGGATGGCCAGGCACACCGAACGCCCGTTTTGACCAGCAGTTATTTCAATGGTGTCACGGGTGCCGAGCTTTACTTCAAGTGCGAGAACTTCCAGAAGGTCGGCGCTTTCAAGTTTCGCGGCGCGTGCAATGCCATCGGCGCGTTGTCGGCCGAGGTCGCCCGGCGCGGTATCGTTACCCATTCTTCCGGCAACCATGGCCAGGCGGTAGCCCTGGCCGCGGCGATGAACGGACTCAAGGCCGTGGTGGTCATGCCGAAGGACTCGGCCCGGGTCAAGCTTGATGCGGTGCGTGGATACGGTGGCGAGGTGGTGTTGTGCGAGCCGGGTACGGCCAACCGCGAGGCGACCGTGCGCGAACTGATCGACCGTTACGGATATCACGAAATTCCGCCCTACGACCATCCCGACATCATCGCCGGCCAGGGCACGGCTGCGCTGGAGTTGCTGCAGGATGTGCCGGATCTCGACGTGATCATGGCACCGGTCGGCGGCGGTGGCTTGATCAGTGGGACGGCGATTGCCGCGAAACATCACAATCCGGATATACGGGTGATTGCCGCTGAGCCGGCCAATGCCGATGATGCCGCCCGCTCGTTTCGTTCAGGTCGGATCGAGCCGGCAGCGAAAACGCACACCATTGCCGACGGCCTGCGCGCCACGCTGGGTACCTTGACCTTTGCCGTGATTCAGCGCCACGTCGATGAGATCGTCACCGTGTCGGAACAGGCCATCATCGACACCACCCGCGCGGTCTGGGCGCGGATGAAGATCATCATCGAACCGTCCTGCGCGGTCCCCCTGGCCGCCCTGATCGAAGGCCGTTACGATGCGCGCGGCCAGAAGGTCGGCATCATCCTTACCGGGGGTAATGTGGATATCGATCAGTTTGTGGCGGCTTCGCGGTAGCGGGAAAAACCGGGAACCGCGGAAGACACGGATTTGTTGTCTTCCGTGCTTTCCGTGGTTAGCGATTGTTTTTTCCGTCTGGCCTCTACCGAGCAACGACAGCCCCCGTCGACAATGGGGTCGATGAAGAAATCCGATCTCCCCACCAAGATCTGCCCGGTTTGCCGGCGACCGTTTGCCTGGCGCAAGAAGTGGCGGCATTGCTGGGACCAGGTTCGCTACTGCTCGGAACGCTGCAGACGAAACAGAGCCCCGTCCGCCAACCCGTAGCCCGACCACCGACATCCTAAAATACCCCCCTGCCCTAATCCAATCGCCACGACCATGCCTATTCACCTGAAAAACCTCCGCTGCCTGGCCCTGTTGCTGTTGTTGCTGCCCGCCCTGGCCTGGCCATGGAGTCGCTACGGGCACGAAGTGGTGGGTCATCTGGCCATGCACGAACTCTCGCCCGAGGCACGCGCTGGGGTGATTGCGCTACTGGGTGACGACAACCTGGCGCGGATTGGGTCCTGGGCGGACGAGGTGCGGTCAGAGCGACCTGAAACCGGGCCTTTGCACTACGTCAACGGGCCCACCGACGCCCTGCACCCGCGTGAAGAGGACTTCGCCCTGGCCCAGGGTAACGTCTACTCGGCCATCCTGGGCTACGCGCCGCGCATTGTTGATGCAGAACTGTCGGTGACCGAACGGGCCGAGGCGCTGAAGTTCCTGGTTCACTTCATGGGTGACCTGCATCAGCCGCTGCATGCCGGGTTCGCCGAGGATCGAGGTGCCAATCGCGTGCCGGTGCTTTACCGTGGTGAACTGATCAACCTGCATCGCTACTGGGACAACGAGATACTTGACCCGCATCGCGAGCGCTATCGGGCCAGCGAGCTGGCCGCCATCCTTTACCATCGCCATTCGGATGCCGAGCGCACGGCCTGGGCTTCGGAGTTCGATGTCCGGGCCTGGGTGGTGGAGGCCCGCGCCTACCTGTTCAACGGCTTGTATCCCCTGCCCCGGCGCGACCATGGGGGTGACGGGGATGAAGCCATCATGGTGCTCGACGACAGCTACCGCGAGGTCTGGCTGCCGGTGGCCGAACGCCAGCTGGCCCGGGCCGGCGCGCGCCTGGCTGCCGGCCTCAATGCCTTGTTCGAAGCAGGTGATTCACCCTACCCGGAAGCGCCGGTAACGATCCCGCGCCCGCTTGTATCGGAGCGCTGAGTCCGACCCCGGTTCACTTGCCGTCGATGTAATCGCGGTCGTCGAAACTACGCACCCACTCGGGCCTGAGCAGGATCAGGGTGGTCATGATGGCGCCGTTGAGAAATCCCTCCGGGATCAGCACCAGGGGCATGAAGATGAGGAATTCTCCAACAACCCGGTCCCAGGGATGCACGCCCAGCAACCACATGGCCAGGCCGCCGGCAATGATCACGCTGCCGATCACCACCATCGAGGAAAAGTGGGCGGCGACCAGCACGTAGACAAAGAAGTGTCGGGGCATGCGCTGGTAGATCAGGTGATGCAGCGCGTTGGCCACGAATACCGGCATGACCACGCCGATCAGCCCGTTGATGCCGATAGCCAGCCACTGTCCTGACAGGATGCTGACGAGGACCAGGGCGGTCGAGCCGGCGACCAGGGCCAGTCGCCAGCCGAAGATCAGCACCATCGTGGTCAGGCCCAGCAGGTGAAACTCCAGGCCGGCGTGAGCGCCCGCCTTCAGCCACCACAGGCCGGCCAGCAGCACGGTGGCGAGGCTGTAAAGGTTATGCAGCCCATTCTGCTTCAGCAGCTGCCAGGGCGAGCCGATCAGGTTCCAGATGAAGATTGCCAGGAATACAGGCAGGCCCAGACCGGCCAGCCACAGCGGCAGAAACTCTGCGGGAATGGTCATTGCCGGTTCAGTGGGCGGCTTTCAGTCTGTCTGAGAATCGCTCGCGCCAGTCGGCAGTCGCCCGGTGCTCGCTGGACGGAGCCAGCTTGATCGCACGCTCGGCGAACTCGATGGCAACCAGGACATCAATGTCGGCCACGCTCAGGTTCTTGCCAGCCACCCAGGGCCTGGTTTGCAGCCGTTGGTCGAGATCATCCAGAAAGTGCTGGAAACGCTTGCGGCCACGTTCGACCAGGGCCGGAATCTGGGCCACAGGCCGCCGTCCGGGCAAGGCATGATCGCGAAAGCCCTCGAACTGGTTCCGAAAGGCCTCCATGACCGGAATCATGCCGTTGAGAAATACCCAGTCGGTCCAGCATTCAACCTCGGCCTGCG
>RECK01000413.1 GCA_007694055.1 Wenzhouxiangella sp.
GGGCCTGGAAACCAGACGTTTTTCCGTCCGGCCCACTGTTTGACTTGTTCGGCAGTGTCCTCGGGCGTCAATGGCTGATCGAAGATGCGCCGGTTGGTGGCGATCCGGGCAAAAGCTGACAAACTCACCCAAGGGATGCCGACCGGGTCGGGTTGGTTCAGGCGGCTGTCCAGCCATTGCCGGGCCGAGTCGTGCTGCGGAAAGTCGGTGAACTTTGCGTAAAGCAACACGTTGGCGTCGATCAATATGCTCAACGCCAATGATCCGCTTCAGATTCTGCAATCACTTCGGCGACGTTGTCCAGATTGCGAATTCGCGGCTTGCCGGAACTGGGCGTGGTGGAGTAGGGGGGCTCGGTTTCCCCCTGCTCCAACGTTTGCAGCCCCAAACGCAGCGCGCGGTTGGCAACATCCTTGATCCGTTGTCCCTGACTAAGCTTTTGCAGCTTGGCCGCTACGTCGTCATCCAGTGTGAGGGTGGTACGCATGCTGCCAATCCCAATTTAAGTCATGATGCAAATGATAGCGCATCATGATGCCGAAGCAAAATCAGGCCATCTTTTGTTCAGAAGTTTCCACGAGCATCTTTCCGGCTATTTCCGGCAAGCCCGCGACCGTCAGCACAGTGTAAATCCCTCAAAAGCCTCGCTGAGAGGCCTTCAGTTCGTGGGTGGCATAGGGCGGCACATGTCATCCGCCAATTTGTTTGAATCGCTTTTGCCCCAGCGCAAAGTCTTTCGCCCAGCGCAAGATCCGAGCATTGCTTGGCCAATCGCCCAGGGCATTGCTGATCGAGTACCGGCTGGATCGTGCGGTTGCGTTGCTGCGGGAGACTGATCGAATGGTTGCCGCGATCGCAGAGGAGTGCGGATTTTCCTCGGCTTCGAATTTTTGCCGGCAGCTCGCAAAACGGTTTGGCCAGACACCTGGCGACTGGAAAAAGCGGAATTTCAAAGAAAAATACTGAAACTGTCACTTTTCCGACAGGGGTTTGTCGGGTTTGGCGTAGACAGCGACGTTACCAGTCCAGTAGGCTAAAACCTCAGGATTTAGCGTGCTACAAGCCCAAGCTTGCTTGGCCGGGTGCAGGGGCTGGTCTGCCCGGTTCGCTGGTCTGCCCGGTTCCATGAACAACCAAATCAACCCAACTTGAGGTAAGGAAGTCAAATGAACAGCAATGGGGACAGGAGCCCGCTGAGGGCTCGCGTGAAGGGGCCGGTATTTGCCGGACTGGTTTTTTTGATCCTGCAGGTCGTGACCGCGCCAGTTCATGCGCAAGACTGCGGTATTTCCAACTGGAGCCAGGCGACCAACCTGGATAGTTCCTTTACCGGGGTGCAGGGTCCAAACAATCGGCGCTACGGCGGCCCCTGCGGTCTGCGAGTCCAGCTTGATGGGCAGGCGCGCTTTCTGACCGATCAATCGCCCTTGAATGAACCGACGTTCATCGCCCGCTTTTACGTCCACCTTGATGCAGTTTCCTCGACCGATCCGGTCTGGTTGTATTCGGCTGACAATGGCGCTGAAGACCTGATCCAGGTCTGGTACAACACACCCTCGGCAGGCGATCTGACCTTGAGCGCACGCGATACCGCTGGAACCTTGCACGATCTCACCTTTGCCAACATCGCGCCGGGCTGGCACTCGGTCGAGTTTGTCTGGGAGTCTGCTGCATCAGCCGACATCCGCTTTGCGCTCAGCTCCGACGACCCGGAGGCCGACCTGGTAACCACCATCGATACCAGCGGCCTGCTGGTTGCCAATGCCTCGGTAGGGAACCTGAACGCGGCCACCGGCGGCTCCTTCGACTTTGATGACTATGTCTCCCGGCGGATTTCCCGCCCCGGCCGCCTGCTGGTCGCCGACGCCGATGACGACAGCAACATCAACATCGCCGACATCATCGCTATTGCCGATGAAATCGAAGCGCTGGGCTTTGCCCCCGGCCAGCCCGACTGCGATGAGGACGGTGAGATCGACCCGACCGATGTCGCCTGCGTCGTCACGATTCTGGATAACCAGTAAGGGGAGCTGCCATGAACCTTGTCAAATACACCACGAAAAACGCTGGCAGCGCCATTGATGCCTTGCAAGCTGCAAGGGCGAGCGTGCTGCGCAGCCTGTTCGGCCTGGTCCTGCTGGCCAGCCTGTCCGTTCCCGCCCTGGCCCAGAGCGATGTCGATGTCAGCCTGGGCGCCGTCTCGGTGTTCAATAACGCCATTGCCGAAGTGCCGCTGCAGGTCACCGGCAACGGCGACAGTCGCGGCTTGCAGGTCCGCCTGGACTTCGATGACAGCAATATCCTCAGCCTGGACTTGAGCGATTGTCTTTCAGGCTTTGTCGGCGTGGGCCAGCTAGGCACCCTGTGTTCCCAGCCGGCGGGCGAGCCAGGCCGCATTCGCATTCTCCTGAATGCCGGCCCGGGCCAGATCATCAACGACTTTACCGGCACACTGCGCTTCCAACTCGACGGCAGCCTGCCAGTCGGCGCGGACATCCCGCTGCTGTGGGATCTGGGCTTTGCCGCCACCACCAACCCCAATGCCGGCACCAGCCAGAGCGACGGACTGATTACCAGTGAGGGCCCACCGCCGGGCGAACTGGCATTGGATATGGCCTCAATCGACTTCGGCCAGATACAGTTCGGCCAGGCCGATCAGGCGCAGGTCACCGTCACCAACGCCGCCGCCGCTGGTGCCCAGAGCCTTGAAATCGAAACCTTGAGCATCGCGGGTGATGCCGGCTTTGCCATCACCAGTGCCGGAAGCTGTGCTGCCGGCACCATGCTTGCACCCCAGGGCAGTGGCTGTACTGTTGATATCGAGTTCCAGCCAGAAGCTGCGGGCCTGTTTGACGCCACTCTGACCGTAACCACCACCGACGCCCAGGCAGAACAAACCGCACTGAGTGGAGAGGGTACCCCGGCCCCGGCCGATGTGTTGATCGCCAACCTGGTTCAGACCTACACCGGCAGTGCCCTGACGCCCACCATCACGACCGACCCAGCCGGTCTCACCGTGGTTGTTACCTACAACGGATCGACCGAAGCACCGATCAACGCCGGCAGCTATGCCGTGGTCGCGACCATCGATGATCCGAACTACAGCGGCAGCGCCAGTGCAACATTCACCATCGAGCGCGCCCAGGTGGTCATCGAGTTCTCTGACCTGGTCCAGACCTTTACCGGCGGCCCGCTGGAGCCCACCATCACCACCGATCCTGCAGGGTTGACCATCCTGGTGACTTACGATGACGAGCCCGACCCGCCGACCGAGGAAGGCATCTACCTGGTCGAAGTGCTGGTCGACGA
>RECK01000226.1 GCA_007694055.1 Wenzhouxiangella sp.
CGCATGGACCTGGCCATTGTCAAGCCGAAGCTTGTATACAAGGGCATCGAGAGAAAAGTCAACCGCTTTCAATTCGACGGAGACAAGCTTCGAAAGGAACCCATTTTCGAAGAAGTCAGCGCCGCGTTTTTGGGCAGCATCCGAGCTGCGCCCAAGCCGGTCCTTGCGAGGTCGCAGCTTACCCGGCAGAATGCCGCGCCTATGAACAAGACACCTTTTTGCACTGTTTCCGACTCGCGAGATACACGTTTTTTGGCAGACTGGTTTACTTTCCCGGCCCTTGCCCTTTTTGTTCTTGCGCTCTTGCCATCGACTGCGCTTTCCGGTTCCGGTGACTGGACCGGCGTGTGGGACACGCAGTGGCGGGATGGCGGAGCGGTGATGCACCTGCAGCAGGATGGAAACCGGGTCATTGGAACCTATCCCGGATTCGAAGGCATTATTGAGGGTCGGGTCGATGGCAAGCAGCTGTCCGGTACGTGGGCGGATGCCGCCGGTTCGGGCGTGTTCAAGTTTTCGCTCGCCCCGGATGGGCAGACATTCATGGGGCGTTTCGGCACCGGAGAGTGGTGGACGGGCGCCCGCACGGATGCGGAAATGGCGCGGACGGTTCTCGAGGTTCCGGACCTCTCCAGCCCGGAAAGCACGCTTGAGCTGTTCCTGCGGGCGGGCAACAAGTCGGGGGAAGGGCGCAGCGATCGCTTGGGTGCGACCCTCCCGATGCTGGATTTCAGCGCCTTCGAGGAACCCATGACGGTTTATGACCGCATTGGTTTGGCACGCATGCTGTTCCAGATCATCGACCGCCTCACGATGCGCGTCTGGGAAATCCGGCCGGCCGAGGGATTTGATAACAGACAGGAGTATTCGGTCGAGCTCACGCAGGCGGGCACCGGCTATTCCCAGACGATCCGGTTCCGGGCCGACGAGCGCAGCGACGGCGTGGTGGCCTGGCTGCTGGTGGTGCCCCCCGAGGAGGAGATGCGGACGGCGCTGGATGCGCTTCTGGAGATTTACGACGGTGAGGTGCCGCACTCCCGTCAGCATCATGAACTGCGCTCGCCACGGGACACCTTACGCACCTTTGTCGAACAGTGGGACCACGCGCGCGACGGAAAAAACCAACTCTTTCTCAAGACGATGGACCTGTCGGAGATCCCTGCGCCAGTGCGTGAGGACGAGGGTGCGCTGCTCGGGGAATACCTGATCCAGGTGCTCTACCGCATCGGTCTGCCGCTGCGTCAGGAGATCCCGGACTATCCGAACCGGCGCGGTCCCTACAAGCACTTCGTGCACCCGGTCGGCGCGGTGGAGATCCATCCGTTCGAGGAAGAAGACGGTTCGACACGCTGGCGGTTCAGTGCGGAGACGATGGCGAACGCGCGTCGCCTGTTCATGGCACTGGAGGACATGCCATTGGCCGAGGGTGCGGCACGCGCCGAAGCCACGCCCTTCTTCGTGATCCGCAACCACGTCCGTTCGGTCCACCGCGAATTGCTGCGCGAGTCCGGCGGTGGTATGGAGTTATGGCAATGGCTTGCCTTGGCGCTGTGGCTGGTGGTCAGCATCCCGGTGAGTTGGTTCCTGACCTGGGTCGTCGCGAGGCTCTTCCGGCTCAAGAAGATCGAGGGGGAACCGTTGTTGTCCCCGGAGATCCGTTTCCTGTGGCCTTTGCGGCTGATCTTTATCGCCGGCATCGGCCTGGCAGCGCTCCGGATCCTGGGGCTTCCACAGACGGTGGACATGCCGCTCCGGGTCGTGATCGGCGTGACCCTGTCGCTGGCTGTTGGCTGGCTTGCCTACAACCTGGTGGACAAGATCAGTCGGGCCGTCGAGGCCCATTCTCATCAATTTGGCTACCGGGACGAGGTCCTGCGTTCGCTGGCGACTTCGGTGGCCAAGCTCGCGGTGATCATCGGGGCGGTGCTGTTTCTGGCCGAAATCCTGTCGCTGCCCTATCAGGGCGTGCTCGCCGGTCTTGGTATCGGCGGCCTGGCGGTGGCCCTTGCGGCGCGCAGCACCCTGGAGAACTTCATCGGCGGCATCACGCTGTTCGCGGACAAGCCGATCGAGGTGGGAGACTTTTGCCGGCTGGGTGATCACCTGGGCGTGATCGAGTCGATCGGACTGCGTTCGGTCAAGGTGCGCTCACTGGATCGCACGATTGTGACGATTCCCAACGCGGAGTTCGTGAACCTGTATATCGAGAACTTTGCCCGGCGTGACCGGGTGTTGCTGCGCACGAAGATCGGCCTGCGCTACGAGACCAGGCCGGATCAGTTGCGCTGGGTGCTGGCTGAGATCCGCAAACTGCTGTTGCAGCATCCGATGGTGACGCCGGAGCCGGCACGGGCGCGCTTCGCGGGCTTCGGCAACCACTCGGTGGACGTCGAGATCTTCGCCTATGTCAGCACCAATGACTTCAACGAGTTTCTCGCGGTGCAGGAGGACATCTTACTGCGCCTGATCGATATCGTCGACGAATCCGGCACCGGCTTTGCGTTCCCGTCCACGGTCAATTACCTCGCGCGCGACAGCGGCGTGGATGCGGAGCGTACCGAGCGTGCCGAGGCCATCATGCGCGAGCTGCGCAAGGGGAACGAGATGCCGTTCCCGGAATTCGATCTGAAAACGCGGAGCGAGTTGAGAGACACGCTCGATTATCCCCCGGCAGGCTCGGCAAAGGCCTGACCCGCCGCGACTTCTTTGACGAAGATTTACATTCCGCGGAACACAAACGGCGCTGTAGCGGTGAAATCGTCGAGCGCGTGGCCTGCATAGACCTGGCCATCGTCAAGCTCGAGCTTTTTCACCGGGGCAGCGGGAGAGAAGTCGACTGCTTTCAAGTCGACCCAGACGACGTTCGGGGTTAACACGTTTTCGAAGAAGTAAACGCGGTGCTTCTGATCCGCGACCACGCGCCAGCGGGTGCTCGAGATGTGGGGCTGGTCTGGATTGGAGATGCCGTAGGGCACCGATACGTTGCGGATGACGCTGAACAAACTGGCCACGCTCAGACGCGGGTCGCTGGTTTGTGGAATGGCCTTGATATAGTAGGAAGCGCGGACAAAGCGATCGGGGGCGCGGTTGCTGCCCGGCAAGAACAGGGTGCCCGGAAAATTGTCCCAGTAGCCTTTGATCGCCAGCTGTTCATTGAACAACGGATCATTGGTCATGACCTGGTAGGCAGCGTCATGATGAATTACAAGCTGCCCCTTGACGTATTCAAGAATGGCACTGTCGCCGCTCGCGTCGGACAGCGACAGATGCACCGTGGTGAACTTGTCCGTTCCGGGGATGAAGTCGGTCACGATCACGAACTCTTCCTGGCGCAGGCTGTCGACCGCCTCGGCGACCGTGGCGAAGTTGTCGAGCACGTACTGTGCCCATGCAGAAATGGTCAGGCCCTTTTTCCCGTGATCCGGTTCGAAGGAGGGATATTCGGACTGGACCAACCACAGCATGTTGGCAACCAGGCCCTTTTCATTCATGCCGTCCGGAGCGGCCATGTCCCAGGAACTGGCGACGATGCTCCCGTAGCGCGATGTCCATTCCAGGGAGTGCGGTCCGACCTGACCGTTGCGCGTCATCCCGCGCGGAAAGAGCCACAGATTGGCCGGGATATCAAGGGAGAAATCCATCGTCCTGCCGGTCAGGACAGTCTCTTCGGGACCTATGTAGACAACACGCGTGCACATCGCTCTTGCTCCGATCAAGGGTCAGCTGCGCTGCATCTTAGAACATTCAGCGCAGATTTTTCGCAGCGCATGCTGAGCGGGTGGGTATTCTTCTGCGGCCTCTGTTATTAACTCGGCAACGAAATACCTACGGTATTCGTTGCTCGCGCTTTGCGGCGCATGTCCGCAAAACGCTCCGCTTCGCGCCCCCGGCCGTACCGGCCGGGCATTAACCCGGCAATCCATTTGATTGCCGGGTTAATAACTCAAAACGAGTAGCCCAGGCTGGTGATCAGACCATAGTCGCTTTTGCCGCCTTCCTCTGGTGGTTCATTGTCGTAGGAACCGTAAAGCCGCAGCTCAAGGAACAAATCCGATACCAGTTCACGGCGCAGATAAAACCCGAGGTTGCCACGTAGCCGCCCCGGATCGGTCAGGCTGGGGAACAAGGTGAGGTTGGTGTTCAAGGTGGTTTTCGGGCTGTGGTAGAGAAAGTATTCGTGGCGTGTATTCAGGTAGGCTTCAATCTGGTTTTCCCCAGCCTCGTCGCCGGCGCGCTGCTCATTGACCACAGCCGCTCCGGCCGTGGCCGACCACAGGCTGCGGTTGGTCTGAACCAGGAAGCGCCCGTAGCCCGCGCCGGCCAGCGAGCGCAGGTCGATGCCCAGTTCATCATTGCGTTCCAACAGCCCGACCAGCGCCCAGAACCGACGCTGCAGCAGCAAACGGCGATATTCAATCTCGAGATTGGCGCGACGGCTGTCGGACGCACCGTCCTGCGAACGCAGGAAGGCGGTCGCGGAGATGCCGACCTGAAAGTCTTCGGCCCGTCGACGAGCCCCGAAACTGCCGCTGAACGTGCTGCTGTTGTTGGCCTTGGTATAGTCCAGTCCGACGCTGACATGGCCGTCCCAAAGATCGGTGAGCGTCCCTTCCTTGACCGGATCGATCCAGACCACGTCGGCCATGTTCAGCAGCACTTCCCCTCCAGCGAGCATAACCCGCAGCTGGCCATCCTGGCCCGAGTCGACCAGTGATCCCAGAAAGCGCTCGCCATGGGTCAGTTCGATGATGTATTCATCGGCACTGCTCATGCGCACGATATCGTCCCACTCCAGCTGGACCGTGCCCATGCTGTCGGTACTGACCCGCAAGCGACCGCGTTCCAGCGTCTTGATGTCACAGGTAATTCGGTCGCCGTTGACGAGCCAGACGAAATCGTTCTTGGCCGCCGCTGCGTGCAGCGGTACAAGCAGGACAAGGACTGACAGCAAGATGATGCAGGTCACTGCGCAGGTCAGTGCCCCATCGCGTTTGCATTTCTTTGCAATCGTTGCTTGAGTCGGTGATGTACGATCAATCATCGATAATCCCTGGCGATCGGCAGACGGCAATTTCAGTGTATTCGGAATCCATTCGGCGTTGCACCTTGCATGGTGTAGTGATCATGGCACTGGCAGGATCGAACCTGGCCTACGCTGCCGAACCCGCGGCGGAAATTTATGGTTTCGCCATGGCGGACCTGATCCAGGATTTCAACGGACGCCTGGCGCCCGAGTGGGACAGCGCATTCCGGCCTTCGCGGATCGGGATTGACGGACAGTTTGGCGATGACGGCCAGTCCACGGTCAGCGTCAAGCAAAGTCGCTTGGGCATCAGAGGATTGCTATCGATCCCGGACGCGCAGCCCTTGAGCTACAAGGTCGAATTCGATCTCTACGGCACCGGTGACGACGCCGGCAAGACCACGCCGAGGCTGCGCCACTTTTTCGGCGAGTGGGGTTCGCTACTGGCCGGACAGACCGATACCTTGTTCATGGACGGCGATGTGTTTCCCAATACCATCGATGCCTGGGGGCCGACGGGCATGGTGTTTTACCGCAACGCACAGCTGCGGTGGACGCCGTTAAGGACTGAACATAGCCACTTTGCGCTCGCCCTGGAGCGGCCCAGCGACGATATCGATCCCGGTAATCTCAGGCTGTTTCCTGGACTCGAGGGCGTCGAGGTGCAGGACGACGAGAAGCTGCCGGACTTCACTGCACAGTTTCGCTATTCATCTGACTGGGGTCATGTGCAGCTGGGCGGCATCTTGCGCCGGGTCGGCTTTGAACTGCGCCAAAGTTCGTCCGAGCCCTGGGTGTCGGGGAGTGAAACGGGCTGGGGAATCAACTTGAGTTCTGCGATTGCCCTAGACGGCAACAACCGCTTGCTGCTGCAAGCCGTCTACGGCGAAGGTATTGCCAGCTACATGAACGACGGCGGCATGGATCTCGCGCCCTCGGCGCGCTTCGAAGCCGGCGCCGTCAGCAGCCTCGACTCCACCGCGGTTCCGCTGCTGGGCATCATGGCCTATTACGACCACTGGTGGAACCCGCGCTGGTCGAGCTCGATTGGCTACAGTTTTACCCGGGTGGACAATACAAACTTTCAGGCGCCTGACGCCTTCAGCAAAGGCGAGTACGCCTCGCTCAATCTCTTGCACTACCCCAATCAGCGCGTCATGCTTGGCGCAGAGCTGATGTGGGGGCAACGTGAAAACAATGACGGCGGTTCCGATGACGCGTTCAGATTCCAGTTCTCGGTCAAGTATTCCTTTGGCATAAACCTCTGATTCGACAGGGAGACAAAGACGCGATGTTCAGCGAGCGCAAGACACTATTGGCCATGGCGGCAGTCGCCCTGTGGATCGCAGGATGTGCGCACGCGCGTGATTCGATCGATTTGGACTCGCAGCGGCCCGGTGCTGTCGACCGTTCAGCCATAGCGATTTCGACTGATTTCCAGTCGGTGGTCGAAGCGGCCCATGCCAGATACAAGGACTTGCGGGATGGAAAGAACGCAAGCTACATCCCGATTCTGAGCGAAGTGCCCAGTGATCTGTTCGGTGTGGTGATCGTCACTCGCGAAGGTGATATTCACGCGGCGGGTGACGTCGATTTCGAGTTTTCCATCCAGTCCGTATCCAAGCCCTTTACCGCTGCACTGGTCTTGACCGAACAGGGCCCGGAAGCGCTGCGCGACAAGATCGGGGTAGAGGCTACCGGCCTGCCATTCAATTCAAAACTGGCGCTGGCCATTCATGAGGACTCGCGGAATCCCCTGGTCAATGCCGGTGCCATTGCCGCGGTCAGCCTGATTCAGGCCGATTCGGAAGCTCAGCGCTGGGAAAAAATCCACGCCAACATCAACCATTTTGCCGGTCGGTCACTCACCGTTCTGGAAGACGTGTTCGCGTCTGAATATGAAACCGCTTTCGGCAATCGCGGCATCGCCAACCTGCTCTACAACTGGGATCGTTTGTAC
Source organism: Wenzhouxiangella sp. (assembly GCA_007694055.1). Classification (GTDB taxonomy): domain Bacteria; phylum Pseudomonadota; class Gammaproteobacteria; order Xanthomonadales; family Wenzhouxiangellaceae; genus Wenzhouxiangella. Next base: position 6,984 of record RECK01000226.1, read on the forward strand.
AGCGATCCTGAAGCGGCCTTGCGGGTCTACACGCGGCAGTGCTCCATCGGAGTCAATGCAAGGGACCTGGCCGTCATGGGTGCGACCCTGGCCAATCGGGGGGTCAATCCACTGACCGGGCAAGAGGTCATGGCGGCAGCCCACGTGCCTGCCTTGTTGGCGGTCATGGCAACCGCCGGCTTCTATGACGAATCCGGAATGTGGATGTTCACGGCCGGCCTGCCGGCCAAGACCGGCGTCGGCGGCGGCATCGTCGCCGTTGTTCCGGGCCAGTTTTCAATTGCCGCCTTTTCGCCGCGCCTGAATGAGGCTGGCAACAGTATTCGAGCCATGAACGCCATTCGCTACATCGCCGCCGAACTCGGCGTTGGCGTTTTCGGCGCGAGTTCGAACTAAGGAGCCCAAATCCTTTGCAATGAAGGTCTGATCAGCCAAGCCGAGGTCAGCGATTTTCATGCGGCCCAGTGGAGCGAACTGACCTTGTAGCAGGCAGCTGCCAGTTAGGCCTGGTGCGTCTGCCGGACTGGATCGTGGCCAGTCTCGGCCCTGGCGGCACCCCAGCCACGGCACTATGCGCTGGGCGATTGATCCAGATTTTTTGTGGTACCTTCGTTTTCGCCTGTTGGCAAAAGGTCTGCTCCTGCTTCTCGCATTCTGAGAATCCTGTTCGGCAGACTCTACATGCGGGAAATAAAAAGGTACTGGGGGCGTCTTGATTCGACTCGAAGACCTAAAGTCTGACCTGCTCGTCGAGGGCTTGCATCCGGGAGGCCCGGTGCGGATTCTCCAGGCACGGGCCCTTGGTGAGGGCTCTTGTAGGGTGGTATTCGAAGACCGCGATGGCCAGATCCACCAGCGCGTTCTCTACCGCAGCAGCGAATCAGACCTGAATCCCGCCTCCAGCCAGACCGGCTGGCCATTCTCGGCCGATCCAGAGCATTTCAAACTCGGCGTCGAAGCCCAGCGTATTCGGCTGGCACATCTTTTCGACCCCATGATGGCGGTCCACACCTCCAACGTCGAGCCGCTGCCACACCAGATTTCCGCTGTTTACGAGCACATGCTGCCCCGACTTCCGCTGCGCTACGTGCTGGCGGATGACCCCGGCGCTGGAAAGACCATCATGGCCGGCCTGCTGATTCGCGAGCTGATCCTGCGCGCCGACGTCGAGCGGGTGCTGATCGTCGCGCCGGGTTCGCTGGTCGAGCAGTGGCAGGAAGAAATGCTGGAGAAGTTCGATCTGAAGTTCGAGCTGTTTTCGCGCGAAATGCACGAAAACGCCGCGACCCGGAACGCCTTCGACGAGCAGGATTTTCTGGTCGCCCGGCTCGACCAGCTCTCGCGCAACGACGATTACCGGGAACTGCTCGAGCGCACTGAGTGGGATCTGATCGTCGTCGACGAAGCCCACAAGCTCTCCGCCACCTGGAACGGCAGCAAGCTGCACGAAACCAAGCGTTTCAAGCTCGGTCGCCTGCTCGGCCGTCTGACCAGGCATCTGCTGCTGATGACCGCTACGCCGCACAACGGCAAAGAGGCCGATTTCCAGTTGTGGCTATCGCTGCTCGACGAAGATCGCTTCTACGGCAAGTTCCGCGAGGATACCCACCGGGTGCGCGTCGAAGACCTGATGCGCCGGATGGTCAAGGAGGACCTGCTCAAGTTCGACGGCAGCAAGCTGTTCCCGGAGCGCCGCGCCTACACCGTCAACTACGAGCTGTCCGACCTGGAGCAAGCGCTGTATGAGCAGGTCACCGCCTATGTGCGCGAGGAGATGAACCGCGCCGAGCGGCTGGCCGGCCAACGCAAGAACACGGTGGGCTTTGCCCTGACCCTGCTGCAGCGCCGCCTGGCATCTTCCCCGGAGGCGATCTTCCAGTCGCTCAAGCGCCGGCGCAAGCGTTTGCAGGCCAAGGTCAAGGAGCAGCGCGCCATCCAGCGCGGCGGTCACGTCGCTGAGGTGCTGGCCGAATACCGAGTCGATCGTCGACTTCCCGACGATTTCGAGGACGCCGATGAAGCCCTGACGGCCGAGGAATACGAGTTGCTGGCCGACGAGGTCGTGGACCAGGCCACCGCTGCCCAGACCATCGAGGAGTTGGAACTGGAGATCAATACCCTGCGTTCACTGGAGCAGCATGCCCAAAAGGTGGTTCACTCGGAAAAAGACAAGAAGTGGGAGGAGCTATCCAATCTGCTGCAGGAAAATCCCCTGATCTACGGCGAGGGTCGAGCCAGCCGCAAGTTGATCATCTTCACCGAACACAAGGACACCCTGAACTACCTGCAGGAACAGATCGGCGTCATGCTGGGCAATTCGTCGGCAGTCGTCGTCATTCATGGCGGGGTGCACCGTGACGAACGGCGCCGGATTCAGGAAGTCTTCTGGACTGATCCGCGCATCCTCGTGCTGGTGGCCACCGACGCGGCCGGTGAGGGGGTCAACCTGCAGTGCGCCCACCTGATGATCAACTACGATCTGCCGTGGAATCCGAATCGCCTGGAGCAGCGTTTCGGTCGCATCCACCGCATCGGCCAGCAGGAAATCTGCCACCTGTGGAATCTGGTGGCCAGCGACACACGCGAGGGTGAAGTCTTTCAGCGCTTGTTTGAAAAACTGGAAATCGAGCGCGAAGCACTGGGCGGGCGCGTCTTCGATATTCTCGGCGAGGCCTTCGAGGGATCTTCCCTGCGCGAACTCATCATCGCAGCCATCCGCTCCAGCGACGATCCGCTGGAGCGCCACCGCCTGCTTGAGCGGATCGACAGCCCGCTGGCCCACGAACACCTCAAAGCACTGATGGAGCGCAATGCCTTGGTCGAGCAGGCCATGAGCCCGGAAGCCCTGTACTCGGTCCGCGAACAGATGGAAAAGGCAGAGGCCCGCAAGCTCCATCCGCTCTATATCCAGGCCTTCTTCGAGCGCGCTTTCGCCCACCTCAAGGGCGAGCTGCGGCGGCGCGAGGCCGATCGTTTCGAAATTCCCCATGTCCCGCACCGCATTCGAGAGCATGACCGCAAGATCGGATCGCGTCGCGTTCCGGTCCTGCCGCGCTATGCCCGAGTTTGTTTCCAGAAAGACATGATCGCCATGCGCGGCAAGCGCCCGGCCAGCCTGCTGCATCCCGGCCACCCACTGATGCATGCTGTTACCGATCTGGTGATGGAGGACTACCAGAACACGCTGGCCGACGGGGCTGTCCTGCTGGACCCGACGGACGAAAGCACGGAGCCACGGATTCTGCTCATGCTTGAGCACAAAGTCCGCGACACCACCAGCGATGCGCGCGTCGTCTCCCAGCGACTTCAGTTCGTCAATGCCTGGGCCGACGGTCGATTCTCCAACGCTGGCTGGGCGCCACACCTGTCACTACAGCCGCTGGAGGCCGAATTCTCCGAACTGGCTGAAGAAATCCGCGCACTCGACTGGCTGGCGCGTCTGGATGAAGACACCATCCTCGGTTTTGCTGCCGACCACATGGTCCCGGAACACTTCAACGAGGTTCAGCAACGTCGCCGAAAGCAGGTGGACAAAACCATCGAAGCCGTCAAGGACCGGCTGAACCGTGAAATCGAGTACCACACCACGCGCTATCAGAAACTGCTGGCCGAAGTCGACGCCGGGCGCCAGCCTCGTCTGCAGCCTGAAAATGCGCGCCGCGAAGTCGATCGCCTCAGTGCCCGACTCGAGGCCCGCGTGGCAGACCTGAAATCACGCCGTGAACTGGCCCCGGCCATTCCCAGGCTGCTGGGTGCCGCGCTGGTCATCCCGCAGGGGATGATCTGGCAGCGCTCCGGTCAACCGGGCAAAGTGGTCGACGCTCAGGCGCGCCGGCAGGTCGAACTGATCGCCATGCGCGCCGTGCGCGAGGCCGAAGAAGCCTTGGGCCATACAGTGCGCGACGTCTCGGCCGACAACTGCGGCTGGGACCTCACCGCCCAGCCCCCGGCCGTCGACGGCGTGCTCCCGCCCAGCCGCCACATCGAAGTCAAGGGCCGCGCGGCGGGTCAGGAAACCATCACCGTCTCCAGCAACGAGATTCGCGAAGGCATCAACCAGGGCGACAAGTTCTTTCTGGCCATCGTGCTGGTCGACGGCGAGCGCATCGACGGCCCGCACTACATCCGCGCGCCCTTCGACCAGGAGCCGGCCTGGGCCGAAGCCAGCCGGAGCTTCCGCGTCAGGGAGTTGCTGACGCGGGCTGGGACCGCAGCGGAGTTTCGCTAGGATGGCCTTGGTCAATCACGGTCCGAAAAAGGCCCGCCCGGAAAAAGAAAACGCCCCCATCAGAGGGGGCGTCGGCCCGGAGATGCTATCTCCGGGGGAACTCTAGAGTGTACTTCAATCGTTCAGGACTGCAAGCCCGGGGCGCGCCCAAGCGGATCCGTGTCGGGCCTGTACGGCTCGGTATTTGGCCGCTAGATGGCATTGATTGGGGATTCGTAGCTCTATTTTTGGACGTTTTTGCCGAAAATTAGCCTTAAATTGCAAACGGCGGTGCCTGAGTGCTAATCTCGAGAGCCAAAACCCGTCGCGGAGATAGTAGATGTTGATCGAATTCACGGTTGCCAACTTCCAGGCCCTGCGTGATCCGCAACGTTTCAGCCTGGTCAAGGGCACCGGAACGGAATTGCTGGGAACGAACGTGTTCCACAGCCCGGAGCCCAACGAGTTCGAGTTGCTTCGCTCGGCCGCGATTTACGGCCCCAACGCCAGCGGCAAGACCACTTTTATTCGCGCACTCAGCACGATGCGCAAAATCGTGCTCGAATCTGCAACCGTCCGAACGGCTGGCGACAAGCTTCCGGTGACTCCCTTCCTGCTTTCGCAGGAAACCCGAGAGAGCCCATCCGAGTTCGAGCTCAGTTTCCTGCACGAGGATGTCCGTTACCAGTATGGATTTTCGGCAACGGCGCATCGGATTCATGATGAATGGCTGTTTGCTTATCCCAAGGGACGCCCTCAGCGCTGGTTTCAGCGCGCCTGGAATTCAGAAGCCGGAACTCACGAGTGGTACTTGGGCGACAAGCTGGAAGGTGAAAAGCAGGTCTGGCAGAAATCCACACGTGACAATGCACTGTTTCTGTCGACGGCGGTCAACCTGAACGCCAAGCAGTTGCAGCCGATCCATGACTGGTTCAGCACGCATCTACGCGTAGCCGGCGTTGGTGGCTGGAGCCCCCATTTCAGCGCCCAGGAGTGTGAAAGTGGAAAGAAAGAGCGAATTTTGCAATTTCTGCAAGCAGCGGATTTGGCCATCAAGGACGTTCTGATCCAGAAATCACCGTTCGATGCCAGAAAACTTCCCGACGACTTGCCGGAGCCGTTCAAGCAGACGCTGATCTCAGACATCGGCGATAAAGAGTTCGTGGAGCTGAAGACGATCCACCAGGCCGATGACGGTCGCGACATTGCATTCGACCTTGAAGCAGAGTCCGCCGGAACGCAGAAGCTCTTTGCCTTCGCTGGCCCATGGCTTGACGCGTTGGACAAGGGGTGCACGGTATTTATCGACGAGCTCAACAACAGCCTGCACCCCACGCTGGTGCGTTTTCTTGTACAGCTTTTCCATGATCCCGCGCACAACAACAAGAATGCCCAACTGGTGTTCACAACGCATGAGACCTCCATCCTGAATCAGGACGTGCTTCGACGAGATCAGGTCTGGTTTTGTGAACGCGACCAGGCGCAGGCTGCCCGGATCTATCCCCTATCAGACTTTAGCCCGCGCAAGGGCAGGGAGAACCTGGAGTTGGCCTACCTTTCCGGGCGATACGGCGCCTTGCCGTTTATCCGCCACAGGAAAACGGCCTGATGGGATCGGACGATCTGTTCCGCAAACGCCGGGCGCAGGAAAAGCAGGCGCTGAAGCGGCGCCATTACCGCCGAGCGCGTTATGAAAAGGTATTGATCGTCTGCGAGGGCGGGAAAACCGAGCCCCAGTATTTCAACGAATTGCGTGATTTTTACCGTCTGCAAGCGACCAACGTGGTGATCAGCGGTGACTGCGGCTCCGACCCCATGAGCGTGTATCGGACTGCCAAGGACGTTTTTGCAAGGCACAGCAACGCAGGTGATCCATTCAATCGGGTGTACTGCGTTTTTGATCAGGATAGCCATGCCGGCTATCAGCCGGCCTTGAATGCCATTACCAGCGCGCGTCCCGCGGGTGTGTGGCAGGCCATCACCTCTGTGCCATGCTTCGAGTTCTGGGTGCTGCTTCACCACACCTACACAACCCAGGCCTTCAGGCCGGCGGGACCCCGCAGCGGCTGCCAACAACTGATTCGCACGCTTGGCGGGTACCTGCCGAACTATGCGAAGGGCCAGGCTGGCTTGTTCGAGCGACTGCATGGGCAACTGGACTTCGCGATTGCCAACGCTGAGCGGGCGCTGCAGCACGCGCAGGCTACAGGAACCGACAACCCGACGACCAGCGTCCATAAGCTGGTTGAATACCTCAGAAACCTCGCCTTGGAGAACAGGTGATCATCAAGTCGCCAAAAAAACTGATCGAAGTTGCCCTGCCGCTGGATGACATCAACGTCGCGGCGGCTCGGGAGAAGTCGATCCGGCATGGGCATCCCTCCACGCTGCACCTGTGGTGGGCGCGGCGGCCGCTGGCTGCGGCCAGGGCGGTGTTGTTTGCGCAGATGGTCAACGATCCGGGCGGTGAGCGGGGCTACAAGGCGGGTTTGACCAAAGAGCAGGCCAACAAAAAGCGCGAGGCGCTGTTTGACATCATTCGCGACCTGGTCAAGTGGGAGAACACCAACAACGAGACCGTGCTGGAGCGGGCGCGGGCGGCGATCCGCGAGTCCTGGCGCGAGACCTGCGAGATGAACAAGGGCAAGCCCGGTTTCGATCCTGACCAACTGCCCGCCTTCCATGACCCGTTTGCCGGCGGCGGCGCCATTCCGCTGGAGGCCCAGCGTCTCGGGCTGGAAGCGCACGCCTCGGACCTCAATCCGGTGGCGGTGCTGATCAACAAGGCCATGATCGAAATCCCGCCGAAATTTGCCGGACGGCCGCCGGTCGGCCCGGAAATCGAGGCCGACAAGACCAGCAAGAAGAAGTCCAGCCACGATGCCTTCGAGGACTGGTCCGGCGCGCGCGGCCTGGCCGAGGATGTGCGCCGCTACGGCCACTGGATGCGCGAGGAAGCGTTCAAGCGGATTGGTCACCTCTACCCGCCGGTCGAAATCACCCAGGCCATGGTCGACAACCCGGCCAACCCGCGCCCCGACCTGCAGCCCTATGTGGGCCGCAAGCTCACCGTCATCGCCTGGCTGTGGGCGCGGACCGTCAAAAGCCCCAACCCGGCCTACCGCCATGTGGATGTGCCGCTGGTGTCGAACTTCATGCTCTCGACCAAGAAGGGCAAGGAGGCGTATGTCGAGCCGGTGGTAGAGGGGGATTCGTATCGGTTTGAGGTCAGGATTGGTGCTCCGGATGATACGGAGGCGGCCAAATCCGGCACCAAATTATCGCGCGGCGCGAACTTCGAATGCATCATGTCCAGATCACCGATTGAGTCCGAGCACATTTATTCGGAAGCGAAACGTGGACGGATGGACACTCGATTGATGGCGATCGTCTGCGAAGGAGATCGTAGTCGTGTTTACCTGCCTCCCTCAATGGAGATGGAGGAGATTGCAAGGAAAGCACAACCAGCTTGGCAGCCTGAAAATCTGATGCCGAACAATCCTCGGTGGTTCTCGCCACCACTTTATGGCCTGACCACCTACGGCGACCTGTTCACCCCCCGCCAACTGGTCGCGCTGAACACGTTATCCGAACTCATTACCGAAGCCCGGGAACGCGTTCGCATCGACGCCCTCTCTGTCGGCATACATGATGATGGTACCCCGTTGCATCAGGGTGGTAACGGTGCCAAAGCCTACAGCGACGCTCTCGGACTATACCTAGCATTCGCGCTTGATAAGGGTGCAAACTATGGATCTACACTTTGCGCTTGGCATCAAACTCGGTACGGAATCGTATCAACTTTTGGGCGGCAAGCCCTCCCCATGGTTTGGGATTTTGCTGAAGCCAATCCAGTCGGAAACTCATCAGGTAACTTCTATCAGGGCGCGCTGCAAGCTGCTAAAGTTGTTGAGCAAATGCCTGCTCGGAGTGCGGGATATGCTTCTCAGCAAAACGCTTCCGAACAGAATTTGTCTGAGGGCAAAGTGATTTCGACAGATCCGCCATACTATGACAATATTGGGTACGCTGACTTGTCAGACTTTTTTTACGTCTGGTTAAGGCGGTCGCTTGGAGATACCTTTCCACAGCTGCTGCAAACAATTTCAGTTCCCAAAAATGAAGAGCTAATTGCTGCTCCGTATCGGCATGGAGGCAGGGAGCAAGCTGAGACTTTTTTCCTCAACGGAATGCGTCGCACGATGCAGTCTTTATGCAGGGCTTCAGAGGGTTCGACGCCGGTCACGATCTACTACGCATTCCGGCAATCCGAAACTCGCTCTGACGAGGGTACAGCAAGTACAGGATGGGAGACTTTTCTGGAAGCTGTGGTTGGTGCCGGATTCTCGGTCACCGGGACATGGCCTATGAGAACTGAATATACGGGCAACTTGAAAAAAAATGTGAGCGCATTGGCTTCGAGCATCGTCCTGGTCTGCCGCCCCCGCGAAGCCACCGCAGAATCCATCTCCCGCAAAGACTTTCAGCGCGAGCTGCGCAGCGAACTCCCCGAAGCCCTGGAAACCATGATCGGCGGCA
>RECK01000134.1 GCA_007694055.1 Wenzhouxiangella sp.
CAACCTCTTTTCCCAAAGCCGCGACTATGCGCTACGAGCAGTGGAGTCCACCTTCGCTTCCGGTGGTCCCGGTCTGTTGCGAGATTCGGATAGAGCCGAAAAAAAGAGCCTGGAAGGGTGGAGGCCAGGTGCCGAGTGGTCGCGCGCAGGTTTGGGGCCATGCCCATAGCTTTGGAGACAATTCGAACCTGGCCGCCGGGGACGTGGCCCCGGCCTACGCGGGTAAGGGTAGAGGAGGTTGGAAGAAAGGAAAGCTCTCCCGGAGCCGCGCCTTTCAGCCTCCCCTCACCTTTCGCAACGGGGGGTATCCGGCCGATCAGGGTCTGGCCGGTTTGCGGCCAGCCCACCCGCGAGCCGCTCCCAGCAGCCATGAAACCAACGGAAAATCAAGCCAAGGCCTTGTCCACTCCCGCCCGTTCCCCGCCCCCGGAAAGCCCCCGCCCGGATCTGGATAGCGGCTGCTGGTCTGGCAATCAGGCTTTACCGGATTCCGATCCAGGCTGAAATTGCTCAGTAGCCTTCCAGAACATCGACACCCGCAGGTATGACGAACTGGAACAGGGCCGGGTCAAGTTCCGGGTTCCTGATCAGGTCATGCAGCTCAATTCGGGTCAGCTGCCCGAAACGGTCTGCCAGTTCCAGGGCGGCCGGGGTGTCATTAATGAAGAAAAGACTGGCTTGCTCGAATTCACCGTCATCACTCAATGGGCGAAAAGTCAGGACATGATCGTCGTCGCTGGCCTCGATGCGGTAGAAGCGATCGAGCAGCTCCGGACGGGTCAATACCAGCAGGGGTGACTCCGCGGCTGGCGGTTGTTCACGCACTGTCACCTGCTCCAGGGATTCATCGTAGTGCCACAGCTTTTCGCCGTCGGCCACCATTTCCTGGGGAAAGGGCTCGCCGTAGCTCCAGCGAAATCTGTCCGGGTCCTGGAAATACAAATAGCCGGTCGATTGATCGCTCGGCCTGCCATTTTCATCCAGGGTGAGCTGGCTGAACTCCGCGCTCAGCGCGGTCAGTCCCTCGGCGAATCGATCAAGCCGTTCGCGCGCATCGGCCCAGGCCTCCGTACACAGACAGAGTGCAAACAAAAATAACGGGATTCTGTTCAACAAGAGACCTCCATGGTCGGTTTGGTTCGCGCCATTTCCTGAGCTCACCGGCAGTGCGGAGAGACGGGCCACGGTTCTGATCCGATTGGACTACATTCTCGGCCCGGGTTGCTGTATGGGCCATGAACGGCAGCTCAGTCGCGTGGCGGCGCCGGTGCCAGCACTTCACGCTGACCATTGTGCTCAGGCGGCGACACGACTCCCTGGGCCTCCATTTCCTCGATCAGACGGGCTGCCCTGTTGTAGCCGATGCGTAGCTGCCGTTGAACACTTGAAATGGACGCGCGGCGGCTCTCCAGCACATAGGCCACGGCCTTGTCGTAAAGTTCATCCTCGGAATCTCCAGCGGCAGCCTCCAGCAATCCATTTTCGCCAATGGTCTGGCCATCGCTGGTGGTCTGGGTTTCGGCAAGCACATCCTCGAGATAATCCGGCTCGCCCTGCTCCTTGAGCCACTCGACCACGGCATGCACCTCGTGGTCATCAACAAAGGCGCCGTGCACACGTTCCGGCAACCCAGACCCGGGTGGCAGATAAAGCATATCGCCATGGCCCAAAAGCTGTTCCGCGCCCTGCTGGTCAAGAATGGTGCGTGAATCGATCCGCGATGAGACCTGGAAGGCCATGCGGGTGGGGATGTTGGCCTTGATCAGGCCGGTGATGACATCAACGGACGGACGCTGGGTCGCGAGTATCAGGTGGATTCCCGAGGCCCTGGCCTTCTGAGCCAGGCGGGCGATCAATTGTTCGACCTTCTTGCCCACGATCATCATCATGTCGGCGAACTCGTCGACAACCACAACGATGAACGGCAGCTTCTCCAGCACGGGCGGCTCGCTGCCTTCGAGCAGCGCTGCAGCGTCGACAAATGGATCGGGAATCGGCTCGCCCTTGTCCTCGGCATCCTTGATCTTGCGATTGTATCCGGCCAGGTTACGGACCCCTAGAGCAGCCATCAGGCGGTATCTGCGCTCCATTTCGGCGACACACCAGCGCAAGGCATTGGCCGCCTCTTTCATATCGGTAACCACCGGTGTCAGTAAATGCTGAATACCTTCGTAGACCGACAACTCCAGCATCTTTGGGTCGACCATGATCAGACGAACCTGGTCAGGTGTAGCCTTGTACAGCAGGCTCAGGATCATGGCGTTGATCGCCACCGACTTGCCTGATCCGGTGGTCCCGGCCACCAGCAGGTGCGGCATCTTTCCGACATCCGCACAGATCGGCTTGCCCGAAATATTCTTGCCCAGCCCCAGCGTCAGCGGGGAACCGGCCTTGTGGTAGGGTTCCGAAGCAAGGATTTCACGCAAGTAGACGATTTCCCGGTTCTGGTTCGGAATTTCCAGACCGATGACGCTCTTGCCCGGAATCACGTCAACCACCCGCACCGAGATCACGCTCAGGCCGCGAGCCAGATCCTTGGCCAGGTTGGAAATCTGCGCTCCCTTCACACCGGGGGCCGGTTGCAGTTCGAAGCGCGTGATTACCGGACCCGGATGCACCGCCACCACTTCCACTTCCACTCCGAAATCGGCTAGCTTGAGCTCTACCTGGCGGCTCATGGCCTTGAGCGTCTCCTCCGAGTAGCCGGCCTTGCGCTGAGTGGGCTCATCAAGCAGGTCCAGTGGTGGAATGCCGCTGTCTGAGAGATTCTTGAACAAGGGCTGCTGACGCAGCTTGGGCTCGACCGGCTTGGTGATGGTCGGTTCAACCCGGGGCTCGATGTGAACTTCCTGGCGGGTCTTGCGCTTGATGGTATCCCGCTTGCGCACCTCTTCGCGCTCGGCTCGGGCCCTGCGACCGGCCCACCAGTCACGCAGCCGCGCCAGGCTGGCCACAAGCCAGGCGCCTGCACCCAATGCCGCGCGACCGGTGCGGTCGACGACACCAACCCAGGACAAACCCGTGAACAGGGTAATGCCCACCAGCAGGATGGTCAGGTTGATCAGCACCGCACCGGTAAAACCCATCGGCGCAATCATGACGGTCGACATCACTGATCCGACAACACCACCAGCCTGGTCCAGGCCGCCGCGACCCTGCATGGCCAAAAGGGCACAACCTGCCAGGATGATCAGAACCAGGCCGCCGGTCCTGACCGTCCATTCGGCCAGGCTGGCCGGCTCACTGCGCTCGCGCAGCAGGCGCAAGGCGACCAGGCCGATCAGCACCGGTGCCCAGTAGGCCATGTATCCGAAAACGACCAGAAACAGGTCCGAAATCCAGGCGCCAAAGCTGCCGCCCAGGTTTCGGACCTGGTCAGCGCCCACATCCCGGGACCAGCCAGGATCGCCGGGATGATGGCTGAGCAGGCTCAACAGCAAGTAGAGCGCGGTGACCAGGGTCAGCAGGAACAAGGCCTCGGCCAGGCGCCGAACGATGGCACCAGATGGCTCCGGCTCGGCGGTCTTGCGTTTGCTTCCTGCTCGACTCATTTTGCTACAACGCCTTAGGAATGTCGCACAAGCATCTGATTATAGTCACATCAGAGCCGGATGCACGATCTTGCCACCACGGACGTTCACACCTTTGGCCAGTGACGATCGCTGCTCCCAGTCGCTGCGCGCCATTTGCTGCACATAGGGCAGAATGGCAGCCGAGAGCGCCTGGCTGGAAGTTCTTGGCACCGCCCCGGGCATGTTGGTCACGGCGAAATGCGTGACCCCGTCAACCTTGTAGGTCGGATCGGCATAGGTGGTCGGACGGGTGGTTTCGAAACAGCCGCCCTGATCCACTGAAATATCGACCACGACACTGCCGTCCTGCATGCTGGCAATCATTTCGCGAGTGACCACGTGCGGTGCGCGGGCGCCGGTGACCAGTACGGCACCGATGACCATGTCGGCACGCGAAACGAACTCACCGACGGTTTCGACATAGGGATACAGTGCGGTGACGTTGGGACCGATTGCCATCATCTGGGCCAGACGATCCTGGCGCTTGTCGAAAACGGTCACCCGTGCGCCGGCCGCAGCGGCCAGCTGGGCCGCGTTGCCGCCGGCAGCCCCGGCACCCAATACGACCACGTGACCGCGATCGGCTGACGGCAAGCCACCCAGCAGAATGCCGCGCCCGCCTTGCGGCTGGTGCAGCAGGTGGGTAGCGACCTGGACGCCAATGCGGCCGGCAATATTGCTCATCGGTGCCAGCAAGGGCAGCGAGCCATCGGCCTCCTCGACCGTCTCGAAGGCTACGCCAGTCAGACCGATTTCGAGCAGGCGTTCGGTGAGGGCCGGCTCGGCAGCCAGGTGCAAGTAGCAAAACAGCAGGTGGTCGGCGCGAAGATGGTCCAGGTCACCCTGGATCGGCTCCTTGACCTTGACGATCAGCTCAGCCTTGCCGTACAGCGCCGCCGCGTCAGCCAGGATCTGGACCCCTACGGCCTCGAAATCGGCATCCGAAAATCCGCTCTTGTCACCGGCGCCGGCCTGGATGTAGACCTCGTGCCCGGACCGGACCAGGTCACCACAGGCGGCAGGTACCAGGGCGACCCTTCCCTCAAGGGTCTTTGTTTCTGTTGGAATACCGATACGCATGACTTTCAAACTCCTTGATGCAAACTTGCGACAATAGTGAATCCAGGAACGCTGGCCGGCGTTTCTTCGGCTATCGTGATGATCGGATTGCAGTGATGATCTGATTACCGGCCTGACTACCCCGATGGCGGCTGCTTGGATTGAGCGTTGGCCGACCTTACTTTTGAACCCTGACCTGCTCGCAGCACTGGAGAAAATTATACTATGGCCGATTCACGACATTTCCGGCTTCTGATCCTCGGGTCCGGCCCGGCCGGCTACACCGCCGCGGTCTACGCCGCCCGCGCCAACCTGCAACCGGCCATCATCACCGGCATCCAGCAGGGCGGACAGCTCATGACCACGACCGATGTTGAAAACTGGCCCGGCGACTACCCGGACCTGCAAGGCCCTGAACTGATGCAGCGCATGCTCAAGCATGCCGAGGCTTTTGACACGGAAATGGTTTTTGACCACATCCACAGCGCTGACCTGAGCCAGCGCCCGTTTCGACTCGACGGTGACAGCGGCAGCTATACCTGTGATGCGCTGATCATTGCAACCGGGGCATCGGCCCGCTACCTGGGCCTGGATTCCGAAGAGGCCTTCAAGGGCCGCGGCGTATCGGCCTGTGCCACTTGCGACGGATTCTTTTACCGAAACAATCCGGTCGCCGTGATTGGCGGTGGCAATACTGCGGTCGAGGAAGCCCTCTACCTGGCCAATATCTGCAGCAAGGTAACGCTGGTCCATCGCCGAGACGAACTGCGCGCCGAAAAAATCCTTCAGCAGCGTCTGTTTCAGCGCGAAGCCGAAGGCAAGGTCGAGATCATCTGGGATAACGTACTGGATGAAGTGCTCGGTGACGATGACGGTGTCACCGGCATGCGCATCAAGCACGTCGGCAGCGGCCAAACCCGGGACATTGCTGTCGACGGGGTCTTCATCGCCATCGGCCATGATCCCAATACGGCAATTTTTCAGGGTGAACTGGACATGCAGGATGGCTATATCCAGATCAAGAGCGGACTGGACGGCATGGCGACTGCCACCAGCGTGGCCGGGGTTTTTGCGGCCGGTGATGTTGCAGACCATGTCTACAGGCAGGCCGTGACCTCGGCCGGGTTCGGCTGCATGGCAGCTCTCGACGCCGAGAAGTTTCTTGACGAGCAGGAGCACTAGCCCGGAGCGGACTAGTCGAATCGTTCGCCGCCACTCGCTTGCGGCGCTGGACGAATCGGACTGGAAAGCACTGAGTGAAGGCAACCCGTTCGTTGACTGGCGCTTTCTCAATGACCTGGAGCAAGCCGGTAGCGTGGGCAAGCCTGCCGGCTGGATACCGTACCCGATTGCCGATGAGGACATCAATGGCCGGATCCTTAGCGCGGCATCCGCCTATCTCAAGGAGCATTCCCACGGCGAATTCGTGTTTGATTGGGCCTGGGCGCGCGCCGCTCAGGGTGCCGGACTGAGCTGGTACCCGAAGCTGCTGGTCGCCTCCCCGTTCAGCCCCGTGACCGGTCCGCGCCTGCTTGGAAGTGATCGCCACCCGCAGGCCGCTAGCCGGGTGATCGAAGAACTGCAACGTATCGTCCTGGAACACGGCCTGTCGTCGGCAGGGATCAACTATTGCACAGAACACGACGCCAGGCTCCTTGACCAGGCCGGATGGCTGTCCCGCTACGACTGGCAGTTTCACTGGAGCAACCGGGACTATGGCGACTTTGACGACTTCCTTGCCACCTTGCGGCGGCGAGCACGCAAGAACATTCGCGCCGAGCGTCGCAAGGTGCAGGAGTCCGGCTGGACATTTCGCTGGGTCAGCGGCCAGGACATCAGCGCCCGGGAGCTAGAGCTGGCAACCCGTTGCTACCTCAGCACTTTTGCCCTGTACGGAAACCGCCCCATGCTCAACGCCGAGTTCTTTCGACGCAGCGCAGCATCGTTCAGCGACCGTTTCCTGGTCTGTATTGCCAGCCACGCCGATGAGGATCTTGCCTGTGCGGTATTCTGGCGCAGCGAGTCGACCCTCTATGGCCGCTACTGGGGCAGCCTGGACGACACGCGCGATGTCCACTTCGAAACCTGCTACTACCAGGGGATTGACTACTGCATCAGGCACGGTCTGAAGACCTTCGAGCCCGGCGCCCAGGGCGAACACAAGATCCGGCGCGGTTTCCTGCCGGTCAAGACCCGATCATTTCATTTCATCCGTCACCCCGGCATGCACCGGGCCATCGCCCAGTATCTCAAGGCCGAGGACCAGGCCCTGATGCGCTATCGTGAGCATCTGGAAACGCTAAGTCCATACGCCGAATGAAGCGTTATCACATCCCCCAGCTTGGCCCGGACCCGGACAGCCCTTTTCCGCCACCCGGCCAAAGCGACCACCCGGAAGGCCTGGTTGCCTGGGGCGGCGATCTGAGCAGCACCCGCCTGCTCAATGCCTATCGAAGCGGCATTTTTCCCTGGTTTGAACATGGCTCTCCCATACTCTGGTGGTCGCCGGAACCGCGTGCGGTGCTTGTTCCGGGCCAATGGTCCCCACCACGCAGGCTCCGTCGTACCCTGCGCCAGGGTCGCTTCGAGGCCCGCTGGGACCAGGCTTTCACCCAGGTCATTGATGCCTGTGCAGGCCCCAGGCTGAACCAGACCGGCACATGGATCACGCCGGCCATGCGCCGTGCCTACTGCGAACTGAACCGCCTTGGCCACGCCCACAGCATCGAGATCATGATCGACGGTCAACTCGCTGGCGGCCTGTATGGCGTGGCCATCGGCAAGATCTTCTTTGCCGAATCGAAATTCCATTTTCGCCGGGATGCCTCGAAAATCGCCCTGTCAGTGCTGATGCGCTGCCTGGATAGCTGGAACTTTCTGCTCGCCGATTGCCAGCTCTGGAACCCTCACCTGGAGCGCCTGGGCGTGAGACTGCTGTCTGGAGACGAATTCCATGCCGTTCTCGAGGCGGGCGTCGATCTGAGCGACGAAATCGGCAACTGGCAGCAACGGCTGGGAACAGTCAATCTGAGCGACTGGTAAGACTGGCTTCCACGGCCGAATCGCTTGCCAGGCTGCCACGGCCCGACTGAGCCAGCCTCAGCGTTGCCAGGCCCAGCGCCCGGAAAAGTTCGCCCTGACCCTGTTCATCGGCCGCCGCGACCAGGCGCGCCACGGCCATGGCATCGCCACGCTCGATCGGCCCGGTCAGTACGCTCGCTGGTGACGAACCCTTGAGTGCATCCAGTCCGGCCCGCTGCAAGCCATCGAGCAAATCAGCAGCCTCGGGCGCCGGCAAGCCACTGACGGAAGCCAGGCTGCGGGCAAGCTCATTCAGCGTCACCAGGTAGTTGCTGGCAACAACGGTGGCGGCATGATAGGCGGCCTTGCCGCTGGCATCCATGGACAGCCAGCGTCCGCCGCCTTTTTCAAAAATTGTCTGCAAGCGGCGCAAAGGTTCGGCCTGCCCCTCGCCCACGCACCAGGTACCCGGCATGGCCCCAAGCGCGGCCTCGGGCTCGGCAAACGCCCTGGCCGGATGTACCGATGCAACAGGAACCCCCAGCGGCTCCAGTACGGCAGCCGGCGTCGATCCGGACAAATGAAAAACCAGCTCGGCCTGACCCGGCATACGGCAAGCCAGGCCCAACGCGGCAGCTGACAGTTCTCCGTCCGGAATACCCAGCAGCAACCAGTCGCCGGTAACATCAGCATCCAGATTGGTTACAGCCTGGCCGGCACCGATGAAGTCGACGGCCACGCGGGCACTGGCCAGGCTGCGATTACAAACCTGGCCGATATCGACCGCTGCCTGTTCATGCAACCAGCGCAGGATGACGCGGGCAGCCCGCCCGCAGCCATAGCAGTGCAGGCGCGGTCCGTTCATGCGCCCGGCAGGGTCTCGTCGGTGAAAACTTCAGGGGGGTCGGGCACCCGCCCGGGCGTTCGCCCAAGGTAGTCGTCAAGACGTTCCAGCCCTTCGCTGTAGCTGCGCCCAATCAGGGCAGGCAACATCAGACCAATGTAGCGGCCGGTCAGATCGAAGGTACCAAAACTGACCGTCATGCCCCAGGTCACCTGCTGGCCAAGACCTTCAGGCTCAACCAGGAAATAACTCTCGGCCTCGCTTTCGCCCAGTTCCATGCGCATGTCGATCCGCCTGGGCGGATCCATGGCCACGATCCACAAGCGCCCTTCCCCGCTACCGCCTTCATCACTCCAGGCCAGCGTCGCCCCAATGCCGGCCGGACGGCCCTCGATCCGGTAGCCGGCACCCGGGTTGGCAGCATGCCAGGGCGACCACGCCGAAAAATGGCGAAAATCCTGCAGCACTTCGAATATGACCTCACGCGGCTGATCAATCGTCACCTGCCGCTCGATCGTGATCTGGCGCGGCAGCATGAAGCCAATCAGGATGATGAGTATGACGATCGCCAGCAGAATGGCGAAGATACGACGCAACATCGGGTCAAACCTCGTTTTCAGTCAGCGGAATCAGCAGCCCCGACACCACTGGAACAGCCAGTCAGTGCCAGCGATCACGGCGCCAGGGATCCTGGTCACCGTCGGCAGGCCGGTCAGGGTCCGGAAAGTCCTGGTCAGGACCGAACTCGGACTCATGCTCAAGCTCGTCTTCCCAATCATAGCGCTTGACCGGCGGATGATCCCAGCCGCGGTACAGGAAGGCCAGCACGACACCCACCACGGCTCCGCTCAAATGCAACTCCCAACTCATGCCGCGGCCGGCCGGCAGAACACCCCAGATCATCGATCCATACAAGAACCAGACCATCAGCGAAACACCGACCGAACGCAAGTCCCGACGCAGGATGCCGGAAACAAACACGTAGGCCAGCATGCCGTAGACCAGGCCGGATGCGCCGATATGCACGCTGGGCCGGGCAAAGACCCAGGCCAGGGCCGCCGAGCCCATATAGATCATAGGCAGCGCACGCAAAGACGAATGCGGGTAGAGGAACAACATCGCCACGCCGCCGACGAAAAGCGGCAGCGAGTTGGAGCCGATATGGGCCAGGCTGCCGTGCAAAAGCGGTGTGGTCAAAAGACCGAGCAGGCCGGCGCCTTCGCGCGGGCGCAGACCAAACCGACTCAGGCTGATCTGGGTAACCAGCTCGAACAGAAACACAGCCCAGATCACGGCCAGAAAGGCCAGCGTGATCTTCACAGCCAGCATGAAATTGGCCTGGGCGCGCGGCGATGCCGTGTACTCGGGATCCGGGACCTTGAGATGCATCAGGGTCTCGGGGCCTGCTCCAGACCGCTGGCAATGGTGGCCCGGGTCTGGTCGCTGATCCTGCGAAGATCCTTGAGATCCAGGTTGGCGGTCTCCACCGGCGGATGGATAAGCACCCGCACCGTACCAGGGGTCATGCGCAGCGAGTCAGCCGGCATCACGTCACGCGACCCGATCACGGTCACTGGCAACAACGGCAATTGCTGCTCTATGGCTACCCGGAACGCGCCTTTCTTGAAGTCCAGTAATCTGCCGCTGCGGCTACGCGTGCCCTCGGGGAAAAACAGAATACCGGTGCCCGGCTTGAGACGGGCAACGGCGGCATTCACCGCAGACCGGGCCTGCTCCGGATTGCTGCGATCCACGAATATATGACCAATGGCGCGACAGCCCTGGGCAACGAATGGCACCTTGCGCAGCTCGGCCTTCATCACCCAGCGCAAGTCCAGGCCACAGTGGCCGTAAATGACGGGTATGTCGAACTGGCTCTGGTGGTTGGCAACCACCACGTAGGATCTGGAGCGATCCAGGGTATCGGCACCCTCGACGACTACCCGAATCGGGGCAAAAAAAGTCAGGATACGCCCCCACGGCACGGCCACGTAAAGATTGGCCAGGCGGGGCGAAACCAGCACGGCCAGCAGCACGGCCAGAACGGCACCGACCAGGGTGACCAGCACCGCCACCGGCATGAATACCAGCCACTGCCATAACGGATAGAGACGCAGCCACACGGCACGGCTTGATGGGATCAGGAATTCCGACATGCGTCTATCGTACACAACCGGCCACGCAGTGAGGGCGCCAGTGCATGCCGCAGGAGGCAGATATTTGTTCGGCGCCAAAACAAAAGGGGCGTCCGCGAAGGACGCCCCCTGCACGTGCGCTGAAGTGTCGGTCCGCTCAGGCGGCCTTGACTTCGCTTTCGCGCTGACCTTCGATCAGGCGCGACTTGCCGCTGCCGATCTCGATCTTGCGCGGCTTCATCTGCTCGGGCAGCTCACGCTTCAGGTCGATGTGCAGCAAGCCATTCTCCAGCCGGGCACCATCAACCTCGACATGGTCGGCAAGCTGGAAGCGACGCTCGAACGAGCGGGTTGCAATACCGCGATAAAGAAATTCGCGATCGGCTTCGGTTTCGCCTTCCTGCCTGGCACCGGAAACCGTCAACGTATTGCGTTCCGTTACGATATCCAGTTCACTGTCAGCAAAGCCGGCCACCGCCATGGTGATGCGATAGCGGTCTTCGCCCAGTGACTCGATGTTGTAGGGCGGGTAGCCGTTGGAGTCGACGCGGGAAGCGGTCGACAGCATATCGGCCAGGCGATCAAAGCCAATGGCCGTGCGGTACAGGGGTGAAAGATCAAAAGTAGTCATAACCGTATCCTCCTATGAAGCAATCGGTATCAGTTTTTCGATTTGCCCGCCTGAACACCAGGCCGGGCAGCGGTGAGAACCCGTATCCGGCGCTCTCAGTTCCTTAGATGGGTACCCTTTTCGAAAGTTTCAAGCGTCATCTGCCTGATAGTGAATTTCGGCAATGGTAAGGTGCCGCAGGCCGGCCGGGGTCGGCACCGTGAGGTCATCGTCCAGCGCCTTGCCCAGCAGCGCCCGTGCGACCGGGGAATCCACGGAAATCCAGCCCCTTTCGACACTGGTCTCATCGGCGCCGACGATGCGATACCTGACCTCGTCGCCGTCGTCCTGGTCGAGAACAACCGTGGCGCCGAAATATACGCGATCGGGGTTGGCAGGCTGTGCTGCCACCACCTTGACCACATCCAGGCGCTTTTGCAGGTAGCGGATGCGACGATCGATCTCGCGCAACTGCTTCTTGCGGTAAATGTACTCCGCATTCTCCGACCGATCCCCTTCGGCTGCCGCGGCAGACAATGCCGCGGTCACCTCACGCCGCAGCACCCAGCGCTCTTTCAGCTCGGCCTGCAGTCGACGAAACCCCGCCGCCGTGATGTAGGGGCTGGAACTCGGGGGTGGCGGCCGCCAGCGCGACAAGTCCTACAGCCCGCCTTCAGTCAGCTTCAGCGGATCAAGCAGTTTCTCCAACTCGTCACGGCTCAGATCCGTCAGCTCCTCGGCCACATCGATGATTGGCCGACCCTCACGGTAGGCCTGCTTGGCAGCTGCAGCCCCTTTTTCGTAGCCGATCACCCGGTTGAGCGCGGTAACCAGGATGGGATTGCGCGCCAGGGCCTTTTCCAGGTTGTCTTCGCGAACCTTGAACGTGGCGATGGCCCGATCAGCGAGCAGGCGCACGGCGTTGCCAAGGATTTCCAGGCTTTCGAGCAAGGTCGCGCCGACCAGCGGCAACATGACGTTAAGCTGGAAGTTGCCCGACTGCCCGGCCACGGTCACGGTGGCGTCGTTACCGATCACCCGGGCTGCCACCATGCAGACCGCTTCGGGAATGACCGGATTGACCTTGCCCGGCATGATGGAACTGCCCGGCTGCAGTGCCTCCAGCTCGATCTCACCCAGGCCGGCCAGCGGCCCGGAGTTCATCCAGCGCAGGTCGTTGCCAATCTTCATCAGGGCCACGGCCAGGGTCTTGAGCTGACCGGACAGCTCGACGGCGGCATCCTGGCTGGCAATACCCTCAAACTTGTTCGTTGCCGACTCGAACTCGAACCCGGTCGCCCGGGCCAGGTGGGCGGCGACGCGCTCGCCGAACTCGGGATGGGCGTTGATGCCTGTTCCTACCGCCGTGCCACCCTGCGGCAGGCGACGCAGCCGGGCCAGGGCATCGGTCAGGCGATCGTAGGCACTTTCGATCTGGGAGGCCCAGGTTTCCAGTTCCTGGCCCAGGGTGACCGGCATCGCGTCCATGAGATGCGTGCGACCGGTCTTGGCCGTGCCAACCAATTCATCAGCGCGCCGGCTGAGGACCTGGTGCAGGTGCTTTAGCGCCGGCATCAGGTGCTCGGCCGTGGCCAGGCAGGCAGAGACCTGGATGGCGGTCGGAATCACGTCATTCGAGCTCTGGCTCATGTTGACATGATCGTTGGGATGAACGCCGAGCTTGCCATCCGGGTCCGCCAGGCGCGCAATGACCTCGTTGGCGTTCATGTTGGAGCTGGTGCCAGAGCCGGTCTGGTAGACATCCACCGGGAATTGCCCGTCGTGGGCATTGTCTGCCACCCCCCCTGCCGCCGTGACAATGGCCCTGGCCAGTCCGTCATCAAGCAAGTCCAGGTCCCGGTTGGCCTCCGCACAGGCCCGCTTGATCAGGCCCAGGGCCCGGATGAACGTCGCTGGCATGGGCCGCCCGCTGACCGGGAAATTGTTGACGGCGCGCTGGGTCTGGGCGCCCCAGAGGGCATCTGCGGGCACCTGCAGTTCGCCCATGCTGTCGCGCTCGATACGAAATTCGCTCATGGCTCTGGTTCCAATGTGATCAAACCTGCAATTCTATCAACAGCAGGGCCCGATGGACCGGACTTCCCTGACCCGATGATCAGAATCGGTATGGCGGCTCGAAGACACCCTGCTCGGTAACAATGGCGTCGATCAGTTCGGCCGGTGTTACGTCGAAAACCGGGTTCCAGGCGGCAAAGCCGGTTGGCGCCTGCTCCAGGCCGGCGGCACGCCAGATCTCGCCGGCCTCACGCTGCTCGATTTCAATGGCGGCACCCGATGCCGTGTCCGCATCCACCGTCGTCGAGGGGGCGACGACCATCATGCGCACGCCGTGATGGCGGGCCAGCACGGCCAGGGCGTAGGTCCCGATCTTGTTGGCCACATCACCGTTGGCGGCGATGCGATCGGCGCCGGTAATCACCCAGTCGACCTGGCCACTGGCCATCAAGGCCGCGGCCGCGCCTTCGACGATCACCCGCGCCTCGATGTCGGCGCGGGCCAGTTCCCAGGCGGTCAATCGCGAGCCCTGCAGCCACGGGCGCGTTTCATCGGCGAATACCCGCGCAATACGCCCATCCCGCACGCCGGCGACGATGACGCCCAGCGCCGTTCCAATGCCACCGGTGGCCAGAGAGCCAGTATTGCAGTGGGTCAGCACGCCGGATCCGGATTCGATCAATTCGCTGCCGAGCGTGGCCATGCGACGGTTGGCTGCAATGTCTTCGCGGTGGATGGACACGGCCAGCTCGGCCAGGCTCTCCGGGTCGAGTCGGCCAAGCTGCTCCACCGCCTCGCACATGCGCCGCACCGCCCAGCTCAGGTTTACGGCCGTCGGCCGGGCCTGCTCCAGCTGCCGCATGTCAGCCCGCCACCCCGCCAGATCGTCACCGCGCTGGCGGGCGGCCAGAACCGCGGCATAAGCGGCGGTGATACCGATGGCCGGGGCGCCCCGGACTACCAGGTCGGTGATGGCGCGACCGGCTTGCTCGGCCGAGCCCACATCCAGCCATACCTCCTCTGCCGGCAGGCGCCGCTGATCAATGAGCTGCAGGCGCTGGCCGTCGAAGCGGATGGCCTGAAAGCCGTCGACTGATTCGGAAAAGTATTCATTCATGGTGCAAAGTATAGGCAGTCGCCCGCTGACACTGACAATCGCTTGACAAAAAAAGTATCCGGAAAAAAAGTATCATGGAGGGCCCCAACAAACCGAGATGGATAGTGCTTGCCATGCGCAAACTGATTCCTTTCCTGATCATGCTGCTGCCGCTGATGGCATCGGCCGAAGAAACTGCCGCCCCGGCGGAAACTGAAACCACGGAGTACCCCACAGTGATCCTGCATACCAACCACGGCGCCATCACCCTGGAACTGTTCGAAGACAAGGCCCCGGAGTCGGTCAAGAACTTCCTCCAGTACGCGCGTGACGGCCACTACGATGGCACCCTGTTCCACCGCGTCATTCCGAATTTCATGATCCAGGGCGGTGGTTTCGATGCCGACTTCAACCAGAAGCCGACCCGTGAGCCGATCACCAACGAGGCCGACAACGGCTTGCCCAACGTGCGCGGCAGCGTCGCCATGGCCCGCACCAACGACCCGCATTCGGCCACCTCGCAGTTCTTCATCAATGTGACCGATAACGGTTTCCTGAACCATCGCAGCAAGGCCTCCGGCCAGGCCTGGGGTTACGCCGTATTCGGCCAGGTCACTGACGGCATGGACGTAGTTGACGCCATTCGCGAAGTGGCCACTGGCCGTCATGGCATGCATGCCGATGTACCGCAGGAGCCGGTCCTGATCGAGCGGGTCGAAATCCCTGAGTGATTCACCTGTTTACCTGATTTCCGACCTCCACCTGGAGCCGGGACGGCCGGGGATCACCGATCTCCTGCTGGATTTTCTTGCGGGCCCGGCATGCCGGGCCCGCGCTCTTTACATCCTCGGCGACCTGTTCGAGGTCTGGATCGGAGACGATGCCCCGGACCCGCCGGCCGGGCAAGTGGCGACCGCCCTGTCCATGCTGTCCAGGCAGGGCGTAGAGATTTATTTCCTGTGCGGCAACCGGGACTTCCTGCTCGGCGACGACTACTGCGCCCGGGCCAGCATGACCCGCATCACCGAACCCTGCATATTGGCCGGGTCCGCGCCTCCCGCCCTGCTGCTGCACGGCGACACCCTATGCACCGACGATCTGGCCTACCAGCGCTTCCGGCGCAAGGTCCGAAACCCGGACTGGCAGGCGCGTATCCTGTCCCGCCCGATCTGGTGGCGGCGCTGGCTGGCGCGGCTGGCCCGCAGCATCAGCCGCAGCCAGGGGCGGCGCAAGGCACCCCAGATCATGGATGTCAATGCCGAGGCGGTCGCGCGTTGCTTTCGCGATCAAGGTGTCGACCTGATCATTCACGGCCATACCCATCGGCCAGCCGTGCATGAACTGACGATCGATGGCCGGCCCCGGCAACGCATCGTTCTCGGTGACTGGGATGAGAACCGTGGCAGCGTCCTGCGCCTGGTCGGAGACGACTCCCGGCTGTTGGTCCTGGACCGCGATCAGGACGGCGACCTGCGCCTGCGCCCTCAGCTGGCGGACTGACTCAACCAGGCCGCAGCGGCTCGACCACTGCGCCAGGCACCCTCGACTCGATTACCTGCACACCAGTCACCGGCTACGGCCAGACGCTGTTCAGGACAGGCCAGGAACTCGCAGTCCAGGGGGTTGTCCGCGTGGGCGTAACGCCAGCGATGCGCGATCTTGAGCGCGGGTCTACGGCCGCGCGCGGCCGGCACCAGTTCCAGAAAGACTTCCCAAAGGGCTTCGACCACCGCATCAGTGGACGCTTCAAGATGCTCTGCCGACCATTTGCCCGAGGCCTGCAATACCCAGCTTTCTTCATGCCGACCGGGCTTGGCACCGTTGCGAGCCAGCCAGCTCGCCGGCCCGGCGTTGACAAAGGCGGCATCGGGAACCTCGCCAAGACGACGATCGAAACCGAGCATCAGCGTCCAGCAAGGCGCCATGCGCACCTTGCCAACCCGCGCCGCCAACGGGTGGTTCTCACCCAGCAGTTCAAGCGCCTGCGGCGCCGGCGCGGTCAACACCAGGCTTCGAGCCTCGATGCACTCACCGTCACTGGACTCCAGGTGCCAGTGATCCTGGTATTGCATGCGCTCAAGGCGCCAGCCATAGCGACAGGCCAGCGATCTGGCCAGGTAGCCGGGAACCGAGTTCATGCCCGGAACGCCGACCAGGCGTTCGGCCGGGCGCTGGCCGGCGTCACCGGGACGGGCACCGACGACCTCGATGCCCGGTTCCCAGGCCTGGACCAGGCCAAGATCCCGCCAGGCCTGAACCTGCTGAACGAAGGCATCGCTGCGCGTGGTGAAATACTGGGCACCGTGGTCCAGGGAAAAACCCGCCTGCCGTCGGGTCGCGCTGCGCCCGCCGGGGCCGCGGGCCTTTTCCAGTACAAGCACATCCCGGCCGGCCGCGGAAAGCAGGGAAGCCGCACTGAGCCCGGCCCAGCCGGCGCCAACAATGGCGTAATCAACGATCGTCATGCGGTGTCCAGCTTAACTTTTCAGTCTCGAATCCCTGTGCGCGTGCCAGGTCCAGCAGCTTGGCGAGGCGGTCCTCGGCCACGTCCGGTTGCCGGGCCAGTATCCACAGGAAACGGCGGTCTTCGGTGCCAACCATGGCAAGCTGATAATCATCATCAAGGGCAATGATGCGGTACTCGCCCCAGACCATGGGCAGCCACGCCAGCCAGCGCGGCGCGAAACGCACTTCCAGCGCGGCAGCCGGAAGATCGTCGCCGGCCCGGCGCGCCTCGCCGACAACCTCTATCCAGCTGCCGTCGGAACGCTGGCAGCGGTTGGTCACCTCAACACGTCCCTGCTCGAGCAGACGGTAGTCTGCACGGGTATTGGCCAAGCATCGGCGCTGGAATCGATTGGGCAGCAGGGCGATCTCGTACCAGGTGCCCTGGTAGCGCTCCAGGTCCACATCGTCGACCAGCTTCAGGGGCTCTTGGGCATGACTCATACCGACCAGCATGAGGCCAGCCAGCATGAAAGCCAAGCGCAAACCCGCACGGTGTACCGCAGCCTGGCGCGACCGGGCATCGGCCATCATGCCGTCCAGTCCCGATGGCCCGCCTGCATCACTGCTCGGGCCGCAGGTGCGGGAACAGCAGGACATCGCGGATCGAGGCCGAATCGGTCAGCAGCATGACCAGCCGGTCAATGCCAATGCCCTCGCCTGCTGCCGGCGGCATGCCGTATTCCAGCGCGCGAATGTAGTCCTGATCGAAGTGCATGGCCTCGTGGTCGCCGGCATCGCGGGCCGCGACCTGGGCGCGGAAGCGATCGGCCTGGTCTTCCGGATCATTGAGCTCGGAAAAGCCGTTGGCAATCTCGCGGCCGGCCACGAACAGCTCGAAACGATCGGCCAGTTCAGGGTCCTGATCATTGCGCCGCGACAGCGGGGAAACCTCGATCGGGTAACCGGTCACGAAGGTGGGCTGGACCAGTGCGGTCTCGACACGGTGTTCGAACAACTCCATCAACAGGCGACCCCAGCCCCAGTGCTGATCCACATGCAGACCCAGCTGGCGGCAAGCATCGCCCAGGCTGTCGACATTGCGCAGGTCCAGGCCGGCCAGCTCCGGGTAGTGCTCGAGCACGGCCTCGGTCACCGACACCTGGCGAAAGCCCGCGGCAAAGTCGATCACCTCACCCTGGTAAGGCACCTTGCCCGACTCCAGACCGGGCAGACCGGTAACCACATCGCGCAGCATGGCCTGGGTCAGCTCGATAAGGTCCCGGTAGTCAGCGTGGGCCCAGTAAAACTCCAGCATGGTGAATTCCGGGTTGTGCCGGGTAGAGACCCCTTCGTTGCGGAAGTTGCGGTTGATCTCGTAGACCCGTTCCAGGCCGCCGACCACCAGGCGCTTCAGATGCAGTTCCGGCGCCACGCGCAGGTAGAGATCAATGCCGAGTGCGTTATGGTGGGTGACGAAGGGACGGGCCGTGGCACCACCCGGAATGTGATGCATCATCGGGGTTTCCACTTCCAGAAAACCCTTGCCGTCGAGAAATCCCCGAATGGCGCGTACAACGCGACTGCGAACCTCGAAGGTTCGGCGCACATCGGGGTTGACAATCAGGTCAACGTAGCGCTGGCGATAGCGGGTTTCCTGGTCGGTCAGGCCATGCCACTTTTCCGGCAGTGGCCGCAGCGACTTCACCAGCAGGCGCAGCTGACTGCCATGCAGGCTGAGCTCGCCGGTCCGGGTCCGCATCAGGCGGCCGCGTACACCGACGATGTCACCGATGTCCCAGTGCTTGAAGGCCTGGTAAACGCCCTCGGGCAGATCGTCACGCCGCAGGTAGATCTGAATGCGCTGGCCGGAGCCATCCTGGATATGGACAAAGCTGGCCTTGCCCATGATGCGCCGGCTGATGATCCGCCCGGCCAGGCTGAACTCCGTTTCCAGTTCGGCCAGTGCATCCTGGGACCAGCGCGCTTCGTCACCGTAATCGGCCAGCAAAACGGCGGCTTCGGTATCGGTGCGCCAGTCGTTGGGATAGGCCTGGCCGGCCTCGCGCAGTTCACCCAGTTTTCCGCGTCGCTCCGCGATCAGGCGGTTTTCATCGGCCGCCGCGTTCTCCGCACTTGCATCATTGCTGTTTTCGTCGGTCATTGCATTTCCACTTCGCTACACGGTCAGGCCAATCCGGCCTTGAGCTGGGCGGCGATGAACTCGTCAATATCACCGTCAAGCACTTTCTGGGTATCCGAGCGTTCCACGCCGGTCCGCAAATCCTTGATCCGCGACTGGTCCAGCACATAGTTGCGGATCTGGCTGCCCCAGCCGATGTCGGACTTTTCATCCTCGGCGGCCTGGGCCTTTTCCTGCTGCTTTTTCAGCTCCATCTCGTAGAGCTTCGCACGCAACTGGGACATGGCCCTGTCCTTGTTCTTGTGCTGGGACCGGTCAGTCTGACACTGAACCACGATACCCGACGGCTCGTGAGTGATGCGCACAGCCGATTCGGTCCGGTTGACGTGCTGGCCGCCGGCTCCCGAAGCCCGGTAGACATCAATACGCAGATCCGCAGGATTGATGTCGATATCGATATTGTCATCGACTTCCGGCGAGA
This sequence comes from Wenzhouxiangella sp., assembly GCA_007694055.1. GTDB lineage: Bacteria > Pseudomonadota > Gammaproteobacteria > Xanthomonadales > Wenzhouxiangellaceae > Wenzhouxiangella. Next base: position 19,423 of record RECK01000134.1, read on the forward strand.
CGAACACGCTGGCGAACGAGGTATGGCGACGATTGCCGGAATCGTAGGGCGACTTGCGCACCAGGCGGTGGACGCCGGTTTCGGTCCGGCACCAGCCAAACGCGTAGTCGCCCTCCACTCGCACGGTAGCGCTCTTGATGCCTGCCTCGTCCCCGGACGAGACTTCGATCAGCTCGGTTTTCCACCCTCTTCGCTCGGCCCAGCGCAAATACATCCGGAGCAGCATCTCGGCCCAGTCCTGGGCCTCGGTGCCGCCGGCACCGGCCTGGATATCGATAAAGCACGGGCGGTTATCCATCTCGCCGGAAAACATGCGCTGGAATTCCAGCTCGGCGACGATTCGCTCCAGGCGCTCGAGATCCTCGGCCACGCTGGCCATGGTGTCGTCGTCGTCCTCGGCCAGGGCCATTTCCAGCAACTCCGCGGCATCGTTGACGCCGTCGATGACTGCGCGCTGGGCTCCAACCGAACGATCGAGATCGGCCCGTTCCTTGCCCAGCTTCTGAGCATGGTCCGGATCATCCCAGACCGACGGATCCTCGAGCTCGCGCGTTACTTCCTCGAGCCGTTCCTGCTTGCCTTCGAAGTCAAAGGTACCCCCTAAGCGCAGCCACGCGGCGCTCCAGATCGTCCAGGAATTGCTTCAGCGAAGTCTGTTCCATGCCATCGTCCTTGGTATCGGGAAAACCCGCTATTGTACCTTCGCCAGCAAACACATCACCAACCTGACGCCAATTGACAAGGCCAGGCGCGGAAAACTCGTTTTGCGCGCTGACTGGTGCTAGCATGAGCATCAGGGTCACGGGAGAGTTTTCGCAGCCACACTTATGGTCAGGCTTCGGAATACGGGCAGCTCACAATCCAGGCCGGGTCCGGCCTCGGGTGGCTTTGCATGCGCCGGCCCATGATCAGCGCACGTCTCGCTCGCGGCCTGGTCTGGGCGCTTGCGCTGGTGCCCGTGGTTTTTTTCAGCATCGGCCTTGGCGCCAAAGATTTCTCCAGCGCATCGTCCATCCTCAACACGCTGGGTCGACTGACCGGGGTGCTGGGGCTGGCTCTGTTGTTACTGGCCGCGGCACTCAGCGCAAGGGTACCCGGCTTCGATCAACCCTTTGGTGGGCTGACCAAGCTCTGGCATACCCATCACCTATTCGGCGCCGCCGCGCTGCTGATGCTGCTGGCCCACCCCCTGCTTCTCGCCCTCGCCAGCGCCACCCATGGTCATCAACTACCAGTCAAAGTGCTTTTCCCACCCCTGAGCGATACCGCAACCTGGAGCGGCTGGGCCGCGCTGCTGTTGATGATGGTATTCCTTGCGCCAAGCTTTTCGTTTTTCGGCAGCCCCATGTACGAACGCTGGAAACGCATTCACGCCCTGGCCGGTCCGGCGATCATCCTGGCCCTGGTCCACACTTTCTTGTTCAGCCGCACCATGCCGGTCAACCTGGACACCGCAATCTGGACCCTGTTTGCCTTGCTCGGTGTCGGTGCAGTTGCCTGGCGCCTGATCTTCTCCCGCCGGGCTGGTCGGGTCACGCACACCATAGTTGACGTGCAGGCGGTCGCCAACAACGTTGTCGAGCTGACCCTCCAACCAGCGCGTCCCGAGCGCCGACTCAACTACCAGGCCGGCAATTTCGTCTACATGACGCCCCTGGACAAGTCCCTGGCTGCCGGACATGGCGAAGAACACCCCTACACCCTGTCTTCTTCCCCGACCGAGCCCAACCTGCGCATCGCAATCAAGGACCTGGGTGATGCCAGCCGTGCCATCCAGAGCGTGACGCCCGGCACCACGGTCAAGATCGAAGGCCCCTACGGCCGCTTCTTCCCTACCAGTGGTGAAACATCGTCGCCGGAGCTCTGGGTCGCCGGCGGCATCGGCATCACGCCGTTTCTTGCCCGGCTTCGGCACCTCAGAGCGCTGAAGCAGGCTGCCGACATTCACCTGATTTACGCGGTCCAGGACGAGGCGCGTGCCTTGTATGCAGATGAACTGCGCGAACTGGCAAACGCCATCCCCGACACTCGACTCACGTTTCATTACTTCTACAAGGAAGGCCCGATAAGCGCCGATTTCCTGACCACCACCTGCCCCGATCTCGATCAACGCGAGGTCTTCATCTGCGGCCCGCTGCCGCTGAACAAGCTGGTCCAGGAGCATCTGCGCCGGATCGGTCTGCCTTACTCAAGAATCCACACCGAGGAGTTCGAACTGTTATGAAGAAACTCATGTTTGCGTCTTTCATCGCTTTCTGGGCCGCGGTCGGCACGCTGCTGGCCATGCAGGCGCTGACCCCGACACCGGCTGCCGCCGACGACACCGAGGCCCTGCCCGAATTCACCCTGGCCGATATCGCCGAACACGACACACTCGAGAGCTGCTGGATGGCCATCGAGGGCAAGGTTTACGATTTCACGGACTATATTCCCGAACACCCCACCCCGCCGTTCGTGATGGAACAGTGGTGCGGCCGTGAGGCCACCGAAGGGATGCGGACCAAGGGTTATGGTCGCGACCATACGCCAGCCGCCTGGGCCATGATGGAGCCCTACCTGATCGGCACACTGGTGGATTGACCGCAATGATCCGAGCCAGCCGAGCAGGCCTTCTCGTCACGGTTTTCCTGCTGACCGCCTCGATCGTATTGGCCGTTCAGGCCGATCCTGGCAAAGTGCAGTTTCCGGAACATATTGCCAACTGTGTGCGCTGTCACGACGCCGGTTCGGACTACCCGGTGCTGGAGATTTTTGCCACACCCCATGCAGTGCTGGCTGACCCCCGCACCGGTGCGGCCGAGTTGGGTTGCGCGGCTTGTCACGGCCCCAGCCTGGATCATGCCCGGCTGCCGGCGCGGGCCGGTGGCTCGGAAGTCGAAGTCGCCTTTCACGGTGACAGAAAGGCCAGCACCCAGATACGCAACCAGGCCTGCCTGTCCTGCCACGCCGGTGCCGACATGATTCACTGGCACGGCAGCGCCCACGACTTCGACGGCCTGGCCTGCGTGGACTGTCACCGCGTCCACCCGCGCCAGGATCCCGCCCTGGATCCGTTCCAGCAGGTCCAGGCCTGCACCAGCTGTCACCAGGCCCAGCATGCCGAGTTTCATCGTCCCTTCGCCCACCCGGTGCGCGACGGGCAGCTGCTCTGCACCGATTGCCACAACCCCCACGGCGGTGTCGGTCCCTCCGATCTGCATGCCATGACGGTCAACGAGAGCTGCTACAGCTGCCATGCCGAGAAGCGAGGCCCGTTTCTGTGGGAACACCAACCGGTTCGCGAGGACTGTTCGCTGTGCCATCAGCCGCATGGTTCGGCGCACAGGGATCTTCTTACCCAGCGCACGCCATTCTTGTGCCAGCAATGTCATATGGGCCAGTTCCACCCCTCAACCGCACTGAGCGGAACCGGCCTGCCGGGTGATACGCGTCCATCAGGCAGCCAGTCCATGCTTGGCCGTGACTGCATGAACTGTCATGTACAGGTGCACGGCTCGAACCATCCGGCCGGGGTGGGCCAGACGCGCTGATGGGTACGATGACCAGAGGATAGAGCCGATGACGACGCAAGGTTTTCAAACGTTCACCATGGCAGGCGCCCTGCTCCTGTCCACGTCTGTTGCCGCCATAGAACGCGAGGCTTTTGATCAACTGACCAGCGCCGAGAACCACGTTGAGATCGGTCTGGGCTGGGTCAGTGAAGACTCGGCCCGGTTTGGCCGCTACAACGCGCTCTACGACGACGGTCTGTTTCTGGTGCTGGGCCTTGACTACCTGGTTCAGCCGCGTTTTGATGATCCCGCCCCGCTACGGGTTGAAGTGACGGCGCGTGACCTGGGGCTGGGTAATCGCCACCTCCTTGTCCGCAGCGGCCGGCAGGGGCGCTTCGGTCTGGAAGCCGACTACCGCGAGCGCCGCGCCCGCAGAGGGGATGGTCTGGTCACCGTCTATGACAGCCAGAACCGGGCCAGTTTGCGCCTGCCTGAGGACTGGCAGGCCGCCCCGGGCACGGCCGGCATGAATCTTCAGCTGCCCGTCCTGCATGAGTTCAGCCTGGTGCAGCGTAGACGCCAGGGACGGGTGGCGGCATCGGTCAACCCTGCCGAACGCTGGCAGGTCAGCGCCCAGGCTCGTCAGGAAGACCGTGATGGAACCCATTTGCTTGCCGGACTTTTCGGTAACACCGGCGGCAATCCCCGGGCGGCCTTCCTGCCTGTTCCCGTGGATTACCGGACACGCCTGGTTGATCTGAATCTCGACTACAACGATCGGCGGCGCCAGTTTCGGCTCGCTTACCATGGATCCCTGTTCACCAATAACGAGCCTGGTCTTGCCTTCGAGAACCCGTTTTCAACCATTGGTGGCTGGGCCCCGGGATCGGGCTTTCCCGACGGACGCGGCGAGTTGGCCTTGCCACCGGACAACCAGTTCCATCAACTCAGCCTGGCCAGCGGCTGGCAGTTCAGTCCCAATCTGCGCCTGGTCGGCCAGGTTGCCTCCGGCCGCATGACCCAGAACGAAGCGTTCCTGCCCTACACCGCCAACCCGCTGCTCGCCCAATCGATTGTCCAGCCGCTGCCGGCAGACAGCCTGGACGGACGGATAGACACCACCTCGGTTCATCTGCGTCTCAGCGGGAGGCAATCGTCGCAGCTCAGCTGGAACGCCAGTTACCGCCTTGATGATCGCAACAACCGAACCGAGCTCAGGGAGTGGGTCTATATCGGCGGCGATTCGCAACTTCAGGATGCCGGCCCAGCCAGCAGCCGCCGCCGCTACAATCTGCCCCAGGACTATCGCCACCAGCGTCTGCGCCTTGATGGACAGTGGCGGATCGACGAACGCACGCGACTGGCCAGCGCCATCCAGCGCAGCCGAACCGAAAGAAGCCTGAGCGCCCGGGACCAGGTCGATGAAAGCTTGCTGGAGCTCAGTGTCCGCCACAGGGCCAGCCAGCGCCTGCAACTCGGCGCCCAGGCCCTGTGGGCCGATCGCGACGGTTCCGAATACGATGGCGCAGCGGGTTTCCTGGCCAGCCATGATTCCGGCTATACCGATACGCTGGCCGGCCAATGGGCCAACATCCCTTCCCTGCGCATGTATCACCTGGCCGACCGACGTCGCCAACGGCTTGCGCTTTCGGCCGGTCTGACCCCTCACGAACACTGGTCCCTGGGCCTGGAGGCAGCCCACGCCAGCGATGACTATCGCAACACCGTCATCGGACTGACCGAGAGCCAGCAGCAATCGCTGTCGGGAACCCTGACCTGGGCCCCGGCGCGCAACCTCTCGGCCCACCTGTTCTACACCTGGGAGCGACTGTCCAGCGACCAGTCCGGCTTCAGCTTTCGGGGTGGTCCCAACCGTCCGGTCGATCTGGCCAACCCGGAGCGGGCCTGGGAAGTGGATCATCGCGATCGCATCGATACCCTGGGTGCGGGTCTGGAACGCCGCCTGCTGGATGGCCGACTGCAAGTGCAACTGGACTGGGTCAAGGCCCGGGCGCGGGCCAGGCAGGACGTGAGTTCGGGTTCAGCCCTTTCGACGGCTCCACTGCCGACCGTGCGCAATGATCTCGATTCGATCATGCTACGGGCCAGCTACCGCCTGTCTGAACCCTTGAGCCTGCACCTGCGCTACTGGTTCGAGCGTTTCAGCTCGGACGACTGGGCGCTGGACCAGGTCGGCCCCGACCAGCTGGCCAATATCATCCTGCCCGGCGAAAGTTCACCGGACTACCGTGTCCACGTCGCGTCCGTGAGCCTGCGCTATCGCTTCGACTAGAGATCCTGAACCGAAGCACGCGCCAGCGGCATGGTCATGCACCGGCAACCACCGCCGCCGCGGGAAAGTTCGGCCCCGTCCATGGTCACCACGACCTTGCTATCGGGCACGATCGGGCTGCGGCCGGCAATCACATCGTCAGCGGCAAGAATATCGAATCCGGCCTGGCTGAGTGCATCGACGGTGTACTGGTTGTGGCCATAGCCAATGATCTGGCCCGGTCCAAAGGCGAAGAAGTTTGCACCACTGGCCCACTGCTCGCGCTCCTGATGAAAATCGTCTTCCCCGCCGCAGTTGATCGGCTTCAGATCCAGGCCCAGGGCCGACAAGGCCTCCAGCACACCAGGGTACTCGCGGATTTCGGCGCCATCACCCTCATTACCGAAGCGACAATGGAACGCGCGGCAGCGGCGGGCACCGGTAATCAAAGGCGGAAAGACCACGCACTTGTCCCGGTCCACCATGGTGAAGATCATGTCCAGATGGATGGTCGCGCGGGTTTTCGGGATCTCCACCACGATGAAGTTGCGCACCGGGCCCTTGCTGGTAATGGCTCGCATGATCTGATCCACACCGGAAACAGACGTTCTTTCGCTGTAGCCTATGACGACCAGATCCTTGCGAATGACCAGAAGATCACCACCCTCGATGGTCAATTCGGAATCGCGGTTGTCGGTCCCGTCGAAATAGAAGCCGGCGCTTTCAATGTCGGCGTGGTACTTGAACACAGCCTTTAGCAGCAAGGCCTCGGCAACGCGCGCCTTGTAGGCCATGGAGCCAATGATGACGCGCTGATTCAGACACATCGTGGCATCACGGGTAAAAAAGGTGTTGGGCAACGGCGGAATGGCGTAGCGTGAAGGCGCCAGAAATTTTTCCAGGCTGATGGTCTTTTTCGGAGTGCCCTCGATCAGCCGGCGAGCCAGATCTCCTGGCGCCATCTCAACGAGCCCGGCGATCAACTCAGGGCATTCGTAGAGACTGCACAGGGCGTCAACCAGGCCTGTTTTGACTTTATCCTGGGCCAGCACATCGGCCAACAGGTCCTGCAACTCCAGGGTTCGCGCTACCCTGGACAACACACCCTTGAGCTGACGATGCTCCTGACCGGCCAGGGCGAGGTTGAGAATATCGTCATACAACACCTCGGCGGCCGTCTGCGGGGTCATGTTTTCCATTTCCTGACCCGGGGTGTGAACGACCACTGTCTGCAGCGGGCCAATTTCCGAATTCAGGTCGATACGAATCGTCATGACTGCAAATTCCTGTTTTTAAGCGCCCACGGCAGGGCCTTCAGACGGTAACATCAAGATTGCCGGGCGCAGTGTAGTAGCTTTCGCCCTCCGCGTCAGCCCCGATGCCTTTGACCGGAGATAAAGCGATTTAATGTGATGCAGGTCACATTTCTGATAGTATTCAACCCCGGCTACCAATTCAGGTGTTGGCATGCCAAACAACAGAGAATTTGACTATCGCGCTGCCATTGGTCGCGAATTCGGCAATTTTGTGGTCGTTCGCGAGATCGGCCGCGGCGCGATGGGTGCGGTCTTTCTTGGCTACCAGAAAACCCTGAAGCGCCAGGTTGCGATCAAACTGTTGCCCAAGGAACTTGCCCGTACCCGATTGGCTCAACAGCAGTTTCGTGACGAAGCTGAAACCATCGCCATACTTGACCACCCGAACATCATCACGATTTTCGAAACCGGCGAAGACGATGAGTTCTTTTTCCAGGTCATGCGCCTGGTTGACGGTCAGGACCTGGCCCACCTGCTCGATAAACTGCAAAGACACCCGGTCCCGGCCCGACGCCTGCTACCGCTGCAGCACGCCCTGCGGCTGATCACGGAAATCCTGTCCGGCCTGTCCCACGCCCACGCTGCCGGGGTCATCCACCAGGATCTCAAACCCGCCAATATCCTGATCGGCAACCAGGACGGTCGAGCCCTGATCGCAGATTTTGGCATAGCCAAGACCATGCAGCTGGAGTATGCCGCACGCGGCATGGTCGTAGGCACACCGATTTACCTGTCTCCCGAGCAGGCAGCCGCCCGCGACACCGATCACCGTACCGACCTTTATGCCGTCGGCGTCATGCTGTTCGAACTGCTCGCCGGCCGCCTCCCGGTCAGATCCGAGGACGCCCGACAGACCGTCTTGCGCAAGGTACGGGAACCTGATTCCTTTTTTCTCAAGAAGCCAACACAGTGTCAGCGCAGGATTACGGACGACATGGAATCGGTTATTCTCAAAGCCGTCGAAAGTCGGCCGGAAAACCGTTTCCAGAACTGCGCGGACTTCTCTGCTGCCGTTTCAGCACTCACCAATCCAGCAACCACGGGCGCATGAACATGACAGAGGGGGAAAACACCGGTCTGGATGGTCGCGACGCCGAGCTGCTTGCGCGCCAGATCAATACGGCCTTCACCATGGCCAGCGGCTACGGTACCAGCCACCCCATGTTCGACAAGGCCTGTGGATCGCTGCACGATTCACTGAGCTCGGTGCTGGAAGAGCAAACCAGCGTTTCCTTGCTGATGGATCGTGGCGCCTTGTTCATCGACAAGCACCCGGTCGGACAGCGCTTCAACCCGAGACGGCTGATGAACCTGTTCACCCAGCTCGGAATCGAGTCGATCAGCTTCAACGGCGGAGTCAGCCCAGAGCATCTCCACCACTTGATGGTCCTGACCGCTGACCAGTCCGAGTACCCCGATGTCGAGGCCGTCACCGCCGGTTTGAAGAGACTGGGCATCTCCACTATCCGTCTGAACTACATCGTTTTTCGCCAGGTGACGGCCGACCAGAAAGTCGTTGGCGACGACGACTCGGACAGCCAGACACAGGTACAGCCATCAACCCCTGAGCCGACGGCAACGTCGACCAGCACAGCCATCGACAGCTTCGGTTCGATTACCTCCCTGCTTTCGCTGGACGAATTGGTCAAGGACCCTGCGCACTATGCCGAGCGACTGGAACAGCAAGGCGGTGACGACGGCAGACGCCGGCAGGTTGTGCGCCAGCTGCGCAACCTGGTAAGCCAGGTCGAAAGAGGAGAAATAAAAGCCGAGGGCATCGTGTCCTCGGAGGCGGTGCTCGGCGCAGTCAACGACCTGCGCACCAAGGTAAGACGCAACCTGGACACGCGCCGCGACGTCGACCTGATCCTGGCTGAAGAAGATCAGGTCATGGGAGAGGTCGACCAGCTGACCTACAGCACCCTGGTTTCACTGGTGCGGGAAGAGTTCCGGGGCGGCCGTTTCTCGGCCTCCCGCCTGGCCCAGATCATCAACCGCATGCTACCCGATGCCCGCGATCTGAAGCGCCTGCTGCCGCAGCTCAAGCAAGGGCTGCTGGCCGAAGGCATGACCATGGCCGAATGGGGCAAGCTGGTCCACGAGTTGTCCTCCGAACTGCGCGGCGAACACCTGATCCAGGCACTTGAACAGGGTGCCGACAGCGTCGGGCTGGACGTGGACGAAATCGTCGAGCAAATCAGGGAAGATCCGGCCGAGGCGGCGCGACTGATCGTGATGGCCACCGAGCTGCGCCGAAGCGGAGCGGTCGAAGAGGAGCAACTCTCAGCCGCCTTCTCCGATTACATCGAGCGCATCAGCGACAAGCTGTCGCTGGAAATGGGGTCCGGCAAGACTCAGGTTGGCGCGCTCGACAGCCAGCTTTTGCGCGTCCGCCAGCTGCTGGTCGAACAACTCAACCGCCAGGGCCTGCCGCCAGAGCTGATCGAAAGCCTGCGCGACAGGCTGCAGGCGAAGTCGCTTCCGAATGCGCAGGAAGCAGTGCCCGAAGAGGAACCACAAGAGTCCTCGGCAGCGGCAGAGGAACAGGCAGAGGAACAGGCAGAAGAACAGTCAGAAAACCGGCAAGAGCACCCGCAGACAGCCCGGGAAGAATTCGAAAAAGCCGGCGAAAAACAGCCACCGGCCAGGCCTTCAACGCCGCCCGCAGCCCTGCCCTCCCGGGTCCTGAATCCCACCAACACGGCTTTCTTCCTCAATCGTGAAATAAAGAGCTCACAGCGTTACAAGACGCCGTTTTCCGTGATCAAGGTATCCATCGAGCTACTGCGCGATCGACCCGGCGAACCCCGCGCTCCTGCAGGCGAGGACTTGCAGGAACTGATGCCGCAGGTATACCGCGAATTGATCAACCAGCTGCGAGATCTGGACCTGATTGGTTCACTCGATCGCAAGCACCAGGCCGTACCACTGATGATCCTGCCCATGACGCCTGCCGATGGTGTCGGCATCGTGCTCAAGCGGCTGATCAAGCGACTGCGGCGCACACCTTTCCGGCTCGCCGGCATGCCCACGCAACTATTGTGCGCGGTCTCCAGCACATCATTTCAGCTTGAGGAAGGCGAAAGCGGAGAGGCATTCATTCAGCGCATCGACGAAGAGCACGAAATGAGTCTGCATCAGCTTCACGGCGAGGTGATGGCTGGCCAGCACCAGGACTGAGGCTCGGCCCAGGCGTTCTGCTGCCGGCAAGGTCCGCCAGGCAAACGGATTGACAGCGCTATCATTTTGCCTCAAGCTTGGTCGGAATCCGGAACCCGGCCTTACCTGTCATGGCGAAAACGGCTCACCCACTCAAGTTGCGGGAACGGGTTGGCTATGGCCTGGGCGACACGGCCTCCAACTTCTTTTTCCAGACCTTCAACATCTTTCTGCTCTACTACTACACCGACGTCTACGGCATCTCTGCCGCGGCCGTGGGCACCATGTTTTTCGTGAGCAGACTCTGGGATGCGGTAAACGATCCTCTGATGGGCGCGATCGCTGACCGCACCCGTACCCGCTTCGGCCGCTTCCGTCCCTACCTGTTGACGATTGCAATTCCCTACGGCCTCATGGGTTTCCTGCTGTTCGCCAACCCTGACTTCGACGAGACGGGCAAGCTGATCTATGCCTGGATTACCTACACGCTGATGATGATGCTCTACACCGCCATCAACGTTCCCTACTCGGCGCTGATGGGGGTAATGTCGCCGAGCTCCAGGGAAAGAACGGTGCTGGCATCCTTTCGCTTCGTCGGTGCTTTCGGCGGGGCCCTGCTGATCTCGATGCTGGTTCGCCCCATGGTCCAGTTTTTCGGAGCCGAGGACGAGGCCACCGGATTCAGAGTCACCATGGCAATCTTTGCGGTCATTTCAATCCTGATGTTCTGGACCACCTTTGCCACGACCCGCGAACGGGTGACCTCACCGCCGGACGAAAAGATCAACCTGAAAAATGACTTGCGGATCCTGTTTTCCATGGGCCCCTGGCTGGTCCTGTTCTTTGCCGGCATCCTGACCCTGGCCAGCGTTGCGCTGCGCACTTCGGTGACCATTCACTACTTCAAGTACTACGTGCTTGATGACGGCAGTGCATTGTTCTGGATATTCGACCAGACCACGCTGTTTCTCAGCATCAATGCGCTGTTCCTGATCATCGGTGTCTGTTGCACCCGGTACCTGACAGAGCGCTTCGAGAAGAGGTCACTGCTGATCTGGCTCTCCCTGGGCAGCGCCATTTTCTTCTGCCTGATGTTTTTCGTCCCACCAGACCAGTTTCTGATGATGTTGCTGGTCAGCTCCATCGGCTCGCTGTTCGCGGGCCCGACGGCACCCCTGGTCTGGTCCATGTACGGGGATGTGGCCGACTACAGCGAGTGGCGTTTCAATCGTCGCATGAACGGATTGATTTTCTCGGCTTGCATGTTTGCCCAGAAATTCGGATTGACCATCGGCGCCGGGCTTTCCGGCTGGCTGCTGGCCTGGTTTGGTTACGTCGCCAACGTTCCACAAACCGAGAGCGCCATGACCGGTATTCGCCTGCTCTTCACCTTCATCCCGGCCGCGTTCGCGATATTGAATGTCATCGTGCTGACCCAGTATCGATTGTCCGATGCCCAGGTTGATCGCATCGAGGCGGATTTGATCAACCGCAAGCTGGCCCAGGCTGGCCAGTGACGGTCCGGGCTTCATCTGGCCCGCCCCTGTGGCAGACCTCGATTGCAATAGCCTGACAACGCTGTCATAATTTTCCGATGAATGCGCATACAACCGCCCCTGCCGACCGCATACCGTTTCGTCAGAAGCTGATTTATGGCGCCGGCGCCTTCGTCAACAACCTGCTGGCGGCAGCCATCGGCGGGATGATGATCGTTCTCAACCTGGGCTTTGGCATGAATCCGGCCGTGGTCGGACTGCTCGGTGCCCTGCCGCGCCTTACCGATGCCATCACCGATCCCCTGATGGGATATATCTCGGACAATACCCGGTCGCGCTGGGGACGACGCCGACCCTACATCTTCATTGGCGCCATCATCGCAGGTGTCATCTTCATGCTGCTTTGGCAGCTACCGCCCGGCAAGACCGAAAGCTGGTATTTCTGGTACTTCCTGGGCGGATCCTTCCTCTTTTATCTCGGCTATACGATTTTCGCCACCCCCTGGGTTGCCCTGGGTTACGAACTGACGCCGGATTATCACGAACGAACCCGCCTGATGGGGGTGCAGAACTTCATCGGGCAGTCGATCTACCTGGTTTCCCCGTGGTTCCTGCTGATCATGCAGTACGACCGCTGGTTCGACGACATGACCGAGGGCGCAGCCGCCCTGGCGATTGCAATCGGACTGATCACCATCTGTGTTGGCATTATTCCGGCCATCTTTCTGCGCGAACGCTACCAGGGCATTGCCCAGGAGCCGGACAGTCAACCCGCGCCGGAAGTCACCGAGGTGGCAAATGTCGTGTGGCGAAACCTGCTGGAGTTTTTCAAAGGCTTCGCCACCACGCTGAAATTCAAACCATTCCTGAAGCTATGTGCAGCGACATTCCTGGTCTTCAACGGCTTCATCATGGTGGCTGCCTTTCAGTTCTACGTCATCATTTACCATGTTTTCGACGGCGATATGGTCCAGGGCGCGAAGTTCGCCGGCTATGCCGGCACCCTTCAGTCGCTGTCAACCTTCCTGGTCATCGTGATAGTGACCTGGCTGGGTACCCGGATTGGCAAGCGCAAAGCCTTTTTCATCGCCATTGGCCTGTCAACGCTGGGCTTCATGCTCAAGTGGTTCTGCTATAACCCCGACTACCCGTGGCTGATCCTGGTCCCAGCACCGTTGATTGCATTCGGCCTGGGCGGACTATTCACCCTGATGCCTTCGATGATTGCCGATGTCGTCGATGCCGATGAACTCAAAACCCACCAGCGTCGGGAAGGCATGTATGGGTCGATTTTCTGGTGGGTGGTCAAGCTCGGCATGGCCGTCGCCATTGCCGCCGGGGGCTTCCTGCTCAACGCCACCGGCTTCGACGTGGAACTGGGAGGCAACCAGGCAGCCAGCACCATCACTTTGATGCGCGCCTTTGACGCTTTTGTACCGGCCCTCGCCTCACTCATTGCGATCTGGGCGATCGCGAGTTTCTCGATCACCGAAGACACCGCCTACGAGGTACGCGCGATTCTCGAGCGTCGGCGCGGCACACCGGACAGTGCCTTGCCCGATCCTGCTTGAAGCTGGCCAAGGCTGCATTGGCACGGCAGCATTTGACAGCGCTGTCACCTGCTGCCAGAATACGACCTGGATACGGGCTAATGGTATCGCCGGGGCTAAAAACAAGTCTCAGCGAAGATTGTTCCCGCTGAATTTGCTTTGTAGAGCCCATTGAAAAAATCAGTTGAAAAGCAACCATCATGTCCAGCACCTCACCCAGAACACGTCCACCCGCTTCAGATGACCTGGAACAGCGCATCACCGCGCTGATTCAACGCATGTCACTGTCCGAAAAGATTGGCCAGATGGTTCTGGGGCAGCCCGGCGAAGGCCCACCGGCAGAAACCCTTGGGGATCGGCTCAGGGAAGGTCGGATCGGTTCGATCATCAACGTGGTCGACCGGGAAACCGTCAATGAACTGCAACGCATTGCCGTCGAGGAATCACGCCTTGGCATCCCCCTGCTGGTCGGCCGCGATGTCATTCATGGTTTTCAGACCGTCATGCCGATCCCACTCGGACAGGCCGCAAGCTGGAACCCTGACCTGGTTCGAAAAGCTGCCCGGGCTGCTGCCGAAGAAGCGTCCCTTGCCGGCGTGAACTGGACCTATGCCCCGATGGTGGATATTTCGCGTGATCCGCGCTGGGGCCGCGTAGCCGAAAGCCTGGGCGAGGACCCCTTGCTGACCGGCGAGTTGGCCAAGGCCATGGTCGAGGGTTTTCAGGGCGAGGATCTCTCAGCCCCGGACGCCATCGCCGCTTGCGTCAAACATTTTGCCGGCTATGGCGCCTCGGAAAGCGGGCGCGACTATGCCACGACCAACATTCCGGAAAACGAGTTGCGCAACGTCTACCTGCCCCCCTTCAAATCCTGTATCGATGCCGGCGTGGCCACCGTGATGACCTCGTTCAGCGACCTGGATGGGATACCAGCAACCGCCAATGACTTCCTGCTGCGCAGGATCTTAAGAGAGGAATGGTCGTTTGAAGGCTTTGTCGTCAGCGACTGGGCCTCCATCCCCGAGCTGACCACCCATGGTCTGACCGCCAATGACAAGGAAGCGGCTCTGGCCGCGGCCAGTGCCGGGGTTGATCTGGAGATGGCAACCGACACTTACTCTCGTCACCTGGCCGAACTGCTTGAATCCGGACAGCTGGCCATTGAAACCATAGATGCTGCCGTAGCCCGAATCCTGCGTATCAAGTTCCAGCTGGGCCTGTTCGACAACCCTTACACCGACCAGCCCGGTGGCGATGCAGTGGCAATCCGCGAGCGAGCACTGGAAACAGCCAGAGATGCAGCCACCCAGAGCACGGTGCTGCTGCAGAACCGGGAAGCTGTCTTGCCACTTGACAGGGCCCGGCTCGCATCGATCGCCGTGATCGGCCCCCTGGCCGATGCACCTTATGAGCAGCTGGGCACGTGGATCTTCGACGGCGATCCCGAACTCAGCCTGACCCCATTGCAAGGCATCAGGGAACTGGCCGGAGATCAAATCGCGGTTCGCCATGTACCCGCGCTGGATACCAGCAGAAGCCGTGACACATCGGCCTTTGACCAAGCACTTGCCGCGGCGCGCGAGTCCGATGTCACCGTGCTGTTCCTGGGCGAGGAATCCATCCTGTCCGGGGAAGCGCATTCACGCGCCAATATCGACCTGCCCGGCGCCCAGGCTGAGCTGGTTCGGACCGTGCGTCAGGCCGGCAAGCCCGTGGTGGCCGTCATCCTGGCCGGTCGGCCACTGACCCTGTCCGATATCGTTGAGGAAGTCGATGCCATCCTGTTTGCCTGGCACCCGGGCAGTATGGGCGGGCCGGCCATTGCCGACCTGTTGTTCGGCACCGTATCACCTTCAGGCAAATTGCCGGTGACCTTCCCGCGTGTGGTCGGCCAGATTCCGATCTATTACAACCAGAAAAACGGCGGCAAGCCGCCCAGCCCCGAAAGCGTTGTGCACATTGACGACATCCCGGTCGAAGCACCGCAGACCTCGCTGGGGATGACGGCCTTTCATCTGGACACGGACTTCAGGCCCCTGTTTGCCTTTGGCCACGGCCTTTCCTACACGCGCTTCCACTACAGCAATTTGCGCACGGGCGCGCCCACCATTGCCATCGGCGAAACGCTCAGGATCAGCGTCGAGGTGAAAAATATCGGCCCGGTCGCCGGGGATGAAATCGTCCAGCTCTACCTGCGCGACCCGGTCGCCCAGGTCACCCGACCGATTCGCGAACTCAAGGCCTTTCGTCGGATCAACCTGGAGCCCGGCCAGTCTCTGACGGTGGAGTTCGAGCTCTGTGATCGGGACCTGGGCTTCTACGGTCGTCACCAGGAATGGGTTGTCGAGCCGGGGGAGTTCCAGGTCTGGGTCGGCGGCAGTTCCGAGACCGACCTCCAGGTCACTTTTCAACTCCTCAACGAGGAAGAAGTCGTCGCCTTGCGCCCGGGCTGACCCGCCAGCTCCGTGTTCAAGCCCGTGCTTCCGCTCGAATCTGTCAATGCCCATGAAGCGCCCATGTACAAGTATTTCCGCAAAATTTTCATTGGTCTCGCCGTAGTCATTGCGGTGACCGCCTGCACATCACCGGCAACCCACACGGATCCAGCGGCGACGGTCGAGATCATCAGGACCGAAACCGGCTTCCAGCTGCTACGCAACGGTGAACGGTATGAAATCCGCGGCGCCGGCATGGTCCATGATGACTTTGCCGCATTTACCCGGCGCGGCGGCAACTCGATCCGCACCTGGACCACGCGCGACGACGAAGGCGACATGATGGCGCTGATGGACCAGGCCCACGCCCATGGTGTCACCGTGGCCCTGACCTTGCCCATGCCGGCCGAGCGCCACGGCTTCGACTACGATGACGAGGATGCGGTCGCTGCCACCCTGGGCGAGCTGCGCGAGGACATTCTGCGCTTCCGCGACCACCCTGCCCTCTTGTTCTGGATCATCGGCAACGAACTCAACCACAGCTATACCAACCCCAGGGTCTGGGACGCCGTCAACGACGTTGCCCGCATGATCCATGAGCTCGACCCCCATCACCCGGCTACCACTGCCCTGGCCGGATCATCGGAGGACGTGGTTCTGGCAGTCCTGTCCCGGGCGCCCGACCTGGATTTCTTGAGTTTCCAGGTCTACGGCAGACTGTTCGAGCTGCCACAGCAGCTGGAACGACTCGGCTTCGACCAGCCATTCATGATTACCGAATGGGGCACGATAGGCTGGTGGGAGATGGAAACCACCACCTGGGGCGCGCCGGTCGAGCTGACCAGCAGCGAAAAGGCCGAAGTCTACCGACGCGGCCATCGCGACATCCTGACCCCGCTAGCCGATCAGCTGATTGGCTCGTATGCCTTTGTCTGGGGCCAGAAGCAGGAGCGCACGCCGACCTGGTTCGGGATGCTGACCAGTGCCGGGGAGCAGACCGAGGCCATTGATGCCATGGAGTGGATCTGGACCGGACAGCGGACCAGACACCCCGCACCCCGGGTCGAAAACCTGCTGCTTGACGGTCGCAGCGCGCGCGACAACGTCATCGTTCTGACCGGTGAAGAGTACGAGGCCTGGTTCGAGGTGGCCGGCGCTGACGCCATCAGCTATCGCTGGGAAGTGAAACCGGAAAGCGACGCCACCCAGGTGGGCGGCGATTACGAGGAACCCATAGCCCCCCTCGAAGGCCTGCTGTCTGCCCCTGACTCAGCCAGGACGTCGCTGGCAATGCCCGAGCGCGGCGCCTACCGGCTGTTTGCCTATGCCAGTGACGATAACAGTCGTGCCGCCCACGCCAACATCCCCTTCCTGGTTGAAGACGGTTTTCGGCAGTCTCCGGACAGCCTGATCGAAGGCCAGGTCATGGCGGTGGCCTACTCGGGCTTTCGTGAAGGCCAGCATCCTGACCGCGGCGAAGGCGCCGTCAATCCAAGCCGGGAAGAAATCCTCGAGGATCTGGAACTGCTGGTTGCGCATGGCTTTCACCTGATCCGGCTCTACGATGCCGGCGCCAATTCACGCACCACCCTGGAGCTGATCCGTGAACATGAACTGCCAATCAAGGTGCTTCTGGGTACCTGGCTGCGAGCCGAGCTGAGCAACCACGAAGGTTGCCCCTGGCTGGACGAGCCCATTCCCGACCACGAGCTGACCACCAATACGGCTGAAAACGCTGCCGAAATCGAGCGCGGCATCGAACTGGCCCGGGCTTTTGACGACATCGTGGTCGCGGTCAACGTCGGCAATGAAGCGCTGGTGGACTGGACCGATCACCTGGTCGAGCTCGACCAGGTGATCGCCTATGTCAGACGGATGCGGGAAGCGATCGACCAACCCGTCACTGTTGCCGAAAACTACGAATGGTGGATTCGGGACGGCGCCCCGCTGGCTGCCGAGGTCGACTTTCTGGGTGTCCACACCTACCCGGTATGGGAAGAACGATCCATCGACCAGGGTCTTTCCTACACCGTCGAAAATCTAATCGCCGTCCACCAGGCCCTGCCGGACAAGCCCATGGCCGTGCTCGAGGCCGGGTGGGCAACCACCGCCAGCGAATTCGGCGAACGCGCCAGCGAAGCCGCCCAGGCACGTTACTACCGCGAAATTCAGGCCTGGGCCAGCCAGACCAACATCACCGTGTTTTTCTTCGCTGCCTTCGACGAGCCCTGGAAAGGTGACCCCGATGACCCGCTCGGCGCCGAAAAGCACTGGGGACTTTTCTTCGAAGATCGCAGCCCCAAGAAAATCCTCAGGGACGACTGACTTGCCTTAGCCTGGAGCCGGTCCGGTCGATTCGCGAATCTTGAGCGCGCCCGGCACGATGACCGTGCCCTTGGGCGCCTCGCTCTCCTCGGTACCCTTGACCAGCATCAGCGTAGCCTTCTCGGCCATGGCCGCAAACGGCTGGCGAATGGTCGTCAGCGCGGGATGGATCTGCTCGGCCAGCGTGATATCGTCGCAACCAGCTATCGATAATTCATCCGGAACGCGAATACCGAGGCGATCTGCGACCCGCAGGACGCCCACGGCCATATCGTCGTTGGCGGCGAAAATGGCCGTTGGCCGGCTCTTGCGATCCAGCAGTTTCAGCGCGGCAGCTTCCCCGGAACCGAAGGAATTGTCACCGGCGGCGACCAGCTCTTCGGAGAACGTCAAGCCGCTTGCCTTCAATCCCGCCTTGTAGCCCTCGAAGCGATGCCCGACCGCCTTGTGCCGCGGGTGCCCGGTGATGAATCCGATCCGGCGATGCCCGAGGGAGGCCAGGTAACAAGTCATTTCGGCCGCGAATTCGCGGTCATTGGTCGCTACCACCATTTCCTTCGACAGCTTCTGCCCCGGAGACAAACGCACTAACGGTGTGCCCGTGGCCGAGATTGCCCGAACAATCTTCGGGATATTCGACAGCGGCGCGGCCAGTACGATACCGGTCGGCCTGGCACGCTGAATCAGGAACTTCAGTTCGCTTTCGACATCATCGTTGCGGTAGTTGCAAGGGTGGATGAGCAGTTCGTAGCCGAGACTGCGGCAAACCCTGAGAACGCCTTCCTGCAAACGAATGATGTAGCCGGATGACGGCAGCTTGTAGGCACTGGGATCATCGTAGACCAGGCAGATCAGGTGGGCACGTGAAGCAGCCAGATCACGCGCGGACTGGTTGGGCCAGTAATTGAGTTCGGCAATGGCCTTTTCTACCTTTTCACGAGTCGCATCCCGCACGCCGGACTCACGATTCACGACCCGTGAGACAGTCTTGATGGAAACGCCCGCCAGTCTGGCAACATCGTTGATCGTCGACTTGGACATTATTATTCCGACCTGGATGGTTACGGGGCCAGCAGTGCCCCGCCTGCTGCTGCGGTCGGCGCACCCCTGAGCAGATTCTACCGAACCTTTGCTACACGAATGTTAGATCAAGGTTGACAACGCTGTCAAAAAGACTTATAAATTCTGAAAAGATAGCGCTGTCAATCACTCTCCATGCTCGGGGTATGGTGAGTCGAAGCGAGTCAAAATCATAAATGGATCGCAAGCAGACATTGCGAATACAACCGCTGCAAGGCAAATGAGGGCCCCATCCATGGATCAACGCAATTTTCACAAAACACCCCTGGCCGTTGCTGTCGCACTGGCACTGGGCACCTATATGCTCACGCCGGCCTACGCGCAAGAAACGGATTCTGATACCAATGATCAGCGCACTGAGGCCGTGGAGGAGTCCGACGATCTGGACAGGATGCTGATTACCGGGGTTCGCGGCAGCATGCTGCAGTCCATGGACCGCAAACGTGACGCCGTGGGCCTGGTCGATGCCATCATTGCCGAGGATATCGGAAAATTCCCCGACCAGAACCTGGCCGAGGCCTTGCAACGCATTCCCGGAATCTCGATCAACCGCACCAACAACGAAGGCTCCCAGATCACGGTGCGCGGATTCGGGCCTGAATTCAACCTGGTTACCCTCAACGGGCGCTCGATGCCCACCCAGGGTGGACGATCTTTCGACTTCCTCGATATTGCATCCACCGGTGTCAGCGCCGTGGAAGTCATCAAGACCGGCCGAGCCTCCCTGCCAACCGGCGGCATCGGCGCGACCGTCAACCTGATCACCAACCGACCGCTTGATGACCCCGGCTTTCGGGCGGCCCTGATCGGCAAGGCCGTCCACGAGACCTCTTCCTCCGACGGTGACCTGGGCAACCTGAACGAAATCACCCCCGAGTTTGCCGGCATCTACAGCAATACCTTCGCCAATGACACCTTCGGGATTTCCGTTACCGGTTCCTATGAGCGGCGTGACAATCGAGAGGAATTCGCCGCAGTCGACTCATGGATTCCGAACTACGGCCTGGATGGCGGCACGGTGGACAACAACAACCAGCGTGCCGATGGCACCTGGTGGCATCCGCAGGATGCCGGTTACGGTTTTGCCGATATTTCGCGCACGCGCATCAACGGCCAACTGGCCTTGCAGTGGGCGCCCAGCGACGATTTGCGCTTCACCCTGGACTACACCTACTCCGAGCTGGATTTCCAGAGGGACCAGAACTCCTTCGGGGTCTGGTTTGCCAACCCGAATGTAAGCGCCACGGTCAACGAGCGCGGAACCGTCACCAACGTCACCCAGGTCGGCGGCGACTATGCCATCAACGTTGCCCGCGACCACACCATCAAGACCAACGATTCGCTGGGTTTCAACGTCGACTGGCGCGCCACTGACAACCTGCGTTTCAACCTCGACGCGCACGACTCCCGCTCCCGGCTCAAGGGCGGCGGGCTGGGCGACGGCAGGCCCGGCAGCTCGGCCAACCTGATCGTGGGCAACACCTTCTGCGACTGGTGTGGTTCCGTAGACGGTGCCGGTCCATTCACGGCCACCATTGACGAGAAATTTGCGTCGTATTCTCGCGGCGGCATCCCGATCTGGGGGGCAACCTTCCGTGACACCGAAACCGGCGAGCCCCTGGACTTCATCCGTCGTAGCGACATGGGTTCGCTGTTTGGCCAGGCCTTCGACGTCCGCAACAAGAACGAGATATTCCAGGTCCAACTCGGCGGCGTCTGGGACAACTTCGATGCCAGCGCCATTTCCAGCATCGACTTCGGCCTGAGCTGGACCGATCAGGAGTTCGTCAACCGCAACGCCTTCTCCGGCCTGTTGCCGGCAGGCTTCTGGCTGACCTCGGCCCAGTACTGGCCCGACGAGATCTGGGAGGACGCCAACTTCCGGGGTCTGCTATCCGATTTCGGCAACAGCGGCAATTTCCCGCTTGATCAATACTTCGTGCTCGACTTCAACTCCCTGATTGACATCTGGGAAACGATTGACTGCGTCTCTACCGGCGATCCAGTCTGTAACGATGTGTACTGGCCATCCTGGGGTCCCGATTTCCAGGATCCATCCGGTAATCGTGGTTTGTTCTGGCCCGGACCGCTCGGCAACGCTACCGGCGCCGGCATCACCGAGGAAATTGCGGCCGCCTACTTCCAGGTCAACGTGCAGGAAGAAATCAATGGCATGCCCTTCAACGGCAGGGTCGGGCTGCGCATCGAGGATACAACCGTCATCTCTACCGGCAATGAAGTGCCGGCAGTCGCGGTGGTCTGGGTCGGCGGGGATGAGTTCGTCACCGAGTTTGGACCGTCGACCTTTGTCACGGAAAAGAACTCCAATACCGAATTTCTGCCCAGCGTTGATCTGGATCTCGGCTTCAAGGAAGACCTGATCGGACGTTTCTCTTACAGCCGCACGCTGACCAGGCCACCGATCGGCGCGCTCAGCCCGGTGCGGACCTTCGTCGGCAATCCGAACCCGCAGAATCGCGAGGCCAGCTCTGGTAACCCGGGACTGCTACCCTTTGTTTCGGACAATATCGATCTCTCCCTGGAGTGGTATTACGCGCCCGGCAGCTATGCATCCATCGGCTATTACCGCAAGCATGTCAACAATTTCCTGGTTGGCACAACGGTCCGCGATTCATTTGAAGGCCTGCTTGATCCGTTCAACGGTGCCCAGGCCGAACTGGCACGCCAGCAGCTGGCCGAAGAGGGTATTCCGCTCAGCAACCAGAACATTTTCCAGCGCATCAACGAAAACCTGGGTCGTCCGGCCACCACGCCGGTCCGGGCCGAACCCGGTGATCCGCTGATCGTCTGGAATGTCGGCACCACGGCCAATGAAGAGCGCGGACGCGTATGGGGTTGGGAACTGCAGCTCCAGCACATGTTCGGTGACTCGGGCTTCGGTGTTCAAGCCAACGCCACCCTGGTCAACGGCGATGTCAAGGTCGACCGCAACGCCGTTGATCGCCAGTTCGCATTGCCCGGCCTGAGCGATTCCTACAACCTGATCGCCTTCTTCGAGAACGAGCATATCTCGACCCGAATCGCCTGGAACTGGCGCGATGAATTCCTGGCCGGCTTTGATCAGTTCGATTCTCCGGTTTTCGTCGAGGATTATGGCCAGCTGGATATCAATGTCACCTGGTATGCGACAGAGAACCTGTCTGTTTTCGTTGAAGGTCTCAACGTGACCCAGGAAACCCAGCGAGTCTACGTGCGCTATCCCGAACAGCTGCTGGCCGGCAACCAGTATGGGGCACGCTACAATCTCGGGGCCCGCTGGCGGTTCTGATCTCTCCATTGATCGAGCGTTTCAAGCCGCTGGCAACAGCGGCTTGCTTTTTTGGCACACAAGGTTGATATGCAGCCTACAAGGAAAATCGTCATCGTCGGAGGCGGCAGCGCAGGCTGGATAACGGCCGGCTTGCTGGCCAGCGAGCATGGTTCGGCAGGTGATACGGGTATCACGGTCACCCTGATCGAGTCACCCGATGTGCAAACCATCGGTGTCGGCGAAGGCACCTGGCCAACGATGCGCTCGACCTTGCGCAGGATAGGTATTTCGGAAAGCGAGTTTGTCGTCAAGTGCGCGGCATCGTTCAAACAGGGCACGCGTTTTTCCGGCTGGGTCGACGGTGGTGACGACGATATCTATTACCACCCGTTCTCGGCCCCGGCCGGCTATCCGGGCATCAACCTGGCACCCCATTGGCAACCCCATGCCGAGCGTATCGGCTTCGCCAACGCCGTCGGTACCCAGGCCCGGGTTTGCGATCGCCGCCTGGCGCCCAAGCAGGCCTCGACACCCGAGTATGCCCATGTGCTCAACTATGGTTACCACCTCGATGCCGGCAAGTTCGCCGAGCTGTTGCAGCACCACTGCACCCGGGTACTTGGGGTCAAGCACCTGCTCGACCATGTCACCGGTATCAATGGCCAACCCGACTCCGATATCCGCTCGCTGGCCACGGCCCAAAACGGTGACCTCGAGGCAGACCTGTTCATTGACTGCACCGGTTTTGCCGCCCTGTTGCTGGGACGTCACTACGGTGTAGGTCATATCCCCCAGGATCATGTCCTGTTCAACAACTGCGCGCTGGCCGCCCAGGTCCCCTACTCCGACCCAAATGGTGAAGTCGAGTCGCAAACCAATTCGACCGCCCGGGAGAGCGGCTGGATCTGGGATATCGGCCTGTCGTCCCGGCGCGGCATCGGCTATGTCTATTCCAGCCAGCATGCCAGTGATGATCGGGCCCATGACATTCTGCGTGATTATCTGAATCGAAGCCCCGGTATTGATCCGAGCGGGATCGAGGCGCGCAAGATCTCCTTCAGCCCGGGCTACCGCGAGCGCTTCTGGCACCGCAATTGCGTCGCCGTGGGCATGTCGGCAGGCTTTCTCGAACCGCTGGAAGCCAGCGCCCTGGTCATGATCGAGCTGGCGGCCACCATGATCAGCGAACAGTTGCCGGCCAATCGCGAGTCCATGGACATCGTGGCCCGGCGCTTCAATGAGAAGTTCAAGTATCGCTGGGAGCGCATCATTGACTTTCTCAAGCTCCACTACGTGCTCAGTCAACGGGCCGACTCCGCCTACTGGGCCGATAATCGTGCCAGCGAGAGCATTCCGGACAGCCTGGCAGAACTGCTGACCCTCTGGCGCCACCAGTTACCCGGCCCTTCCGACCTGGCCCAGGTCGACGAGGTCTTCTCGGCGGCCAGCTACCAATACGTGCTTTGCGGCATGGGCTTCCAGACACGGCCGAGGATGAGCGCAAGCATTCGCAACCAGCGCGACCAGGCAGGTGCACTATTCACCGACAATGAGCGCATGACCCGGCGCATGCTGCAGCAATTGCCGGGCAACCGGGCGTTGCTCGCCCATGTGGCCGCAAACGGCCTGCCTGCATGAACAGGAATACCCCATGACCAACCACGTATTGCTCGACAACGTCACCCACAAGCACCTGAAGATCAACCGCGCCTGGCGCCCGAACCAGGGTTACGACGTCAATCTGGCCCGCGTCTTTCCGGTCGAGCTGGGAGCCCTGCAGGCCGAGTACCCGCTGTTTTTCATCCGCAATGTGGACTCCGGTCATTTCGAGACCGTCGCCCTGCTCGGCTTCGAAGATAGCGAGAACCTTTACCTGGGCGATGATCAATGGCTGGCCCGTGCCGTTCCCATGACCATCGAGCGCCAGCCCTTCCTGATCGGATTCCAGGACCAGGCCGGCGGGCCGGACCAGACCCCGGTCATCCATGTCGATATGGACCACCCCAGCATCAGCGAGTCCGAGGGCACGCCGGTATTTCTTCCCCACGGCGGCGAAGGCCCGCTGCTGGAGCACATCAATACGCTGCTGGCTTCCATCCATGCAGGCCACCAGGCCAGCCAGGACTTTTCCCGCTTGCTGGTCGGCCTGGACCTGATTGAATCACTGGACCTGGAAGTCGAGTTCAACGATGGATCCCGGCACGCGCTCAAGGGCCTGTACACCATCAATGAAGAGCGGCTGCGCGCACTCAATGCCGATAGCCTGGCCACGCTGCATGAAAAAGGCTACCTGCAACATATCTACATGCTGCTGGCCTCCCTGCCCAAGCTGGCCGTACTGATCGAACGCAAGAACCGCCTGATCGAGGCTGCCGGGAGCGCCTGATCCATGAGCGCCGCCACCCATGCCATCGTGGAAGCTCATGATGTCCGGCTCGAACAGCTGCATGAGCGTGTTGCCGAGCTCAGCCACCCGGTGGTCTTTCGCGGCCTGGTCGAGCACTGGCCGCTGGTCAGGCAGGCGCAACAGTCTGCCGATGCGGCCGCCGACTACCTGCGCCAGTTCGACACCGGCGAGCCGGTCACGGCCTATATCGGCAACGCAGATGACGACGGCAGAATCTTCTACAACGACAATCTGACCGCGACCAATTTCCAGCAAACCGGCATGCCCCTGGACCAGGTGCTGGCCATGCTTGGCGAACATGCCGACAATCCCCGGCCACCGACCATTTACGTGGGCTCGTCGGCCATCGACCTGTGCCTGCCCGGGCTGGGTACCGACAACAGCCTGCCGCGCGGTCGTTTCCGGCCCTCGGTACGCATCTGGCTGGGCAATCGCACCACCGTGGCCGCACATTACGATGCGCTGGAAAACATCGCCTGCGTGTGCGCCGGTCGCCGCCGCTTCACCCTGTTCCCGCCCGATCAGTTGCCCAACCTGTATGTCGGACCGATGGAGTTGACCCCGGCCGGCCAGCAGATCAGCCTGGTCGATCTGAACCATCCCGACCTGGATCGATACCCGCGCTTTTCCGAGGCACTGGCCCACGCACAATCGGCCGAACTCGAGCCGGGTGATGCCATCTACATTCCGGCCATGTGGTGGCACCATGTCCAGGGCCTGTCCAGTTTCAACATCCTGATCAATCACTGGTGGCGGGAAGTCCCTGATCACATGGGCGCGCCGGTCGATGCGCTCCTCCATGCCATTCTCAATATTCGAGATCTGCCACTACCTCAGCGCCAGGCCTGGCGTGACCTGTTCGATCATTACGTGTTCAACTATTCCAGCGACTGCGTTGAACACATTCCGGAGCACAGTCGCGGCGCGCTGGGGACATTGGATGAAACCACCGCTCGCCGACTGCGCACGTGGCTGCGCAACAAGTTGAACCGATGAGTAGCCGACAATGAACGGATTCAATCGCATCATCATCGTCGGTGGCGGAACCGCCGGCTGGATGGCAGCCGCGGCCCTGGCCAAGACCTTTGGCCAGCGCAAGCAGATCGAGCTTATCGAGTCCGACCAGATCGGCACGGTCGGGGTCGGTGAGGCGACTATCCCGGCGATCAAGCATTTCCACCTGCTGCTGGAACTCAATGAAGCCGAGTTCCTCAGTACCGTCAACGGCACCTTCAAGCTGGGGATCGAGTTCGAGAACTGGGGGCGCCTGGGCGAGCGCTACTTTCATCCTTTCGGCCCGCCGGGTGCCGATGCCTGGGCGGCCCAGTTCCATCACTACTGGCTCAAGGCCAAAACCCTGGGTGATACCCGCGGACTGGCCGAGTTCAGCGTCGAGGCCAGCCTTGCCCGGGCCGGCAAGTTCGGCATGAATGGCGAACGCAAGCCCAACTATGCCTATCACTTCGATGCCGGTCTTTACGCCGGCATGTTGCGCCAGTACAGCGAAAAGCTCGGCGTGAACCGCATCGAGGGCAAGGTTGTCGATGTCAAACTCAATTCCGAAAGCGGTTTCATCGAGTCGGTCGTGCTGGAATCGGGCCAGGTCATGGCCGGTGATTTTTTCATTGACTGCAGCGGCTTTCGCGGGCTGCTGATCGAGCAGGCCCTGGCAACCGGCTGGGAAGACTGGTCGCACTGGCTGCGCTCGGATTCGGCCGTGGCCGTGCAGAGCGAGTCGGTCGCCCCGCCCATCCCCTATACCCGTTCAACGGCGCGCAGCGCCGGCTGGCAGTGGAAAATCCCGCTGCAGCACCGGGTCGGCAACGGCATCGTGTTCTGCAGCCATTACCTGGAAGAAGACCAGGCCCGCAAGCTGCTGCTGGACAACATCGATGGCCGCCCGATCAACGAGCCACGTACCATCCGCTTCCGCACCGGCCGACGCCTCAAGCAGTGGAATCGCAATTGCCTGGCCTTGGGCCTTGCCAGCGGCTTCCTGGAGCCGCTGGAATCGACCAGCATACACATGATCCAGAACAGCCTGATCCGTTTCATCAAGCTGTTCCCGGCGCGCTCGATCGAGCCAGCCGAAGTCGATCAGTTCAACAACGATGTCCGGCTCGAGGCCGAATACATCCGCGATTTCATCATCGCCCACTACCACGTCAATCAGCGCACCGACTCTCCTTTCTGGATCGATTGCCGCGAAATGGACATACCGGACACCCTGCAGCACAAGATCGAACTGTTCAAGTCCAACGCCCGCGTCTTTCGCGATCAGTATGAGCTGTTCGCCGAACAGTCCTGGGTTGCCGTACTGTCCGGCCAGGGCATCGAACCGGCTGGCTATCACCCGTTTGTCGACAACCTCAGCGATCATCAATTGACCGAATTCCTTGTCGACGTCAGATCATCCGTCGCCCACATTGTTGCCAGTCAGCCCAATCATCAACAGTTTCTCGCGGCCTTAGTGAAACCCGACTCATGACAACCAAAACCGCCCAGCTGCTGGTAATCTTCGGTGCTACCGGAGATCTCGCCCAGCGCATGCTGCTGCCTTCCCTGCTCGGCCTGGAGGCCGATGACTTGCTGCCCGGCAATCTGCGCATCCTGTGCTGCGCGCGCAGCAATTTCGACACCGAGGACTTCCGAAGCCAGTCCAGGAAAGCATTGCAGGCCGCCGAATATCATGATGATGCGGCCGCCGAGCGCTTGCTTGAGCGTGTCGAATACCTGGCCATGGACCTGGGCGATGCGTCGTCATTTTCGGCGCTCGCCGAGGCGGTAAAGCGGCTGCGTGACGGCAACGTGCTGTTCCACCTGTCGACCGCGCCAAGCTGGTATGTCGCCATTTGCCAGGGGCTGCAGCAGGCCGGGCTGATCGACGCAGACTGCCGGGTCATGCTGGAAAAGCCGATCGGCCATGACCTGCCCAGTTCGACCGTCATCAACGACGGTACCGGCCGGGTATTCGGCGAGGATCAGATCTACCGGGTCGATCATTATCTCGGCAAGGACGGGGTCCAGAACCTGCTTGCCCTGCGCTTCGGCAACGCCCTGTTCGAGCCGCTTTGGAATGCTCGCCATATCGAGCAAGTGCAGATCACGGTGGCCGAAACTGTCGGACTGGAAGGCCGGGCCGGCTACTACGACGACTACGGTGCCATGCGCGACATGGTCCAGAATCACCTGTTGCAGTTATTGTGCCTGACTGCCATGGAGCCGCCTTCGCATTTCGATCCATCGGCCGTCCGCAACGAAAAGATCAAGATCCTGCGATCACTCAGACCGATTCACGGCGCCGACCTGGCCAGCCACAGCGTGGCCGGCCAGTACAGCGCAGGGGCAATCGACGGCAAGGCCGTGGGCAGCTATGCCGCAGAGGTCGGCAGCGATACCCGGACCGAGACCTTTGTCGGGCTCAGGGCCCATATCGACAACTGGCGCTGGTCAGGGGTGCCGTTCTACCTGCGCACGGGCAAGCGCATGCCACGCCGGGTAACCGAGATCTACCTGCAGTTCAAGGCCGTGCCCCACTCGATCTTTTCAGCCGCGCAAGCACAGATGCAGCCCAACGCCCTGATCATCCGGCTGCAGCCAGAAGAGTGCATTTCCTTGAGCCTGATGAACAAGACCCCGGGACTGGACCGCAATGGCGTCAAACTCAGCCAGGTGGCACTGGACCTGGACCTGCACAACGCGTTCGAGGACAAGCGCCGTCGCAGCGCCTACGAGCGCCTGTACCTGGATGCACTGGAAGGCAACGGCACGCTGTTCGTGCGACGCGACGAGGTCGAGACGGCCTGGGCCTGGGTCGACGACATCATCGACGGCTGGCGCGAAGCCGACATCCGGCCGAAGCTCTACCCTGCCGGCACCTGGGGACCGAGTTCGGCGGTTGCCCTGACCGAGCGCCACGGTCATAGCTGGCGCGAATAGACCGGAGACTTTCATGACGATCAACCTGACTGCGTTCAGCGACAGAACCGCCATGGTCGAAGCTGTCAGCGACCGCATCCACCACGCGCTGAAAAGCGCGCTGAATGAGCGCACCTCGGCGTTGATGGCGCTTTCCGGGGGCAGCACGCCGATGCCCATCTATTCCCGCCTGGCCGGCATGGATCTGGACTGGTCCAGAGTGATCGGCCTGCCCAGCGATGAGCGCTGGGTGCCCACCGACCATCAGGCCAGCAACTACCGCGAAATCCTTGAGCGCTTTTCCGGCAGCGACATCCGGCTTGAAAGCCTGGTGCCGGCCAAGGCCGACGGCCAGGCCGATCCGCAGCATGCCATCCAGGTCCTGGCCGGACTGCCGGCGACCTTCGATATGGTGCTGCTGGGCATGGGTGGCGACGGCCATTTTGCCTCGCTGTTTCCGGGGTCCGCCGCACTGGCCGCCGGCCTGGACACGGCCAGTCACGCGCAGGCCCTGGCGGTCGTACCGGACCCCCTGCCCCCGGAAGCACCCTACGAGCGCGTCACTCTCAGCCTACCCAGGCTTCTTGCCACGCGCCAATTGATGCTGGTCATCACCGGCCAGGCCAAGCACGAGGTCCTGAGTCAGGCAGCTCGTCCGGATGCCGACCCCGAACAACTGCCCGTGGCCGCCCTGCTGCGCGCCGCCGGTGGACGCCTGATCACTTACTGGAGCCCCTGATGAGCCTCGATCCCGTCATTGCCAGAGTCACCGAACGCATCGCGACCAAAAGCCGGACCCTGCGCCAGGCCTACCTGGATCGCATCGACCAGGCCCGGGATGCCGGCACCGCGCGCA
This sequence comes from Wenzhouxiangella sp., assembly GCA_007694055.1. Taxonomy (GTDB): domain Bacteria; phylum Pseudomonadota; class Gammaproteobacteria; order Xanthomonadales; family Wenzhouxiangellaceae; genus Wenzhouxiangella. The sequence goes on from RECK01000134.1 coordinate 48,999, forward strand.
GCCGCATCAGCTGCGGCAACCTGGCCCATGCCTTTGCCGCCGCCGGTGACGACAAGCCCGCACTCAAGGCCCTCAAACGACCCAATATCGGCATCGTCTCGGCCTACAACGACATGCTTTCGGCCCACCAGCCGCTGGAAAAATATCCCGGCCTGATCAAGCTGGGCGCGCAGTCCAGGGGCTGCACGGCCCAGTTCGCCGGCGGCGTGCCGGCGATGTGCGACGGTGTCACCCAGGGCCAGCCGGGCATGGAGCTGTCGCTGTTTTCTCGCGATGTCATTGCCCAGGCCACGGCCGTGGCCCTGTCGCACAACACCTTCGACGGCGCGGTCATGCTGGGCGTATGCGACAAGATCGTGCCGGGCCTGCTGATCGGCGCACTCGCTTTCGGCCACCTGCCGGTGATCCTGATCCCGGCCGGACCCATGCCTTCGGGCCTGCCCAACAGTGAAAAGGCGCGCATCCGCAAGCTGCATGCCGAAGGCAAGGCCAGCCGCGAGGAACTGCTGGAGGCCGAGGCGCAGTCCTACCACTCGCCGGGCACCTGCACCTTCTACGGCACCGCCAACTCCAACCAGATGCTGATGGAAGTCATGGGCCTGCACCTGCCGGGATCGGCCTTCATCAACCCCAACACGCCCCTGCGCGATGCCCTGACCCTGGCCGCTGCCGAGCGCGTCTGCGACATCACAGCCCATGACGATGACTACCGCCCCATCGGCCGTACCGTCGATGAGAAAGCGATGGTCAATGCCATGGTCGGCCTGGCTGCCACCGGTGGCTCGACCAACCATGCCATCCACCTGGTCGCCATCGCCCGGGCCGCCGGCCTGATCATCGACTGGAATGACCTGGACGAGATTTCGCGCGCCACACCGCTGTTGACGCGCATGTATCCCAACGGCCAGGCCGACGTCAACCACTTCCATGCCGCCGGCGGCCTGGCACTGGTCATCCGCGAACTGCTGGATGCCGGCCTGCTGCACCCGGACATCCGCTGCGTGCACGGCGGCGATCTCTACCAGCAGGCCCAGGAGCCGTTTCTGGAAAATGACCGCCTCAAGTGGCGCTCTGGTGCCAGCGAGTCGCTGGACACCGAGATCGTGCGCCCGGTCGCCGATCCATTTTCCCGAGAGGGAGGCCTTCGCCTGCTGTCCGGAAACCTGGGCCGGGCCATCGTCAAGGTTTCGGCCGTGGCGCCCGAGCATCGGCGCATCGAGGCGCCGGCCAGAATCTTCGACTCCCAGGATGAATTGCTTCAAGCATTCGGCAACAAGTCGCTGACCGGTGATTTCGTCGCCGTGATCCGCGGCCAGGGACCCGCGGCCAACGGCATGCCTGAGCTGCACAAGCTCACGCCCACCCTGCAGGTGCTGCAGGATCGGGGGCAGCGCGTGGCCCTGCTGACCGACGGGCGCATGTCGGGTGCTTCGGGCAGCGTACTGGCTGCCATTCATGTCGTGCCCGAAGCGCATGGCGGCGGCCTGATCGGCAAGCTCTGCGTTGGCGATCTGCTTGTCATCGATGCCGACCGGGGAGAGTTGTCCTGCCGTACCGATATCGAAGAGATCTCTGCCCGCAAGCCTTTTCAGGTCAACAGCGAGCAATATCATTTCGGCATCGGTCGCGAGCTTTTCGCCTCGGCCCGTGCCGTGGTCAGTGACGCCGAGAGCGGTGCCAGCATGCTTTTCAAGCCAGCCTATGACCACTGAATCCCCCGTCCTGGTTGGCGATGTCGGCGGCACCAACGCCCGCTTCGCCCTGGCCGTGCCGGGTCGCGATCGCCCGCAACTGCAACGTGTCGAAAAACTGCGTGCCGCCGAGTTTGCCAGTCTGCAGCAGGCCATCCGCCATTACCTGCAGTCAGTGGATGAAAGGCCGCAGCGGGCTGCAATCGCCGTGGCCTGCCCGGTCAACGGCGACGACATCCGCCTGGTCAACCGGGCCTGGTCGTTCAATCGCCGCGAGCTGGCCACCATCCTCGGCATGGACCAGGTGCTCATCCTCAATGACTTTGGGGCTGCGGCCCGCGCTGTCACCGCACTGGAACCCGGCGAGTTCGAGCTTCTGCACGGCCCCGGTGACGATTGCCTGCATCCCCCCATCAGCGTGATCGGCCCCGGCACCGGCATGGGCATGGCCTTGCTGGTCGACTGTCCTGTGCACCAGTGGCGAGTCGTCGAGACCGAGGGCGGACACGCCAGCTTTGCCCCGCTGGGCAGCGAGGAAAGGCGCATTCATGACTGGCTGGCCGCACGTCACGGCCGGGTTTCGATCGAGCGCGCCCTGTCCGGCTCCGGACTGGCCAAGATTCACGCCGCCCTGGCCGGAATGCCCGTGGGCCGGCAGGAGACGGCCGAATCAGACCTGCGTGAGCCGGCCGATATCGTCGCCGCAGCCCTGGGCGGAGAGGATCGCGCCGCCCGCGCCGCCCTGGCCCGCTTTTGCGCCATCCTGGGCAGCGTGGCCGGCGATACCGCGCTGTTCCACGGCGCCCGCACCGTCGCCATCGCCGGCGGCATCGTGCCGCGCTTTATCCCGTTCCTCAAATCCAGTGCGTTTCGCGAACGCTTTCTCGACAAGGGTCGCTTCGCCGCTTATCTCGAGAAAGTCAGCATCGTGGTCGTCACCCATCCCGAACCCGGCCTGCTGGGCGCGGCCTTGAGTCACCAGGACCCATCAACATCATGAACGCACTATTCTCCGAAATTGTCGTTATTCCCGTTATTCGCATCGAATCGTCCGAGCGGGCCGTAGAACTGGCCCGAACCCTGGTCGATGCCGGCCTGTCGATGCTGGAAATCACCCTGCGCACCCCGGCTGCCCTGGAGGCCATCGAGCGCATCGCCAGCGAAGTGCCGGAAGCAGTGGTCGGCGCCGGCACGGTGCTGTCGGCCAGCGACCTGAACCGGGTCGCCCGGGCCGGCGCGCGCTTTGCCATCGCACCCGGCTGTACCCAGACGCTATACCGGGAAAGCAGCGACATGCCCCTGCCCCTGATCCCGGGGGTGGCCACCATCTCGGAAGTCATGCTCGGCATGGAGCACGGATACGAGCACTTCAAGTTCTTTCCGGCCGAAGCCGCCGGCGGAACAGCCATGCTCAAGGCCTGGGCCGGCCCCCTGCCCCAGGCCCGTTTCGTACCCACCGGGGGAATCACGATTGACAACGCCCCCAGCTACCTGGCCCTGAGCAACGTATTGGCGGTAGGCGGCTCCTGGATGGTGCCGGAAGACGCCATTGAAGCTGGCGACTGGACCCGCATCGCCGGCCTGGCACGTGCCTGCGCCGGGCTTCGAGTTGGTGAGAGGTGAGATAAAAGGCAGTCGGCCCTCCCCAATCGCTCAGCATGGGCCCTGGCCGGGCTGGGCCGGGCTACGGGGGGATATTGAAGTTTGCTCATAAGGTGCGAGCGGAGCTGGAAACCCTGACGCGGTCTATTGCCATATTTGAAGTTGAGGATGATGTACTGACTGCACCTGCATTGCAGTCTCTGCGCCAGAAAGTCTGTGAGCGCTGTATCAAGAGCTCAGCTACTGGCGATCCGCTGAGGAGGCGCTGAGTGCCAAATAGACCCGGGCCCCTTGGTCTGATAGCATCGAACCCTGTGGGGCCATTGGCCGGATAATTTTCATGCCTGCAATGGGGTTCGGTATCATGGGAAGGAAGTCAGTTTTCGCATCTCTCCAACGTTTTTCCTGGCACCACCCTGTGCTTGTCTTGATGGTTTTGCTGGCCTATGGGGCCTCAGTTCACGCTCAGCAAAGCTTCACGGTTGCGGAGGGCGCGATCTACAGTGGCGCAGCAGCCAATGGCGAAGCACCGTTCTCTCTGTCCGAGCCTCCATCG
>RECK01000380.1 GCA_007694055.1 Wenzhouxiangella sp.
GCGCTCGTCAATCCCGGTCGATCAGTCACACGCCATCCGGCCCGGTAACGCTGGATTGGACAAAGTTGGCCGACCCCGATGCCAAGCTAGAAGCACTGGGGGGAACGAATGATGAACCCAGTGGATCAGTGCTGCTGACCACCAACCCCAGCCTGAGCTGCCCAGGTTTCTACGTGATCAGGACCCATCCGGCCACGGGTACAGAGGCCGGACGATTCGGCACCGAGATCCTGTTGCGGGGCCCTGGCTCGCGAACCCTGCAAGGCGGCATCAACTTCGGTGGCCGGGCCTCGGCCAGCCACGCCAATCGGTCGGTCAACGGATTTGCTGCGTTCACCATCGCCAACTCTCGCAATGAGAACCAGGTGGTCAACCTCGGGGTAACCGTCGGCGCCGCCGGGCGTATCCAGCTTGAGCGCCGAAGCTCGTCACAGGGCAACACAACCTATGTTGATCAACAGGTCGCTGCCGGCGAAACCTCGCTCAGTGTGGTCGTGCCGCCTGGCTTCTACGTCCTGAGTTACGCACCGACCTCCTCAAGCTCAGCCTCGTATGCCGTATCAGCACTGACTTCTTACGAAAATCGCTCCGGCGGAGGATTCCAGGGCGGCGCGGTATTCGGCGGCTTTCATGATCCATCCCGAGCATCTGCTGGATCGCAATCCACCGGTTTTGCCGGCATCTGCATCGCCGAGCCGACCAACGTATCGGTCGAGGTGTTGTCAGCCCCGACTTATGGAAGCTCCGGAGCCCGGGGCATGGCTTTCTCGCTTTCCAGAGGCGACGGAATGGTGTTTCTGGATTCCAGGGTCGGGGATGGCCAAACCTTCAGTTTCGAACCACAAGATCCCTATTTCTTCGCCCAGTGGCACCTGTTCAGCGATGGACAGCCGATCGTGGACTTCCTGCCCGCGCCGGCGCAAGGGGCTGATTTGAACCTGGCGCCACTTTGGCAGAACTGTCCGCTGAGCGGCTGCCAGGGGCAAGGCGTGGTGGTCGCGGTCGTCGACGACGGGCTGGAAATTCGTCATCCGGATCTGATCGACAATGTCGCCCAGGACATTCCGCACCGGGACGTAACGGTGGCCAGCGGCACGCCAGGCCAGGATCCAAGTCCGTTTGAATCCGATGACGGGCATGGCACTTCGGTTGGCGGACTGATCGCGGCACGTGACAACGACATCGGCGTCGTCGGCGTCGCTTCACGTGCGACCCTGATTGGCATCAACCTGCTGAAGGGGAACAGCTCGGCCAATGACGCCGAGGCCATGATTCATGCCGGCGACGTGGTTTCCGTATCCAATAATTCCTGGGGCGCGGCAGATGGCACCGGTTTCCTGAACCCCTCTGACCAGACCTGGCAGCAGGCCATTGAACTGGGCATCAGCCAGGGCCTGGGTGGACGCGGGATTGTCTACCTCTGGGCCGGCGGGAACGGCCACAGGCCACCCGAGGACGGTTACTTCAGCGACTTCTCCGGGATCGATGGCCAGGCAAACTTCCATGGCGTACTGGCCGTTGCCGCGGCCAATGCCGATGATCGCCGCTCAAGCTATTCGGAATTGGGGCCGAACCTGCTGGTCGCCGGCTATGGCGGTGAGTTCTGTGGCACGGACGCACTCACCATGGCGACGACGGATCTGAGCACGGAAGGCTGGGGTTACAACCATGACGAGGCAGACGAGTCCGACACCGACTTCGAAGATCGCAGCTACACGCGTTGTTTCAACGGCACATCTTCCGCCGCCCCCACGGTAGCCGGCGTGGTCGCCTTGATCCGTGAGGCCAATCCGGCCTTGACCTGGCGCGATGTGCGCTGGATCCTGGCCTTCAATGCCCGCCAGATCGACCCGGACTCTGCCAACTGGTTTACCAACGGCGCCGGACTGACCTACAACTGGGAATATGGCTTTGGCGTGGTGGATGCCGCCGCCAGCGTGGCAGCAGCCCGTTCGGCTACCGGCACCCTGCCGCCCTATCTGGTCGCCAACTCCGGACCCGGACAAGTAGGACCAATCGGGGCAGGTTCGGTGGTCGAGGCCGAGGTCGGGTTTTCTTCCAGCAGCATTACCCGGGCCGAGTTCGTTACCACTAACGTACAGATCGAAGGCGATTCGGGTTTTGACACAGGCGACCTCATCCTGACCCTGACCAGCCCGGCCGGTTCCACCGCCTTGCTGACGCCCAGACGCGCCTGTACTGAAGAGGACGAGGAAACGGAAGAAAGGGTCTGGATTTTCTGTGAGGAGAGCATGGACTTCGACTTCGGTGCCGTGCAGTTCCTCGGCGAGAATCCCAATGGCACCTGGCGGTTGGAAATTGACGCCAGCAGCAGCCAGGAAGCGGCCACTCTGAAAGCCTGGTCAGTCACCATTCATGGTCATCAGGGAAACTAAGCACATGGACACAACAAACTACATCACGAAACTCCTGATCGCCGCCTCGATGATGATGGCGAGTGGTCTGACCCTGGCTGCCGATGGCTGGTATGACGGCGAGCGCTGGCGCGCCCTGCATGAGGATCCGCGCCAGGTTGCCCGACTGGAAATGGACCCGGCCAGCGATGGCCAGGTCGTCGGAGCGCGAGTCCGCTCGGTGCGCCTGCAGTCGGCGGCAACTGCCAGCCTGGAAAGCCAGCCCTCCGCGGATCGGGTGATCCAGGTTCCGGTTTTCAGGGATCATCCAGGTGGGCCGGTCCGGGTCGCGATCGGCGGGGTGCTAGTGCAGTTCTCCGAAAAACTGTCGGCTGAACAACGGGCAGACTGGCTGGCCCGGGAAGGCCTGACTGTGCTCGACGCTCCCGCAGGCCTCCCATGGATGCTGGTCGCCAGCCAACCGGGCCGTTCCAGTCTCGAATTGGCCAATCGCCTCCACGGCAAGCCCGAAGTCATCCAGGCCTCGCCGAACTGGTGGCGCGAGACGGCGCGACGATAACGGACCTGGACTTGCATCCCTGAATCGCAGGGATCTGATATCCGGGCCGCGCCCATCTTGGCGCGGCCCGGTGGCTACCGGAACGTGCCAGTCCATCCGCATCACAGCACTGTCAGCTTATCGGCCTCAAGCGGGACGTCCGCTTGGGGCCTGGGCTCCAGCCATGGGCCGATGGCTCGGACCCCGTCAATTCGATTGAGGCACTACAGGCCGCGGGGGATCGCGGCGAGGAGCTTTTTGGTGTAATCCTGCTGCGGGTTGGTGTAGATCTGCTCGGCAGTGCCGTACTCGACCAGCTTGCCTTGATTCATCACGCCGACGTAGTCGGAGATGAAGTTGACCACGCTCAGATCGTGCGAGA
>RECK01000194.1 GCA_007694055.1 Wenzhouxiangella sp.
TGCGCGCCCTGCCGGGCGATATCGTCGCGGTCTGTCCGCCGCTGATCATCAACGAGACCCAGATCGCCGAACTGGCTGACAAGCTCAAGCGCGGCCTGGACCGCGTTCTCGCCAGTCTCTGAGGCTGGCGGCTCAGGCCAGGAGGTCGGCCTTACGGGAGGGATCCATGACGAGGTTCATGCAGCCGGCGTCAGGGTGTTCAGCGTGGTGAGCAAATCAATTAAGCTGGCCAGCAAGCGATTGGCATGCGATCGGGATGGAGTGCAACATGGGAAGTTTAATAAAGTACGCCTGCGGGCTAGTGGCGGCCGGCCTGTTGGCCATGAATGCGGCCGCTGGCCTTCAACATGCTGAAGCTTTCGAGGCACTGGTCAATGCCTTTGAAGCCCATGAGCTCACCCATAACCCGATTCGGGCCGGCGAGCGCGGCGATCTGCAGGCGGCTGGGCGTTGGCCCGATCTCAGCTTTGAGAGCGCGGCCAACCAATTGCAGGCCGAAGCCGAATTTCTGGAGCGCTTGCAGGCCATTTCCGCAGACCAGTTTGATGACAGTGATGCCATCAGCTATGCGGTGATGGAGTATTTGCTGAGTTCACGCGTGATGCTCGGTGAATTCTCCCCGCAGCGGGTCGGCTTCACCAACGACTCGGGTTTTTTCACTCGGCCATTCGAGCTCGCCACGCGCACTCGACCCTCCAATTTCGATGAGGCTGAGGCATGGTTGCGCCGGCTGGAGGGGTTGCCGGACTTCCTGGCTCAGAACACAGCATGGCTGCAGCGTGGCATCGACGATGGCTTTGTTCAGCCGGGCCTGATCGCAAGCCGCGTGGTCGAGCAGCTCGAAAGCATAGTGGCCACACCCGTCGATCAAGAGCACGGGTTGATGGCACCGATCCATGCGCTGCCGAGTCGCGTCAATGTCGATCGTCGCGCTGAATTGGCTGGGGCCATGCAGGCCGCCATTGCCGAACAGGTCATGCCTGCCTATCAGGCCTTGCTGACTTTTTTCAAGGAAGTTTATTTGGCGGAGCCGCGTGAGTCGATTGGCATCGCAGACGTGGCCAATGGTCGCGCCTTCTACCGTGCCGTGGTCCGTCATCACACCACCATGGACATCACTCCGGAAGAGGTTCATCAACGCGGCCTGTCGGAGGTGGCCCGCATTCGAGCTGAAATGGATGAGGTCATCGCCGAGACCGGTTTCGAGGGCAGTTTCGAGGCCTTCCTGCATTACCTGCGTACCGATCCCAAGTTCTATGCCCAGTCCGAGCGTGAGTTGCTGATGCACGCCGCCTACATTTCCAAGCGGGCCGATGACGAGATGCCGCGCTTTTTCCGTCACTTGCCGCGGCTGTCCTACGGCGTGCGCCCAGTGCCCGCCGACATGGCGCCCAACTACACCACCGGCCGCTACTGGCCTGGCGATCTGGAAGCGGGTGTGGCCGGCGGTTATCTGGTCAACACCTATCGGTTGGAGCAGCGCCCACTGTATGAGCTGCCGGCGTTGAGCGTGCATGAAGCGGTGCCGGGGCACCATCATCAGGTGGCCATTGCTCAAGAGCTTGAAGGCGTGCCTGATTTCCGTCGCAACGCCGGCATCACCGCCTTCAGCGAGGGCTGGGCCTTGTACACCGAGCACCTGGCCATTGAAATGGGTATTTATGAGACCCCGTATGAGCATTTTGGTCGGCTGACTTATGAAATGTGGCGCGCCTGCCGGTTGGTGGTGGATACGGGCATGCACTACTTTGGCTGGACCCAGGCCGAGGCCGAGGCGTGCTTGCTCGAAAACTCGGCACTGTCTGAGCACAATGTTCGCACTGAAGTTGAACGTTATATCTCGTGGCCTGGTCAGGCGTTGGCCTACAAGCCTGGTGAATTGTTGATCCGTGAGTTGCGCGCTGAGGCTGAGGCGTCGCTGGGTGAGGCCTTCGATCTGCGCGATTTCCATGACCATTTGTTGGCCAAGGGGGCGATGCCCTTGAGCGCATTGGAACAGCGCATGCGGGCGTGGATGGCAGCCCATTAAGTCAAGGTTGTCGCCCTTCAGTGGGCGTGTTGGGATACTGGTCAGCTTGGGAGTATGGGATTCCAGGGCAGGTATTGAACGTCACGGTAAAAGATCATCTCCCTGGTTGCGTTGTCTCGACATTACCTGCTGCCAGAACTATGGCACAAGCCCGGCGACCATAACCATGGTCGATGCATTGTCGTAGGCCTACGTGTCGATCTCAGCTGTAGCGCTGCTGCCGTTCATTTACGAACCGATCGAAAAAGCTGCCGGCGAGGGGCGTATCTTCGGGCATGGGCTGACAAAGTGGCCGCCGCGTACGAAATGTAGGGCAACGTAGGGCCTCTGCGGGCCGCAACCGGGGCCAAACGCTGCAATCGCGCGGCTGCTGGATACTTTTAGCCTCGGCGAGCTCAAAAGACCTCCCTCGCTGAGGCCTTGTTACCTATGGCAGGTATGACTCTGCATATACAAATGGTAATTGGGGGGCTTGGCGCTTATAGTGTTCCGACCCGGAGCGATTGATTCGGACGTTGAGGGGACGCCGTGACTTCTTTTGCGCCGGTGTTGAGGTAGTAACTTTCAAGGGACTAAAAAAGAGGGCAAAATCATGAACTTTGACCTTATTGAACAGGTCGTCCGCCGACTCGGCGTTGCACTTCTTCCATTTGCCCTCTGGTTACCATTGGCCGCTCTCGGCCAGGTGCAGTCTGTGGGTGATTTTCTCGATGAACAGGGGCGACTGGCCATTCCGTCAGGCTTTACCGGCACCCTGGACCCAAAAGGGTTTGAGATGAAGACGGCCTGGGACGGCGCTCCGCAATTTGTGGCGCGCTCTGGCGGCAACACCCTACTTGGCTTGTGGGATACCTTCGGTGGCGTGAATTTCGGCTGTAATGGAAACCTGAGCGCCATCGCAGTAGACGCTGCGGGTGTGGTCTATCTTGGGGGGGATTTCACAGTCTGTGGCGACACGGCGGCCAACAGCATCGTCGTCCATGACCCAGTGTCCAATGAATTTCAGGCGCTGGGCAGCGGTGGGCAGAACGGGGTCAATGGCGATGTTTACGCCCTGGCGGTGTCGGGCGGCGATGTCTATGTCGGAGGCACGTTCATCCAGGCCGGCGGCCAGCCGGTCAACCGTGTGGCGCGCTGGGATGGCAGTGACTGGCAGGCGCTGGAAAGCGGCGGGCAATACGGGGTTGACGGCAGGGTTGACGCCCTGGCCGTCCTGGACGGTGATGTCTATGTCGGGGGGCATTTCACCCAGGCCGGCGGCCAGCCGGCCAACCGTGTGGCGCGCTGGGATGGCAGTGACTGGCATGCAGTGGGAAGTGGCGGTCGGAATGGGGTTAATAGCGAGGTTTCCGCTCTGGCGGTATCTGGTGGTGATGTCTATGTTGGTGGTTCTTTCACCGAGGCCGGCGGTGAACCGGCCAACTTTGTGGCGCGCTGGGATGGCGGTGATTGGCATGCGCTGGGCAGCGGTGGGCAGAACGGGGTCAGTCACGATGTTTTCGCTCTGGCCTTGTTGGGCGGTGATCTCTATGCCGGGGGTGATTTCAGCCAGGCTGGTGACCAGTCGGCCAACTTTGTGGCGCGCTGGGACGGCAGTGATTGGCATGCGCTGGAAAGCGAGGGGGCGAATGGGGTCAACAACGTGGTTGAAGCCCTGACTGTTTTGGGCGCTGATGTCTATGTCGGGGGATTTTTCACCGAGGCTGGTGGCCAACCGGCCAACCGCGTGGCGCGCTGGGATGGCAGTGGCTGGCATGCGTTGGGGAGTGGCGGGCAGAATGGAGTCGATCGCAGTGTCAGGGCCTTGGCCGTGGCCGACGGTAATGTCTATGTCGGGGGGTTTTTCATCGAGGCCGGCGGTAAACCAGCCAATCGCGTGGCGCGCTGGGATGGCATGGATTGGCATGCGCTGGAAAGCGGCGGTCAGAATGGGGTCAATGGCACTGTTTGGGCCCTGGCTGTCGCGGCCGGCAATATCTATGTGGGGGGTCGGTTCAACCAGGCCGGCGGTCAGCCGGCCAACCGCATGGCGCGCTGGGACGGCAGTCGGTGGGCCGCACTGGGTGTAGATGATGCCAACGGGGTCAATTCCCGGGTCAATGCACTGGTCACGGCGGGCCGCGAGGTGATCCACATCGGCGGTCGGTTCGGCCTGGCCGGTGGAGCGTTATCCAGCGGCATTGCGACCTTCTTGTCGGATGAGCTCTTCCCCGACCGCTTCGAGGAATAACCGCATGGCTGCATCAGTAAACGGACTCGGGAAAGGGCAATGAGTCAAATCGAAAAATGAGCAGTTTTCATGCGGTGGCACAAATAGCTCGAAAAAACAAGCGCTTATAGGTTCGGAGTTTTGCCTGCCAAGCATTCGGAGTCAATAAAATCGATACTTATGTCACAGTGTTAATGGAGTTTTGGAAAATTATCCGGCATACTAATAAAGAAGCAATTCTCAAAACCAACGTTGACATCACGGTTGTTGCGCTAGGAATCCAGTCTCGTCTGTCGCGAGTTGTTGGCTCCCTGATCACACCGGAAAGAAGCCAGCCAGGGTCGAAGGGAAGGGTGGATTAGCGTGGGCTCAAGGGCTTGCAAAAGTGGTGCGAAGCTGCGAGCTTGTGCCGAGCGAATGAGGGAGAAATTCGCGTGCGACAGTCAACAAATGTTCGTTGGGTAAGTGTTTCTTGGGTCGGTGGCACTGCACTGGCCGTCCTGTTTCTTCTTGCGACTGCCTTCGGTGGTCCTGTCTATGCTCAGAGCGATCCGCCGACCGCCTTGGGGGTTTCCTTTGTTGGTCCGGAAAATTACACGCCGGGAACGACCGTCGAGGGTGCCTATACGCTGACGATCTCGAATCCGGATGATACGGACGCTGCCGACGATGTCGCTGTCTCGACGGCCTTTCCCGCGGACGTTACCGTCGACGAATGGACCTGCACAGCGTCGACCGGGGGTGACTGTAAGGGTCCAAGCGGCAGCGGCAATCTCGATCTGAGCAATGTCTCCATCGCGGCCGACGGCAGCGTGGAGTATGTGTTTGACGTCAGCTTCGCTGCATCGTTGAGCGATGATCCGCTTAAGGTCACGGCACAAGCCGACGACGTAAGCGGGACAGCCGAAAGCATCCTGGCGCGTAAAACCAAGTTAAGTGTGACCAAAGAGACTGTTCCCGCGGGTGAAACGAAGTACGTGCCCGGCGCCAATGGGACGTTCCTGATTACCGTATCCAATGCCGGGCCCTCGGATGCGGTCGGGGTAGGCCTGACCGATACGGTGCCCGCCGGCATGACCGTCGACAGCTGGAGTTGCACGCCCACGGACGATTGCCCGGTGGACAGTGACAGTGGCAACGGCGAGTTGGACGAAATCATCGCCGTAGCCGCCGGCGGCAGCCTGGCATACACCGTGAATGTCAGCTATGACTCCAGTCTGGTGGCCGATCTGACCAACACGGTCAGGCTGACGGTGCCGGCGGATCTGAAGGACTCCTCCAATCCCGAGAACCATTCCGACAGTGTCACTCTGACGCCGGAAATCAAAGTAAATCTGCAAACCAACATCGTCACTCCGATCAGCGCTGTGGCCGGGGAGTCCACCTTAATTACCTTCACGGTTTCCAACATCGGTCCATCGGATGCGGTTGGCGCGTCTGTGTTCACGGGCTTCGTGAGCGAGTTCCTCAACGATGGGGACATTATCGCTGCCGAGGGCGTTACGATCCTTAACTGGAACTGCACTCCGGCAGAACTTTGCGAACCGTCTTTGGGTATCGACCCGGTGAATAGCTTGATTGATCTGGCCGCCGATCCCGATCAAGTGGTCACCTTCCACTTAACTGCCGAGTTCAGCAGCGATCTGCTGGACGGTGTTGATGTTGTTGCCGGAGCCATCTTGGAAGGCGAACAGGACATCGAAACGGCGGAGGCTACCGCACCGGTAGCGCTGACTCGCAAAGCAGATGTCAAAGTAGTCAAGACCCTCCGTGGCGAGCGGGCGACCGTCAATCCGGGCGAAATCATCGTCTACGACATCGTCGTCTCCAATCTGGGCCCGAGCGATATCGGTCACGGTGACGGCGAGACCGGGATTGAGCTGACCGACATCCTGCCCAATTCACTGCGCGCCGATGTGAACGAATGCGGGGGTTCGTCGGAGGATCCGCCATGCTGGAACTATTGCCCGTCCGACAACGGCATTGTCGGCGACTATACCGGCGAGCCGGCGGTCTGCCCGGTCGAAACCGTCCTCGGCAGCGGCAACATCCAGAACCAGGCCTTCAGGCTGCGCGCCGGCAGCACCAGCCTGGTTCGCGTCTTCGCCGTTGTGCTCGGGTCAGCCAGCGGCACGATTACCAATACCGCGTCGATTGAACTGGGCGATGAAGGCGTCGCCGCCAATTCGGATGGCGGCAAGACCGACTCCAGCACATGGGAAGCTAGTGTTGAACAAAGCACTGATCTCGTGGTGGTAAAAACCGACGGCCTGACTCAGGCCGTGCCCGGCCAGGACCACAGCTACACCATCACCGTGACCAATGCCGGCTTTGTTTCGGCCAACAACGTCAGGGTCAAAGATGAAATCCCCTTGTTTCCCGTATTTGACGCCGGCTTTGTTCCGGATTCGATAACCTGGCAGTGTCGGGCTTTTGACGGGGCCTGTTGCAACACCAACAGCAGTTCGTGCGGCGTATCCTCGCCGATCACTCTGGTCAGCGGTGATTGGTTGGACCATGGTGTGGACCTGCCGGGCCAGGCCAGGGTGGAAATCACCGCCACCGGCCGGATCGATCCGCGCGCCACCGGCACCCTGTCCAACACCGCCTCGGCCGAACTGCCAGATGGCATTGTTGAACAGAATCCGGTTAGTGCCACGGACACCGACGATGACACACTTCTGGTCCCCGAGGCCCAGTTGACGCTGACCAAGTCGGTTGAATCGGTCAGTTCGGTCAATGACGATGACCAGCCACCTTTCACACTGGTCTACCGGCTGCAGATCGGCAATTCCGGCCCCAGTGTGGCTTCAGATGTCAACGTTAGCGACCCGCTCGGTGACATCAACCTGGTTAGTTCAACGGCGTCATGGACCTGCGAGGTCATCAATGGCTCTGACAGCAGTTGCTCGGAGCCGGCCGGTTCCGGGGGAGTGCTGAGCACCAAAGTGGACATCGAACCTGGCGGCCTGATCGAGATCGAGCTGACCGTGGATACCGAAGATGTTGTTGAAGGCCAGGTCACCAATACTGCCAGCCTCCAGTCGGCTGCCGGCTCGGCCCAGGCCAGCGTGACCACCAGCCTGATCGGGCAGGCCGAGCTGACCATCACCAAGACCGACAATCGCGATACCGCCGCTCCGGGCACGACCATCGACTACGTCATCACTGTGCATAACGAGGGTCCGAACGACGTTTTCGGCGCTCGATTGACCGACGAGTTCCCACCCGAACTGGCCGATGTGAGTTGGATGTGCGAGGCCTCTACACCGGTGCCAGGTGATCTCGCAGCCCAGGAAGTGGTCGGGACTGCCCGCGGCGCCGGCAGGGCGATTGTGGCCAGTGGCGACGGTCGCCATGTCTACGTCGCCGGCAGCGGATTCGACGACCTGGGCCGATTGTTCGTTTTTGAGCGGGACAATGTCCCCGGCCTGACCTTTGGCCGGGTCGTGCCCCTGGAGACCGAAATTCAGGGTGTGGCCGATTCGAGTGACACGGGCGGCGTGGTCACCGGGCTGGAATGGCCCGTGGATGTAGTCATGAATCCGGGCGGCCAGCATGTCTATGTGCTGTCGCAGCCCACGGGCGACAATGGCAATCCGGCGATTGCCATATTCAGCCGCGACATCAATCCGGGCTCGCCAAGCTTCGGTAAGGTCACGTTTGCCGATAGAGTGACCGAAGGCCTGCCGGCCCATGCCCGCCGGCTGGCCGTGACCAATGGGAATCTGTATGTGACCGGCGACAATGAGATCGCCATTTTCCGGCGCGAAGCCGGCAGCGGCATGGTGTCATTTGACCGGGCCCATACCAACCAGGTGCCGCCGGCGCCCGGTCCGATTGCCCTGGATATCGGTCGCCAAATGCTGTTTGTTGCCGCCACTTCTGGCGGAACCGTGGCCAGTTTCAAGATTCAGCCCGCCGGCGGCGGTGACCCGGCCGGCCGGCTGGCGCCGGTGGCCACGTTGAGCCAAACCGCCTTTGACGGTGCCGAGGACCTGATCGCCGTACCCGATGGCGAGCATCTGTATTTGAGCGCATCGGGGGCCGGCCGTCTGGCCGTGATCGATTACAACGACGAGAGCCTGTCATCGGAGGTTTCCTATGGGGGCGGCACGGACGATCTGAGTGCTGCCCTGACCGCCGGTGCCCGCATCGGTGCGGCCACAGATGGCGAGCATCTGTTCGGAGTCAGCCCTGGCCAGAACTATCTGGTCCAGTTCCGGCGCGACCCTGCCTCAGGCGGACTGTCGCTGGAAGACGAATTCAGCGGTCAGCGTGGTCTGCAAGAAGCCGCAGCCGTGCTGGTTACCAGCGATGGCCGTCACGTGCTGGTTGCATCGGCCAGCACTGCCGAGGATTCCACGCCGCTGGCGGTCTATTCGCGGCGTGCACCCGAGCCGTTGTTTGCGTTCATCCAGCGTGACCGTCAGGGCGACAATGGCGGCCAGCTTCAGGGACTGACCGCGCCCAACGACATCGCCGTCAGCCCCGACGGCGAACATGTCTACACCGTGAGCCTGCCCGATCATGCGCTGACCGTGTTCAAGCGCTCGCCCGACAAGGGCGTCACCGACGAAACCCTGGGCGAGCACCTTGACTACCAGGCCAGCTATTTCAACGGCCAGGGAGGGTTCCAGGGACTGCACGAAGCCCGGCGCATCCTGATCAGCCCCGACGGCCGTCATGTTTTCGTTACCAGCAGGGATAAAGGCACCCTGGCGGTGTTCGCCCGGGATCATGACAGCGAATCAGCCGGCTTCGGCAGCCTTGCGCCGGTTGCCGGGCAGGTCTTCACGAATGACCAAAACGGGGTTCAGGGTCTTGCCGGCGCCCTCGGAATGGCGATGGATTCAAACGGTCGCCATCTCTACGTGGCTGGCAGGTTTGGCGCCTCCATCGCCATATTCGAGCGCTCCCTTGATGCACAGACCTTCGGTGAACTGACCTTCGTTGGCCGGGTGCAGAACACCGTTGACGGGGTCTCGGGGCTCAACGGCATTCGCGACCTGGCTGTCAGCCCGGACAATGCCCAGTTGCTGGGCGTGGGCTTCGGTGACACACCTGCACTGGTCGTCTTCGATCGCGCAAGCACCGGGTCGCTGAGTTTTGTGCAGGCGATTTCCAGCGGCATTGGCACCAATCCGATGGCCCTGGCCATTCCCGCAGGCAGTGCCGCTGGTGCCGGAGAGCATGTTTACGTGGCATCTCATTCAAGCAACAGCATCTCGGTACTGCGGCGGGTCACAGATCCGAGCAGCTCGGCGTTCGGCCAGGTGCAACCGCTGAGCACTTTGATCAATAACCAGGGCGGGATCACCAACATGCTCGGCCCGCGCGACGTGCGCGTCAGTCCGGATGGCAAGCGGGTTTATGTGGCGGCGGAAAATTCCAGCGCACTGCTGATGTTCGATCGTGACCTGAATGCTTCAGGGGGCACGTTCGGCCGATTGAGTCTGGTTGAAACCCGCCGCGACAATGTTGATGGCGTCGACGGGCTTGCCCAGGTTCGGGCGTTGGCCGTCAGTGGCGATTCGCGCAACGTCTATGCTGCCGCCTTCGGTGACCGGGCCGTGTCCAGTTTCCGCCTCGGCATCGGGTCTGTGTGCAGTGCCGGCGGCAGCGGCAACATTGACGATCTGGTTGATATCGGTGTCAACGGCACCCTGGTCTATCGGGCCAGCGCCACCATCCGTCCTGATGCCATGGGCACGATCAGCAATACCGCCAGCATCAGCTTGCCGAATACCTTCCAGCCCGTAAACCCCGACAGTGATTGTCCGGTCCAGGTTGGCGCTTCGCAAGCGGCCGAGTTCTGCGCTACCGATACCACTGATCTGGTGCCGACCGGCAACGTCAGCGTAACCAAGACCAGTGACGTGGTCTCGGTCATTGCCGGTGAGTCGGTCCGTTATCAGGTCGTTATCCGCAATCCCGGTCCCAGTAACCTGGTTAATGAGTCGGGTTTTCCTCTGAGCTTGACCGACGACCTGGATGCCAATCCGGCATTTGTCGCCAACAGTGCCACATGGACCTGCCAGGCAAGTGGTTCCGGTGCGCTTAATTTTGTCACCACTTATGACGAGGGGGCTGGATTCGATGGCCTGGGTGGCATCAGCGACCTGGCACTGGTGCCTGCAGCATCGGGCGGGGCAGGCTCGCCGTTCGAGCTTCTGGCCGGTGCCAGCGTCCTCGACGATGCGCTTGTCCTGTTTCGGCGCGACCCGGACGATGGCGCGCTCATCGACCAGTGGGTGATCACCGGACCCAACCTGATCGGCGCAAGAGCCGTGACCGCCACCAGTGACGGCCGCCATCTCTATGTGGCCAGCCGCATCGCCGACAGCGTCAGCGTGTTCGCGCTTGATGACGACGGTTCCGGGGGACTGCAGGTAAGCCTCGTGGAAGTCAAACAGGGGTTGGTCGGTCTGGATCAGGCAGTTCATCTGGCGCTGAGTCCGGACCAGTCGAACCTGTACGTGGCCGGTGCCAACGATAACGCGATCGCGGTTTTCGGTCGTCACTCAGCCACGGGTGAACTGAGTTTCGTCGAAGCGGTTCAGCATGGACAAAACGGTGTTAATGGATTGCTCGACGTCAATTACCTGCTGGTCAGTCCAGACGGCGATCATCTCTACGCCGTGTCTCCGACCACCCCCAGCATCACGGTATTCGAACGCGATCAGGACAGCAACGGTGAACTGTCATTCCTCAAGCGCTACACCGGCGGCGATCTGGGTGTAAACCTGGCCGGGCTCTCATCGGTGGTGATCGACAGTGCGGGTCAATTCATCTATCTGTCGGCCGGGCTGGCCAATCGAATTGTCGTGCTGGCCCGCGACTCATCCGGAGGTAACAACCACGGGGAGCTGGCCTTCGCCTCCACGATCGTCCAGACCGATGATGGCGTGGCCGGGCTGGCCGGCGTTCGCCGCCTTGCGCTCAGCGCTGACGACATCCATCTTTATGCCACCAGTCAAAGCGGTGACAGCATCGCCTGGTTTGTGCGCGATGCGGCCAACGGCAGCCTGACCTTCGGTGGTCTGCGTTCCAATCTCGCCGGTTCGGTTGATGGCCTGGACGGGGCCACCGGATTGGTTGTCGACGCATTGACCGATCAGGTCTATGTAGCGGGCACGCTGCAGGCAGCCATCAGTCAGTTCCAGCGCCAGGTGGACTCATTCTGTCCGGCCAGCGGCACCGGTTCATTGATTGATGTTCCTTTCAATATCGCCGCCGGCGGCACCGTCACCTTCGTAATCGATGTCGATGTGGAGCCCGGTTACACCGGTGAATTGATCAATGAAGCGGTGGTGACCGCGGCAAGAGATGAAAACACTGGCAATCACACTTCCACCGTGACCAACGTGGTCTCCGTGGTGGCCGATCTGGCCATCAGCAAGGATGACGGCCTCAGCGAATTCGATGGCCTGGCCGGCGTCTCTGCTGTCGACGGGTTCGGCAAGCACCTCTATGTGGCGGGTTCCGCTGACAATGCCCTAGGGGTCTATGCACGCAGGGAAACGATCAGCGGCCCGGTCTTCAGCCAGCCGCCGTTTGTGCAGGTCATGCGGTCCGGCGAGAATGGCGTAACTGGTCTGACCGGTGTGCTTGATGTCGGCGTCAGCGCTGACGGCGCCCATGTCTATGCCGTCAGTCCCACCGACAATGCACTGGTCGCCACTCGTCGCGACCCGGCAACGGGCCGGCTCGAATTCCTGGAGATTCAGCAAAACGGCCTGCTTGGCGTCAGCGGTCTTTCGGGTGCCAACGCTCTGGCGCTGAGCCCGGATGACCAGCACGTTTATGTCACCGGTGGTTTCGCCAATACCATTGCCGTGTTCAGTCGCAACGGCGATTCCGGGTCGTCAGGTTTCGGCCGGCTGACATTCCGGCAGATCAGACAGGAAGGCGTTGATGGCGTGATGGGGCTTGCCGGTGCGCGAGCCCTGACGGTGTCGCCCGACGGCAGGCATGTTTACGCCCTCGGTGGAACCGCCGATACCGTGGCGGCATTTGTCCGCAACCCTTCATCGGGCAGCGCCAATTTCGGTCAACTGGGATTTGTAGCTCATTACTCCAACCAGAACGCAGACACCGGCGGATTGACCGGGGTTCGCGACCTGGTGATCAGCCCGGACGGCGAATTCGTTTATGTGCTTGGCGCCGAGGATGGAACCCTGGTGCAGTTTGCCCGCGATAAGGGTACCGGCACGCTGGAATTTGTCGAGTTTCTGCAGGACGGTTTCGGCGCCACGGCCGGGCTGAACGGTGCTCGCCGTCTTGTATTCGCAGCAGATGGACAGTCACTGATCGTGGTGGGCGGGGCGGGCGGCAGCCTGGCGCGCTATTCGATCGATCCGGATGATGGGCGCCTGGCCTGGGCCGAGCTGATCAGTGACGGCGATGAAGCGGTGGAGACGGGGGGTCAGGTGTTCGGCCTGACCGGGGCGACTGATGCATGGGCGACCCCGGACGGCGAGCAGTTCTTTGTAACCTCGGCGGCTAGCGATGCCCTGATCGGGTTCCGCAGCCAGGCGGTCTCGCCGACGTTCCAGTTCGTCGATATCGTCATCGACGGGCTGGGTGGCGTGGCGCCGGGCGAATCGGTTACCTACCTGATCACCGTCGACAACCACGGTCCGAGCAATGTGCCGGTGGCACGGGTCGTCGACCAGTTCCCCGAGAGTTTCTCGTCGGTTTCCTGGTTGTGTTCAACCAGTGGGGGCGCGCAGTGTCAAACTGAGGGCGACGGGGATCTGGACCTGGCAGTGAGCCTCCCGGCCGGTTCCAGGATCACCATCGAAGCCACCGGTGTGGTCAGCAGTGAAGCCACCGGCCGTTTGATCAATACGGCCACGGTCAGTGCCGACAACGTGGTGGACCCGAACCCTGACAACAACTCCGCGACCGACGACGATACGGTGCTTTCGCCGGCCATGGACCTGGTCATCACGGTGGATGATGGCGCAACCGAATCCACACCTGGAGACTGGATCACCTATACCGTCACCGGCTCCAATCTCGGCCCTTCGGGGATTCGCGGGGCTTTGATCCGGGATCAGCTGCCGGCAGCGCTTTACGACGTGAGCTGGATATGCGAGGCCGCTCCCGCTGCCGGCATGCTTGACCTGCGGGACGTGAAATCCGGAGAGCTGGATACGATCACTGGTCTTGCCTTTAGCGGCGATGGCCGCGTTGCCTATGCCACTGGCACGTCCGGCACACAGGCTGCCGTACAGGTATTCAGCCGTGATGTGATCGGTGGCGGACTCACTCCGGGCCAGCTGCTGGTTCAGGGACAGGATGGTGTAACCGGGATTCGCGGGGCTTCGGACCTGGCGCTGTCCGGCGATGGTCGTTTTGTGTATGTCAGCGGCCCTGAATCCGATTCGGTGGTGATTTTCGGGCGGGATTCTGACGGCCAACTGACCCAGCTGGCTCAAGTTCAGGACGGTGAATTCGGTATCGAGGGACTGGGCGGTGCCCACCAGGTATTGCTGGGGCCCGATGCTCGCCAGCTTTACGTGGCCTCCACAGCCGATATGGCTATCGCGGTATTCGATATCAATGAGAGCACTGGCTTACTGACCCAGGCAGGTGTCACCCGCCAGGGCATCGACGGTGTCGATGGTCTCAACGGCGTTTCGGCCATGGCCTGGAGCGAGACCGGCGAGTACCTGCTGGTGACCGCAACCGCCAATCAGTCGCTTGCAGCTTTTGGTCGTGATTCGGTCAGCGGGCTGCTCGAACCGGTGGCGGTGATACTCAACTTCGAGCTGCTTGGCGAAGACGCACTGGTCGCGCCCTCGGCCCTGGCGGTCACCGAACGCGGGCTGTTTGTGACCGACTCGGCCAGCAACCGGCTCAGTGAATTTGCTTTTGATCCGGATGAGGCGTCAATGGAACTGGTCCGGATCATCGAGGCCGCTTCGACTCCGAATCTGCTCGCACCCTCCGCGCTGCTTTTCGACTCCGATCAGGCGCGTCTGTATGTGGCTGGCGCCGACGGCATGCTGTTGATCAGTCTCCTGCCGGAAACACCGGCGTTGATTGCCGAATTCCGTCCGGCGGATTTCGCCGTAATTGATGGATTGAGGGGGATGACCTTCGCGCCTGGGCGCGGCCAGCTCTATACCCACAGCACTTCCCCAGGCGCTGGTATCGGGCGCTGGGCGCGGGAACGGGGTTCACGCTGCCCGATCGCCGGCACCGGCGCGCTTGGCCGGCAGGCTGTGGACATCGTTTCCGGCGGTCAGTTGATCTATGAGGTTCGCGGTCGGATCCGGGCCAACGCTTCGGGGGAACTGATCTATGAGGTATCCCTGGACAATCCATTGCCCGAGCAGGAGCTCAACCCGAACGACAATGTTGATGAAGATATCAATCAGCTGGTTCCCGGGCCGGACCTGGCCATCATGAAAACGGCCGATGTCGCCCAGGTTGTTGCAGGTGAGGCCATTCAGTATCGGCTTGATTCGGACAATGCCGGGATCAGCGACGCGCTGGCCGCCGAGCTGGTCGATATGGTTCCCGTCTTTCCCGACGAGCCGGCCGGCATCACCGCCGGAACCGGTGCATGGCAATGCGAGGCCAACGAACCGCTGGCGCTGCTGGCTGATTATCCGGTACCCGCCGACCTGAGCCGTCTGGTTGTCGGTCAGGCTGGCCATCAGGTCTATGCCGTCAGCCCGACCGCCAATGCCCTGCTGCTGTTCCCGGTAGATGCCGACGGCGGGCTGGAAACACCACAGGTTCTGGCCGACGGCGACACACTGGCAGGAGACACCCTCAGTGGTCTGGTGGGCGCCTCTGCCGTGGCGGTGAGCGCTGACGAACGGCATATTTATGTCGCCGGGCAGCAGAGCAACAGCCTGGTGGTATTGACCCGGGAAACGCCCGGGTCGGGATTCAAAGCTGCCCAGAAGATCACTTCAGGACAGAACGGAGTGGCCGGATTGCTCGGGCCGGTTGACGTGCGGCTGTCGGCCGATGAACGGTTCGTGCTCGTTGCCTCGGCCGGGTCCGATGCCATCGTGGTGTTCGGCCGCGATAAATCCGACGGCAGCCTCTCATTTGTCGAGCGTGTACGGGACGGGTTTGGCACCATCGAACCGGACTTCAATGTCATAAAGGGTGTACGGAATCTGTTGCCGGGCCACTCCGGTGGCCACCTCTATGCTGTTTCGGACCAGTCGGAGTCGCTTTCGGTCTTTGCCGTTAATCCTGGTTCGGGGGTTTTGACCTTTGACCGGGTCTGGCGCCAGGGCGAATCCGGCACCGTCGGCCTGGTCCGGGCACTCGATTTGGCCACCGCACCCGGCGACAGTCATCTGTATGTGCTAGGCGAGGACGGCATCGCGATCTTCGATCG
>RECK01000449.1 GCA_007694055.1 Wenzhouxiangella sp.
ATGACAGGTGACTGATTCATTCAACCCTGAAGACTGGAGACGTGCCCAGGCAGTGACCGACAGCCTGCTTGACCTGCCGGAAACCGAACGGGAAAGGAGCTGGACGAAAGCTGAAGCTCGCGTCTTTCCGACCGCTCGGAAAGACGTTACGAGATTTGATTAGACTCTAAAATCTGTTCCGGACATCCCGTGCGTTTGACACGGACAGTGGCAAACTCGTCCCATGGTCTGCAGATACATTCCTCAAATACTCATCGCGCTGGCTCTACTGGTACCGCCAGCCGTGTTTGCCGATCCGGTAGCCGAGCGCGCCCAGTCGGTTGAGCGTCTCCACACCCTGCTGGTGCTGCATCGTGGACAAGCCGTTACCGAAGTGGTCCGTGAAGGGCACGGGTTGCGGCAGCCGGCCAATATCAAGTCAGTGTCGAAAACCGTGCTGTCGGTTCTGGCCGGCATGGCCATTGATCGTGGCCTGATAGATGGCCTGGACACCCAGCTGATCGAACTGTTGGGAGATCGCTTTCCAGCCAATGCCACGCCGGGAGCCGAAAACATCACCTTCGGCCACGCGCTGGCGATGCAGATCGGGCTGGAAAGCACTTCCGGACGCAACTACGGGCGCTGGGTCCAGAGCGATGACTGGGTCGCCCATGTCCTGACCCGTCCGATGGTCGATCAGCCCGGCGGGCGCATGATCTATTCCACCGGATCGACCCACCTGGCAGCCGCCGCGCTGGTCGAGGCCACCGGGCGAGATCTGGCCACCCTTGCGCGTGACTGGCTGGGCGACCCACTCAATATCCGAATTCCCGACTGGTTGGCCGATCCCCAGGGCATTCACTTTGGCGGCAACGAAATGCTGCTGAGTCCGCGCGCGCTGGCCAGAATCGGCGAGCTCTACCGTCGGGGCGGACAGCTGAACGGCAGCCAGATCATCTCGGCTGCGTGGATCGAACGGTCCTGGGACGCCAACGGACGCTCGCCGTGGACCGGCGACGATTATGGCTACGGCTGGTTCATCACCGAGATCGAAGGCCTGGCGGCCTACTACGGTCGCGGCTTCGGCGGCCAGGCCCTGTTCGTGGTGCCGGATGCCGAACTGACCGTGGTCATCACATCCGACCCGAACCCACCCTCATCCGGCGGCTGGCAGTTCCGCCGACTGGTCGAACTGGTCGGTTTGGCCATCCGCGAGCATCATCGCTGAGCGGGAAGCCAACAAAACCTGGAACCACCGAAAGCAGCGAAGACACCGAAACCTGAAAGCCTGAGATGGCAAGGCGCAGCTGGTTCTGGCTCCGGAAAGACCCAACCCCGGGGAAGGCTCGGCGAAGTAGCCGTTGTTATACTTGCTGTCTTCAGTTCACCTGCCAGGAGCCACCATGAGCCATCCCGTCCGTTCTGCTGCCAAGGCATCGGTGATCCGGTCCCCGCACGGCACCACTCTGAGCTGCCAGGGCTGGCACCAGGAAGCGGCGCTGCGGATGCTGATGAACAACCTCGACCCCGATGTGGCAGAAAAGCCGCAGGACCTGATCGTCTACGGCGGCACCGGCAAGGCGGCGCGCAACTGGGATTGTTACCACGCCATCGTCCGCACCTTGCAACGCCTGAAAAACGACGAAACCCTGCTGGTCCAGTCGGGCAAGCCGGTCGGCGTGGTCCGCACCCACGACCAGGCACCGCGGGTGCTGATCGCCAACTCCAACCTGGTGCCGCGCTGGGGCAACTGGGACACCTTCCGCGACCTGGAAGACAAGGGCCTGACCATGTATGGCCAGATGACGGCCGGCTCGTGGATCTACATCGGCTCGCAGGGCATCGTCCAGGGCACCTACGAGACCTTCGCCGAGCTGGCCCGCCAGCATTTCGGCGGCTCGCTCAAGGGCAAGCTGACCGTGACGGCGGGCTTAGGGGGTATGGGCGGGGCCCAGCCGCTGGCCGTGACCATGAACGACGGCCACTGCATCGGCGTGGAAGTCGATGAATGGCGCATCGACCGCCGCGTCGAGACCGGCTACTGCGATGCCAAGGCCAGGTCCATCGACGAAGCACTCGACCTGATCGAGAAAGCCGACGGCCCGCTGTCGGTCGGCCTGCTCGGCAACATCGCCGAAGTGCTGCCGGAAATGCTTAGCAGGGACATCATTCCCGATTGCCTGACCGACCAGACCTCGGCCCACGACCTGCGCCAGGGCTATATCCCGGCCGGCTACTCGCTGGAAGAAGCCGCCGCGCTGCGCCAGTCCGATCCGAAAACCTACGATCAGAAAGTGCTTGATTCCATGGTGATCCACGTCGATGCCATGCTGAAGATGCAGGAACGCGGCGCGATCACCTTCGACTACGGCAACAATCTCCGCGGCCAGGTCGCCGACCTGCGCGGCATGAGCAATGCCTTCGATTTCCCCGGCTTCGTGCCGGCCTACATCCGCCCGCTGTTCTGCCGCGGTGCCGGGCCGTTCCGCTGGGCCGCCCTGTCGGGTAACCCGGCCGATATTGCCGCCACCGACCAGGCCATCCTCGAGCTGTTCCCGGAAAAGGAACACCTGAAGCGCTGGATCCACCAGGCTCAGCAAAAGATCCAGTTCCAAGGCCTGCCGGCGCGCATCTGCTGGCTGGAATACGGCGAGCGCGCCGAGGCCGGCGAAAAGTTCAACTGGCTGGTCGAGAAGGGCAAGGTCGAAGCACCCATCGTCATCGGCCGCGACCACCTCGACTGCGGCTCGGTCGCCTCGCCCAACCGCGAAACCGAAGCGATGAAGGACGGCTCGGATGCCATCGCCGACTGGCCGATCCTGAATGCCCTGGTCAACACCGCCTGCGGTGCCAGCTGGGTGTCGCTTCATCACGGCGGTGGTGTCGGTATCGGCTACTCGATCCATGCCGGCATGGTCAGCCTGGCCGACGGCACCCAGTCAGGTTACGAGCGCCTGCAACGCGTGCTCACAGCCGACCCCGGCATGGGCGTGTTCCGCCATGTCGATGCCGGCTACGACGAGGCCATCGACACGGCGAAAGAACGTGGGGTGGATGTGCCGATGCTGGGCTAAACCCGCCTCCGCCAACCTGTCTGAGGTTCAACGACCAGGCAGGTGGACGGCTTGGGATAGTGGAGCACTTACATCTCTCCCACCAGCTCCACCAACTTGCCCGCACTGCCCCGACTCATCCAGTCCGCATCACGCGCTTCATCGCCCGCCCGCTCCAGAAACGCCCGCGCCTCGGGCTGGTTCCAGTCCAGCTCACCGGC
>RECK01000234.1 GCA_007694055.1 Wenzhouxiangella sp.
GCTCAATGGTAGAGCAGCTGACTCTTAATCAGTAGGTTCGGGGTTCGAGTCCCTGACGGCCCACCACATCCTCGCCGCCGGCGGTACCTGCGGGACCCCGGTATTCCAACGACCTAACATTTGAATCCATAAAGAATCAGTCATGCAGGTATCGGTTGAAAAGACGGGGGATCTGGAGCGGCGCATGACCGTTCAGGTTCCGGCCGACGATATAGACTCCCGCGTTGCCGGGCGCCTCAACGAGCTGCGCCGCGAGGTGCGCCTGAAGGGTTTCCGCCCGGGCAAGGTGCCGATCAACGTCATTCGTCAGCGCTACGGCAAGCAGGTGCGCGAAGAGGTGCTCAGCCAGGTCATGCAAAGCAGCCTGGAGCAGGCCATTGGCGAGCAGGACATGCGCGTGGCCGGCGTGACCCGGCTGGAGCCTACCGGCGAAGGCAGCGATGCCGGCTTCGAGTTCATTGCCGAGCTTGAGGTCTTTCCCGATCTGCCTGAAATTGCCGTCGATGACCTGGAAATCGAGAAGCCGGTCGCCGAGGTGGTCGAATCCGATATCGACGACATGATTGAAACCCTGCGCGAACAGCGTCGCCAGTGGCACGAGGCCGATCGGCCCGCAACGGACGGTGATCGTGTCCGTTTGTCATACGTGGCCGAGCTTGATGGGCAGAGAATTCCCGAAACCGGTCGGCATGAAATTGCCCCGACGGTAGGCGCTCTGGAAAGTTTTCCCGATTTGCAGGCTGCCCTGGAAGGGGCGAGTTCGGGCGAAGAAAAGACGGTTGAGCTGACCTTCCCGGAAAACTATCGGCATGAATCGCTTGCCGGCAAGACCGCCCAGGTCGAGCTCAAGGTTCAGAAGATCGAGTATTCCGAGCTGCCTGAGGTTGACGACGAGTTTGCCGCGGCTTTCGGGGTCGAGGAGGGCGTCGAAAAACTGCGCGCCGACGTGCGGCGCAATCTGGAGCGTGAGCTGCGGGCCGCTGTCACCAACCGGCTCAAGCAATCGGTTACCGACAAGCTGCTGGGCAAGTACGCCGATCTGCCGCTGCCGGCCAGCAGCCTGCAGCAGGAAATGCGCCAGATGCAGGCCCAGGTTCAGGCGCAGGCGCGCCAGCAGGGCAACGAGGCAAATGTGCCCGGCCCGGAAGCCTTCCGTGAGTCGGCCGAGCGTAGACTGCGACTGGGCTTGCTGTTCGGCGAGTTTGCCCGCCAATCCGGCATCCAGATTGATCCGGCGCGAATCCAGGCCAAGCTGGAAGAAGTGGCCGAGACTTACGAAAATCCGTCCCAGATCATTGAGATCTATCGGTCTGACGAGCGGTTGATGGATCAGATGGAAAATATAGTGCTCGAAGAGCAGGTGGTAGATGCCTTGCTGGAACGGGCAAATGTGTCTGAAAAGCAGATGTCTTTCAAGCAAGCGCTGGAGCAGGAATGAACGAAAAGGCCTTGAACCTGGTGCCCATGGTCGTCGAGCAGTCCGCTCGCGGCGAGCGGGCCTACGACATTTATTCGCGTCTGCTCAAGGAACGCGTGATCTTCATCGTCGGTCCGATCGAGGACCACATGGCTAACCTGGTCGTGGCCCAGCTGTTGTACCTCGAGTCAGAGAATCCCGAGAAAGACATCAATATCTACATCAATTCCCCCGGCGGTGTCGTGACCGCCGGAATGGCGATCTACGACACCATGCAATTCCTGAAGCCGGATGTCGCCACCATGTGTGTCGGTCAGGCGGCCAGCATGGGCGCGCTGTTGCTGGCGGCGGGCGCGGCGGGCAAACGCTATGCCCTGCCGCACTCGCGTGTCATGATTCACCAGCCTCTGGGTGGTTTTCAGGGTCAGGCCTCTGATATTGACATTCACGCCCGCGAGATTCTGAAGATGAAGGATACGCTTAACCGTATTCTCCAGAAGCACACCGGGCAGCCGCTGGAAACGATCGAGAACGACACCGACCGCGACAAGTTCCTGTCTGCCGTCGAGGCGCGTGACTATGGTCTGGTCGACGAGGTGCTCGAGAGCCGAGCGTCAACGTAAGGCTCGACCAATTCGGGTAAACTGTACCCATGATCCAATGCGAAGCCCGAAACACCGATGAGTGAATCCACCAGCGACGGCAAGATTCTCTACTGCTCGTTCTGTGGCAAGAGCCAGCATGAGGTGCGCAAGCTCATTGCCGGCCCCAGCGTTTACATCTGCGATGAGTGTGTCGAGCTGTGCAACGACATCATTCGTGAAGAGCTGGAAGAATCAAGCCTGGCCGAGCGTGAGCAGTTGCCAACGCCGCGGGAAATCCATTCTTTCCTGGACAACTACGTCATTGGCCAGCAAGCAGCCAAGAAGGTCTTGTCGGTGGCGGTTTACAACCACTACAAGCGCCTTGAGTCGCACAAGCACCGTGATGACGTCGAGCTGGCCAAGTCCAATATCCTGCTGATCGGTCCGACCGGGTCTGGCAAGACCTTGCTGGCTGAAACGTTGGCCAGGATGCTGAATGTTCCCTTTACCATCGCTGATGCCACTACGCTGACCGAGGCGGGCTATGTCGGCGAAGATGTGGAAAACATCATCCAGAAGTTGTTGCAGAAGTGCGACTACGATGTCGAGAAGGCCCAGAGCGGCATCGTCTACATTGATGAAATCGACAAGATCTCGCGCAAGGCTGAAAATCCGTCAATCACGCGTGACGTGTCCGGCGAGGGCGTGCAGCAGGCGCTGCTGAAGCTGATCGAGGGCACGATGGCCTCGGTGCCGCCGCAGGGTGGTCGCAAGCATCCGCAGCAGGAGTTCCTCCAGGTCGATACCCGCAATATCCTGTTCATTTGCGGTGGCGCCTTTGCCGGCCTGGACAAGGTGATCCAGGCGCGTTCGCAGTCGGCAGGAATAGGATTCAAGGCCGAGGTTCGCAGTGCCGAGTCCAGCGATCTGTCGACGGTGTTGGCCAATGTCGAGCCTGAGGACCTGATCCGCTATGGTCTTATCCCCGAGTTTGTTGGCCGCATGCCGGTCGTGGCCACGTTGACGGAATTGGACGAGGACGCGCTGGTGCGTATCCTGGTCGAGCCCCGGAACGCGGTCGTCAAGCAGTTTCGCAAGTTGTTCGAGATGGACCGCTGTGAGCTCGAGGTGCGTGAAGATGCCTTGCATGCCATCGCACGCAAGGCCATGGCGCGAAAGACTGGTGCTCGCGGACTGCGGACCATTCTGGAAAACGTGCTGCTTGAGAGCATGTACGACCTGCCATCGATGGAAAACGTCAGCAAGATGGTCGTCGACGAAGCCGTGATCAACGGTGAGTCTGCCCCCTACATCATCTACGACGGTACCCAGCAACAGCGCGCTGGCGCCGAATCCTGAGCCCGTACCCCGCGGGCGGCTTCGAGCGAATTGCCGTCAGCGGACCCGGCTGACGGAGCACGCTTTGGCGGCAATGCTTGAATCGCATCGCCGCTGCGCCAATATACTCTGTTCTATAACCACCGACGTCGCTTCCGCCCGGATGCGGCAATACAGGACGAATTGATACCATGGCCAGTATGGAACTGCCTGATAGCACCAACAAGCCACCGCGCCAGCCAACGCCGGTTCTCAGCCTGCGCGACGTCGTGGTGTTCCCGCACATGGTTATTCCGCTGTTCGTGGGGCGTGAGCGCTCCGTGCGGGCGCTGGAAGAAACCATGAACGTCGACAAGCAGATTCTACTGGTCACCCAGAAAAATCCCGAGATCGAGTCGCCTGAGCCGGATGATCTTTTCGACTGCGGCACCATTGCCAGCATCTTGCAGATGCTTCGGCTCCCGGACGGAACGACCAAGGTTCTGGTCGAGGGGGTGGAGCGAGTGCGCGTGCATGCGCTTGAAGAGACCGAGGGATACCTGGCGGGGCGCTGGGAGTATCTCAACGCACCCGAGGTAGACGATCAGCGTGCCCTTGAGGTCACCACTCGCAGCTTGATGAGTCTGTTCGAGCAGTACGTCAAGCTCAGCCGCAAGATTCCGCCGGAGCTTTTGACGACATTGGCCGGCATAGAAGACGCCAGTCGCCTGGCCGACACCATTGCCGCCCACCTCGGTATTCGCATCGAGGACAAGCAGCAGATTCTCGAAACCGCCTCGATAATGGAGCGCATGGAGCGCCTGATGGCGCTGGTCGAGGGCGAGATCGATGTGCTCAAGCTTGAGAAGCGTATTCGTGGCCGGGTCAAGACCCAGATGGAAAAGAGTCAGCGCGAGTATTACCTGAATGAGCAGATGAAGGCGATCCAGAAGGAGCTTGGCGATCTGGACGAGTCGGGTAATGATCTGGGTGATCTCGAGGCTCGGATAGAGAAGGCCGGCATGCCGAAGGAAGCGCTGGAGAAAGCCCGATCCGAGTTCAACAAGCTCAAGATGATGTCGCCGATGTCAGCCGAGGCCACGGTTGTACGCAACTACCTCGACTGGATCTTGATGATGCCGTGGAAAAAGCGCAGCAAGATCTGCAACAATCTCAAGGCTGCCGAGGACGTGCTCGAGGCCGATCACTATGGCCTGGAACGGGTCAAGGAGCGGATTCTGGAGTACCTGGCCGTTCAGCAGCGGGTCAAGAAACTGAAAGGGCCGATTCTTTGCCTGGTCGGGCCTCCCGGCGTCGGAAAGACCTCGCTGGGCAAGTCCATCGCCCGCGCAACCGGACGCAAGTTTGTGCGCATGAGCCTGGGTGGCGTGCGCGATGAAGCCGAGATTCGCGGCCATCGTCGCACCTATATCGGCTCCATGCCGGGGCGGGTCTTGCAGAACATGGGCAAGATCGGTACGCGTAATCCGCTGTTCATGCTCGACGAACTCGACAAGATGTCGATGGATTTCCGCGGTGATCCGTCTTCGGCCCTGCTCGAGGTGCTCGACCCCGAGCAGAACAACACCTTTGGCGATCACTACCTGGAGGTCGATTTCGACCTGTCGGAAGTGATGTTCCTGGCGACGGCCAACTCGCTCAACATTCCACCGCCGTTGCTGGACCGAATGGAAATCATCCGGATTCCCGGCTACACCGAGGATGAAAAGCTCAATATCGCCATGCGCTATCTGATGGAAAAGCAGATGAGGCAGCATGGCCTCAAGGACGAGGAGCTGTCAGTGAGCGAGACAGCCATCGTCGATATCATCCGCTACTACACCCGCGAGGCCGGGGTCCGCAACCTCGAACGCGAACTGGCCAAGATTTGTCGCAAGGTGGTCAAGGAACTGAGTCTTGATGACAAGCTGAAAAGACGCCAGGTCACAACGCGGAATCTCGACAAGTACCTGGGGGTGCGCAGGCATCGCTTCGGTCGTGCCGAGGAGCAGAGCGAAATTGGCCAGGTTACCGGCCTGGCCTGGACCGAGGTCGGGGGTGAGCTTTTGCAGATCGAGGCGGCCGCGGTGCCGGGCAAGGGCAAGTTGACTCATACCGGCCAGCTCGGCAGCGTCATGCAGGAATCTGTACAGGCGGCCTTGTCGGTGGTCCGTTCGCGGGCCAGGGGGCTTGGAATCGCCGAGGACTTCCATCAGAACCGGGATATACATATTCACGTTCCCGAGGGCGCGACGCCCAAGGACGGTCCCAGTGCAGGGATAGCCATGGTCACCGCCCTGGTGTCCGTGTTGAGCGAGGTCGCGGTACGTTCCGATGTGGCGATGACCGGAGAAATCACGCTCAGAGGCAAGGTGTTGCCTATCGGCGGACTCAAGGAGAAGCTGTTGGCGGCCCTGCGCGGAGGAATCCGGCTGGTGCTGATTCCTGAAGAAAACGAGAAGGATCTGGCTGAAATTCCGGATCGGATCAAAAAGGACCTTGAAATACGGCCCGTAACCTGGATTGACGAGGTCCTGGCGCTGGCCCTGGTGCCGGGTGCCGCTGCCAGTGAAGACGGCGGAGAGCCGGTGGCCGGCAAAAAAGATGCCTCTGAGTCCTCAGTGCGGGCCCATTGAGGCGGCCGTCTGGGTTAAAATCCCTGGAACTCGGCGCTTTTTTCAGCATATCTGGGTCTTTTCCGCCCATTGATGGTTGATGGTATGTGTTTGCTAGGATACTATCTCACGCCATTACGGGTCAGCGGCATGATCTGACAGTGCTCGGAAAGCTGAGTAGGGGTAGTCGCTGAGAAATTTACTTAAGATAACGATTTGGAGCACCACAGTAATGAATAAATCCGAACTGATTGACAGCGTGTCGGCAGCCTCTGGCTTGTCCAAGGCCGATTCGCAGCGTGCTCTCGATGCCACCATCGAGACCATTGGCAAAGCCCTGAAGAAGGGAGATACCGTTTCCCTGATTGGTTTTGGTACTTTTTCGGTCAAGAAGCGCGCAGCTCGCACCGGCCGCAATCCGGCCACTGGTGAGACCATAAAGATCAAGGCGTCGAAAACTCCTTCATTTAAGGCTGGTAAAGGTTTCAAAGACGCGATAAAATAAACGGCTTACGCCCGGGGTGCTTAGCTCAGCTGGGAGAGCATCGCCCTTACAAGGCGAGGGTCGGCGGTTCGAGCCCGTCAGCACCCACCAGGTTTTTTGGAGTGGTAGTTCAGTTGGTTAGAATACCGGCCTGTCACGCCGGGGGTCGCGGGTTCGAGTCCCGTCCACTCCGCCATAACTCACAGGGCGCCTTCTCAGGCGCCCTGTTCATTTAAGCTGTCGATCAAATCTGTCGATAAAAGCCATCGTCCCTTACCGCTAGCCTCAGGATCCTGTCACCATGCTTCAGGCCATTCGCGATCGCGTTACCGGAATCGTCGCCATTTTCGTGCTGGGTTTGCTGGCCGTGCCCTTTTTGTTTTTCGGCCTCGAAAGTTACATTCGCGCTGTACCCCAGGACGCTGTTGCGACCATTGGCGATGATGAAATTTCGACTTCGGAATTTCAGACCAGCTTTGCCCGTTACCGTGCACAGCTGCGCCAACAGCAGGGCGACGCCTATGATGAAATCGCAACGAACCAGCCCATTGTCCGCCGTGAACACCTGGAGGGCATGATTGACCAGGTTCTGCTGCGACAGCACGCGCAGCGGCTGGGTCTCGAAGTCAGCGATGCAGCGCTGTTCCGCATCATTGGCGAAATCGAGGCGTTCCAGGTTGGTGGCCGCTTCGACCCGGTTCAGTACCAGCAGCTGTTGCGCGGCACGGGCCGCACCCCGCGCGGGTTTGAACGCGAGCTGCGCGACGACCTGCTGGTCAGTGCCGTGCCATCGGTGTTGACGAATTCAGTGGTAATCACCGAGACTGAAATCGATCGCATGATTGAGCTGCAGCAGGAGCGCCGAAGCCTGACCAAGCTGGAATTGGTTTACCAGCCCTTCGCCGATGCCGTGGAGGTCAGCGATGCCGACATCGAACAGTACTACCAGGACAACCTCCAGGATTTCATGACCACCGAGCAGGTCAGCGTGCAGTACGTGGAACTGAATGCTGCCGATCTGACTGATGGCCTGTCCTTGAGTGAAGACGAACTCAGGCAGCGCTATGAGGCTGCTCGCCAGCGTTACCTGACTCCTGAGGCCCGGCGCGCTTCTCACATTCTCATCGAGACAGGGGCAGAGCGCGAGCAGCACGAGGCCTTGGCTCTGGCCGCTGAACTGCGCCAGCGTTTGCTTGACGGCGAGGAGTTTGCCGAGCTGGCGGCGACGTATTCCGATGATCCGGGCTCGCGTGATCAGGGCGGTGATCTTGGCTGGGTAGAGCCGGAGCAGATGGTAGCGCCATTCGAGGATGCGCTCTATGCGCTGGATTCGCCGGGCGAACTTTCGGAACCGGTTGAAACACGCTTTGGTCTGCACCTGATACGGCTGGAAGAAATTCGTCCCCCGCAGGGCATGAGCTTTGAAGAAGCGCGTCACGAAATCCTGGACGAGTTCATCGAACGTGAAAGTGAGGCCTTGTTTATCGAGCAGTCTGATCGACTGGTCGATCTGGTTTTTGCCGATGACTCCACGCTGGAGCCGGTTGCCGCCGATCTGGGCCTGGAAATCCGCACCACCGAGCCGTTCCCGCGCCGCGGCGGTGAAGGGGTTGCCGCTGATCCTCGCGTGGCTGAGGCCGCCTTCTCGGATACCGTGTTGATCGATGGCCTGGTTTCTGACCCGATCGAGCTGGACCGCAATCGCCTGGTTGTCATCAAGCTTGATGAGCACTTCCCGTCCGAGCCGCGACCGTTGGCCGAGGTGGCTGACCGGATTCGCGATCGCCTGGTGCGTGAGCGCGCCAGTGCCGAGGCGCGCGCCCAGGCTGAGCGCCTGGCCGAGCTGATCGGCAGCGATGGCGCTGGCCTGGAAGCCCAGGCTGAGGAGGAAGGCCTGGAAGTGCAGAATCTGGAAGGCGTGGGTCGATTCGACTTCGAGCACGGCTCCGACTTCATCAGCGCGCTGTTTCGTCTGCCGGCACCCGGTGATCAGCCGACGGTGCATGTGTTGCGCAAGCGGGACGGCTACGCCGTGATCAGGCTGGAATCGGTGACGGCGGGTAACCCGGCCACGGCCGAGGAAATGGAACGAATGATCGCCAGGCAGCAGATTTTGTTCGGTCGTGCCGATGAAGAATTTGCAAGCCTGTTGGCCAACCTGCGCGAGAATACGCGGATCCGGGTGGTCGAAGATCGACTGTAGTCATTCCGTTAGCGCGGTTCGAAACGAAAAAGGCAGGCCGGTGACGGCCTGCCTTTTTCTCGTTTTGACCGAATTTCTGCTGTCGGACTATTCCAGCCCGGCCATCCCCACGATGTTGTAGCCGGCATCCACGTAGGTGATTTCGCCGGTGATCCCGGCCGCGTAATCCGAACACAGGAATGCGGCGGCATTGCCGACATCTTCGATGGTGACGTTGCGGCGCAGTGGCGAGGTGCTTTCGACGTGGTCAAGCATGGATCTCAGCTGCGAGACGCCGGAGGCGGCCAGGGTCTTGATTGGGCCGGCCGAGATGCCGTTGACGCGGATTCCGTCCGGACCCAGGCCGTAGGCCAGGTAACGGACAGACGCCTCCAGTGAGGCTTTTGCCAGGCCCATGACGTTATAGCTGGGCATGGCCCGAACGGCGCCCAGGTAACTCAGGGTCAACAGTGAGCCCTTGCGGCCTTTCATCAATGGCCGTGCAGCCCGGGCAAGGGCGGCGAAGCTGTAGCTGGAGATGTCATGGGCGATACGAAAACCCTCGCGATCGATGACGTCGGCAAAGTCACCTTCCAGCTGCTCGCGCGGGGCGAACCCGACCGCGTGGACGATGATGTCCAAGCCATCCCAGTGTTTGCCGACCTCGTCGAACACGGCCTCGATTTGCTCGTCCTCGGCCACGTCCAGTGGCAGAACCAGCGTTGAACCCGTCTGTTCGGCGATCTTGTCGACCCGTGATTTGAGTCTTTCGGTCTGGTAAGTGAACGCCAGCTCGGCGCCTTCACGATGCATGGCTTCGGCTATACCCCAGGCGATGGAGCGCGGACTGGCCACGCCAACGATTAGCGCCTTCTTGCCCTTGAGCATTCCCATTGTGCTGTCTACTCCCGTTGTTGTTGCTGTCAGCGCGCATTGTACCTGCATGAATACTTCTTACCCAGTTTGGTGTTAGACTGACCGACCGATCGGTCAGGATGACTTTTCCATGCCAGAACCTGTTTCATTGCCTGCTGCGCCGGACTCGATCCCGGCTGACGGCCGCACGCGCCTGCTATCGGCCGCGGCTGCCGAGTTTTCGCGTCACGGCTTCGCCGGTGCTTCCATCGCGGCCATTGCGCGCGCTGCCGGTGTCGGCAAGTCGACCGTGTTTCATCACTTCGAGAGCAAGGAAGCGCTCTACCTTGCGGTGATCCGGGAAGCGGCGGTTGAATTCGGGCAGACCTTGGACACGGTGCTGTCCACCGCTGAGGATCCGGCGACTTGCATTGCAACTTTCCAGCATCGTCACCTGGCTCATTTGCAGCGCAACGCGGAAGTGGCGCGCCTGGTGCTGCGTGAGCTGCAGGAGCCGGCCAGCGAACGCTGCCTCACCCTGGTACGCGAAGTGCTGTCGCCCAATTTCCAGCGCCTGGTCGACTATCTGAAGGACGCAGCCGCGGCAGGGCTGATTCGGGCTGACGTCGATGCCGCGGCGGCGGCGTTGACCTTGCTGAGCGCCAACGTGCTCTATTTCCAGTCTCGCGAGGCGCTGAGCGAGCTGCCTGGTCAGCCTCTGGCAGATGACCCCGAGGCCTTTGCGTCGGCCATTGCCGACGTCGTCTTTCGCGGTTTGTTTAATCGGAGCGAGCACTCATGAACTTCAAATTCCTGAGTATTGGTGTTATGGCGCTGTTGCTGGTGACATTTCTCAGCGCCTGCGGTGGGGATTCCGATCCTGGGCCATCCGAGCGCGCCACCGCGGTGACCCTGACCTGGCCGGAGTTTCGCGAGCTTGAGCGGGTTGAAACATCGATCGGTCGCCTGGAGGCCGAGGCTGCGCCCAGCGTGGCGGCGGAAACTTCCGGCCGGGTCAAACGCATCGCGATGGATGCGGGCGAGTCGGTTGCCGAGGGGGACGTGCTGGCCGAACTGGACTCGGAAACCCAGGCGCTGGCCGTAGCCTCGGCCGAGGCGGCCGTGCGGCGCCTGGAGGCCATGCTGGAGAATCAGCGCGTGCAGGTCAATCGGCTGCGTAATCTCGCCCAGCGCCAATCGGTGGCCCAGGACCAACTTGATGAAGCCGAGACCCTGGTCCGGGTCTACAGCGCCCAGCTGGATGAAGCCCGGGCGCGCCGCGATGACGCCGAAATCAACCTGGAACGCACCCGGGTGCTCAGCCCGGTCACGGGCCAGGTTCAACGGCGTCACGTCAGCCCCGGCGATTTTGTCTCGCCGGGGCTGGTGCTGTTCGAACTGGTGGCTGCCGACGCGCTGCGTGCCGTGTTGCCGCTGCCGGAGCGACTGTTCGACGAGCTTGCAATTGGTTTGCCGGTAAGGCTGAGCGTGCCGGCGCGGCCGGGTCAATCGATCGAGGCGCGCATCAGTGAGATACGTCCCATGGTAGGCGTTGGCTCCCGCGCAATGGAGTTGATCGTGGCCCTGGATAACCCGGGTCAGTGGCGTGTCGGCGGCTCGGTGACCGGTCAGGTGATACTGGCGCAGCGTGAGGGCCTGGTTGTGCCCCTGGCCAGCGTTGTCAGGCGGCCTGCAGGGCAGGTGGTCTTCGTTTATGACGGAAACGATCGGGCCATTGAACGACCGGTGCTGCTGGGTTTGCGCAGCGGTGACTGGGTCGAGGTGATCGAGGGTCTGGCCGGTGACGAGGCGGTTGTTGTCGACGGCGCCGGATTTCTGACTGACGGCGCCCGGCTTGAAATCACCCGCTGGCTTGATCAAGTCAATGACAGCAGCGACCCGTTTGACGACGAGGTCGAGTCGTGACACTGCCGGAGCTTGCCATTCGCCGGCATGTGCTGGCCTACATGATTTCGGCCGTACTGGTACTGTTCGGCCTGATCGGGTTTCAGCGTATCGGGGTTGATCGCTTCCCCGAGATCGAGTTTCCGCTGATCTCGGTGACCACCGTGCTGCCCGGCGCCAGCCCGGAAATTGTCGATGCCAGCATCACCAACCTCATTGAGGGCGCGGTCAACAGCGTTCCGGGCATTGACTTTATCCAGTCGACATCGTCGCCGGGAGTGTCGAATGTCATCGTGACCTTCAACCTCGACAAGGATATCGATGTTGCCTTCAACGAGACCCAGGCCAAGGTCAACCAGATCCTGCGCCAGCTGCCTCGTGATGCCGATCCGCCGGTCGTGGCCAAGGTTGAATTGGGGGCCAGTCCCATCATGTGGATTTCATTGAGTGGGGACCGCACCCTGCAACAGCTCAACCAGTACGCCAACAACGTCATTCGCAAGCGCCTGGAAACCATTGACGGGGTCGGCGAGGTCAGGATCGGTGGTCGCAGGGAACGCACGATTCGAATCGATCTTGGCCTGGACCAGATGGCGGCTTTCGGCGTCACCGCCCAGGACATTCGCGAAGCCTTCGCGACCGAGCACGTTCAGTTTCCTGGTGGTTTCCTGGTGGCTGGTCCGACGGAAATGCTGATCAAGCTGGATCTCGAGTTTCACAGCATCGAGGCGCTGGAAGAGATGATTGTCCGTTACGTCGACGGTGCCCCGGTCCGCCTGGCCGACGTGGCCACGGTCGTTGATGGCCTTTCTGACTTCCGCTCAGTGGCGCGCTACAACGGTCGGCCCAATGTCGGGCTGGGGATTGTCAAGATTGCCGGCTCGAATACCGTCGCCATCGTTGATGCCGTGATGGAACGGCTCGACAATGAGATCATCCCGCAACTGCCGCCCGGCATGATCATCGAGATCGCTTCCGACGACTCGGAGCTGATCCGGGAAATCGTGCGCGCATTGCAGGAGCACCTGGTTGAAGGCGCCTTGCTGGCGGCCCTGGTGGTGTTGCTGTTCTTGAGGTCCTGGCGGGGAACCATCATCATTGCGCTTGCGATTCCGGTGTCGCTGCTGGCTGCCGTGGCGGTGATCTACCTGATGGGCTACACCTTCAACACCATGACGCTGCTGGCCCTGTTGTTGCTGATCGGGGTTGTTGTCGACGACGCCATCGTGGTGCTGGAAAATATCTACCGGCATCGCCAGGAGGAAAATCCGGATCCCGTGGCCGCGGCGATCTCCGGCTCGAACCAGGTCTTCTTTGCCATCATCGCAACGACACTGACCCTGGTGTCGATCTTCGCCTCGGTGATTTTCCTTGGCGGGATCATCGGGCGCTTCTTCGAATCCTTCGCGGTGACGGTCACGGTGGGCGTGCTGGCCTCATCGCTGGTCGCCCTGACCCTGACGCCGGTACTGTGCGCGCGCTTTTTGCGGGTGCGCCGGTCGGAGGAGGCGCGTGGTCGCGTCTACCATGCGTTCGACCGCTTCTTTGACGGCATGAACACGACCTATGCGCGCGTTCTGGGTTTTGCCCTGGATCGGCGCTGGACTGTTGTAGCCGTGGCTGCCGTGATCGTGATGTCGTCCGGCATTTTTTTCGTGGCCATCGAGAAAGAGTTCTCGCCGGAAGAAGATGAGGGTCGCTTCGTGGTCTTTTTCCGAGCACCGCTGGGAACCGGCATCGATGTAACCGATCGTTACATGGGAGAGATCGAGGAGCTGCTGGGCTCCCACCAGGCCGTCCGTTCCTATTTCACGGCCATCGGTCTGGGTCAGGCCGGGGAGGTCAACCGGGGGCTGGCATTCGCCCGCCTGGTCGAGCGTGACCGGCGCGACATCAGTCAGCAGGACTTTCTCGCCGAGCTGCGCCAGGAGCTCACTCGCATACCCGGGGTGATAGCCTTTGCGGCACCACCATCCATTGTTGGTGGCCAGCGCGGAGACCCGCTGCAGTTTGCCATCAGCGGGGCTGATCTCGATGAGGTCGCCCGCCTGGCCAGGGAACTGCGGCAAAAACTGGAAGATGCCGAGGGTATGGGCCGGCTCGACCTGGATCTGCAGCTGGATCTGCCGCAGCTGGATGTCGAGGTTGATCGACAGCGCATCGCCGACGTCGGTCTCTCCGCGGCCGATGTCGCCTTTGCCGTCAACATGCTGGCCGGCGGTGTCGACATCGCCCGCTTCAATGACGATCCGGGCGACGGTGAGCG
This sequence comes from Wenzhouxiangella sp., assembly GCA_007694055.1. Classification (GTDB taxonomy): domain Bacteria; phylum Pseudomonadota; class Gammaproteobacteria; order Xanthomonadales; family Wenzhouxiangellaceae; genus Wenzhouxiangella. The sequence continues at coordinate 13,626 of RECK01000234.1, forward strand.
TTACGATATCCGGGTCAAGGCGGCACCGGGACAGATCACCCAGCCTGAGGATCTCAATCGGATCATGCTGCGGGCCGCTTCCGGCGATCTGGTTCGTTTCGACAGCCTGGCCCAGGCCCATGAACGCCTGGCGCCGGCAGTGATCACCCGCTTCGACCTCAACTATTCGGCCAATTTCTTCGGTAATCCGGAAATGGCGCTGGGGCGAGCGGTGGATGTGATCGAGGCCGAGGCAAGAGAGCTGCTGCCGCTGGGGTATCAACTCCATCTCAAGGCCGAGGCGCGTGAATTCCAGGCTACCCAGCAATACGTACTGCTTGCCTTTTCGCTCGCCGTGGTTCTGGTCTTCATGGTCCTGGCCAGCCAGTTCAACTCCTTCATCCAGCCGTTGATCGTCATGGTCGCTCAGCCGCTGGCCGTCATCGGTGGCGTGTTTGCACTATGGCTGACCGGCAACTCGTTGAACATCTATTCCATGATCGGCATGGTTTTGCTGGTTGGGCTGGTGGCCAAGAATTCCATCCTGCTCATTGACCTGACCAATCAGTTCCGGGCCGCGGGTGATTCGGTGGACCGGGCCTTGAGTCGCGCCTGCCCGATACGACTCAGGCCGGTATTGATGACATCGCTGACCGTGGTGCTGGCGTTGACGCCGCCGGCCCTGGGTCTTGGCGCGGGCGCTGACACCAACGGGCCGCTGGCCATAGCCGTGATCGGCGGCATGCTGTCATCGACCCTGTTGACGCTGGTTGTGGTGCCGGCAGTGTATTCTCTGGTCGAAAACCGGTTGGCGCCTTCCAGGCGCTGACCGTTATCCCGTTAATCAATCAACAGGAGTTGCCATGAAAATCGTTGCCGTATCCGGAAGCCTGAGGTCCGAATCATTCAACACGCGCCTGGCGCGACTGATGAGCGAACAGGCACCGCCTGGCACCGAACTGCGACCGTTGACCTTGCACGGTATCCCCTTGTATGACGGCGACCTGGAAGAGCGGGAAGGCATTCCCGAGGCCGTGCGCACGCTGCGCGGCGAGATCAAGGCAGCCGACGGCCTGGTCCTGATAACGCCGGAATACAACGCGGGCATGCCCGGCGTCCTCAAGAACGCCCTGGACTGGCTGACACGACCGGGTGAGGAAATGAAACCGACCTTCGGCGGGCGCAAGACCGCGCTTGCCGGCGCCACGCCCGGCGCCTGGGGTACGGCGCTGGCCCAGTCCGGCGCCCTGATCAACCTGCGCCAGCTGGGTGTTCATCTCTATCCTGGTTACCTGCGGGTTTCAAAGGCCCATGAAAGCCTTCAGGCTGATTGGGCGGATGATCGGCTCAAGGAGCAGGTCAGCAAGTGGCTGGCGGGGTTTGTGGAGTTTATCGAGGAAGGGAGCTAGCTTTCCGGGGCCTCGGTTTGGTTCGGGGGTAAATCAAGGTAGGCGTCCCGGGCTGAGGTTTTGTTGTGTGCAGAAAACTCGCGGTAGCTGCACAAGGCTTTGTGCTCTGATTTTCAGCAATTAATACCAGACAGCACACCAGCTTTTTTGCTTGCTGCCAGCTGGTGAAAAGAGATTGGGAGGGTGGTAGCGGCACCGGGTGGTATCTGGCCGCTCAAGGCCTGGCCGGGTTATCGATCAGGGTGGTTGAACGGTTCTCGGTGGCCTGGGCCCGGTAAGACTACCTTTTCGCTCGCTGGTCGTTCAGTGGTTCTGATCCGGCACCCGGTGGCAGGGATGGCTTGGGGAGCGGTTAGCGCCGGACTCCGCAACCCGGCCAGGCCTTGATCGGCCAGATACCACCCGTTGCGAAAGGGGGGGGGAGGAGGTTGAAAGGCGGGGCTTCGGAAGGGTTTTCCTTGTCTTCCAAGCGCCTCCAACCTGACCAGCG
>RECK01000393.1 GCA_007694055.1 Wenzhouxiangella sp.
TCTTTCAGATTGATGTGGAGACCTGCCCGAGTTGCGGGGGCACGGTCCAGATCATCGCTTCCATAGAGGACCCACCGGTGATCGAGCGGATACTGACTCACCTGGCCAGTAAGGATCTCCCGGGGCTGTGGGCGGAAAGCCGAGCGCCGCCGACGGAGCGTATCGGCTTGCCTCACTGAACTGTAGAAAACCGACTTCAGGCCGCGTTCCATCCGTGCGCGGCCCGGTGGCGCTCGTGCCGAGAGAGGTCAACACCGGCAAAAGCGGGGTAGGAGGCTATTCGATTGGCCCCGACAGAGGAAAATTGGTTGAGATTCCGCCTGTAGCCGGTGCTAAACGTCGGCGCTGGACGGCTTCGGATACCGCTGGAAATCAGGAAATAGGCCGCTTATACTTCCTATACGCTTCATCACCATTGTCCCTGTCGGCACGCCGGATTACCGATACCTCAGCTATGTCTATACACGCGACGGCAGCCCGGTAGAGCTGCGCGCGCCCGACCATGCCGGTGCCCATGAGTTGCGCTATGTCAGCGGCCAAAGCACCGTTATGGCCCGCCAGGTCATTGAGCTGACCGAAATCACGGCCAGTCTGTCGGGTCCGGCCGAAATGACCGTGGGGAGTTCATTCGATGTCGAGTGGACGGGCCCAGGCAATCAGCGCGATTTCATCACCATCGTCGAAACAGGGGCAGCGGATTCGCGCTATCTCTCCTACAGCTATGCCACCAGCGGCACGCCGGCCACCCTGCGCGCGCCCGCGCAGGCGGGGCGCTATGAGTTGCGGTATGTGACGGGGAATGCGAATCGGGTGTTGGCTCGGCAGGGGGTGACGGTCAAGGTGGAGGAGTGACGGGTCAAGGATGAGGGGCGCTTTACGTTTTACGGGAGACTTTTGATGGATGGGTTGAGCGCGTAGTGCAGGGAATCGTCCTGGGCCCCGAGGGATCCCGGCTTGCGACAATGCCGGCTCAAATAAGCGTGGCAAACTCAAGCCACCGGTCGGTGCAAAACGCGCAGCGCCAGCCGACATCTGGCGAGTCGCCAGTCATCCGAAAGAGCGGCTCGGACAGGTCCAGGGCACCGAGAGCATCTATTACCGCGCCATCGGTCAGGTTGTTGTTGAATGCAGTTCAGGGGTCTACGGACCTGGCCACACGGAAGCCAGTATTGATGGTGCGATCGCCGTGGGGGAGCGAGATGCGTTGGGCAGAACGCAGCCAGCTACCAGCGAGGGTCCAGGCGCCGCCGCGAGTCACAGCACGACTGCAGTCACCCGACATCCAGGCGCCGCCATCAATAGGGGCCCCGACGTAGTTCTCATTCCAGCAGTCCTCCACCAATTCCCAGACACTGCCATGGGTGTCATACAGACCAAAGGTATTGGGGGCGAAACTGCCGACCGGCAGGGTCTGTTCCGGGTAGATGCCCACAGGGCAGTCTTGGGCCGGATTCGTACCGCGGAAATTGGCCTGGTCGCTGGAAATGCAGTCGCCGGTGTTGAAGCGACCGGTGGTGCCGGCGCGGGTGGCGTATTCCCACTCGGACTCCGAGGGCAGGCGGTAGTCGTGTCCGGTCTTGGTGCTCAGCCAGGTAACGTATTCCTGAGCATCGTCCCAGCTCACAAGGATCACCGGGCGGTTGCCGCGCCCAAGACCCCAGTCATCAGAGTTGTGGGTGCAGCCGCCGTCGGCAACGCAGGCATCCCATTCATCGAAAGTGACCGAATACTGGCCCATGGCAAAGGCCGAAACGTTGACCGTGCGCTGGGGGCGCTCCGTACCAGAACTCTGCGGCTCACTGGCCGGGCTGCCCTGGGTGAAGCTTCCGGCCGGGATCATCAGCATGATCGGGCACTCGGCGCAATCCCTTAATGGCCATGCCGTCCCATAGGCCTCGGCCAGGGCCTGGCCGGTCACATCCAAATCTTCGAGCGTGGCCGAGTGGTCATAAACCAGCACATCGGCGATGTCGCCGCGCACGCTGTTGCCGATCTGGAACAGAGTGTCATCGATGGTGTACGTAGTGATGGGTGACTCGCTGCTGGAGACCATGACGCCGTTGAAGTAAAGCTCTTGACTGGTCGGGGTCAGGCGGGCGGTGAGGATCGCGATATTGCCGGTGCCGTAGCGGTTGGCGTATGGATGGCTGGGGCGAGCGCTTGGGGCCAGGGGATCCGCCTTGACTTCAACCTCACCGGCGCTGCGGCGGAAGAAAAAGGCGCTGGTATCATTGGCGCCGCGCCAGAAACGCGGAAAGATATGGCCGTCTGCGATGGGCTCGTTGAGACGGAAAACGACGAAGACGCTGTAGCCCGCCGCCAGACTCTGGGAGCCTGGCGAGGGGTATCCCAAATGGCCGCCTTCGACCGGGCTGTTGAAACGGATCATCCGGCGGCCATTCACTGCGGCCACCGTGGTTGCAGCCGAACTGCCGCCCGTGCTTCGGCTTTCATCAGCCAGGTTGGTCCATTCCACAACCCAGCCGGCACCGTCCAGAAAGAGTCCGTGGTCCGGGTTGAACCAATCGATCAGGCCGCTTTGAGAGACGGGCGGCAGCGGGGGCAAAGGTAGAGACTCGAATCGATCGGAAAAAAACCGATCACTGGCACCCTGCTCGATCCAGTCGCGGATCAGGGCCTGTTCGGCAAGCGACAGTGACGGGCCGCCGATAGGCATGCGATTGCCTACCGGAGGATCATCGCAATTGATCTTGTGAAACAGCAGGCTGTTTGCCAGCGACGATGGATCGACTCGAAGCCAACTGCCATCCTGACTGCTCGCCACATTGACCAGTAGCCCATACGAGGCGCCGGCCTGTAAATCCAGGCCGGTGAAATGGCCCGCCGTATGGCACCCGGTGCATCGGTCGTTGAAGATTGGCTGAATGTCCTGCCCGAAATCAACAGAACCGGTCGCCGGCTCGGTACCCAGATCGTCGCAGGCACCAACGCCTGCCAATGTGGGCTGAGACGCCAGAAAGATCAGGATTACCAAAAAAACTCGAAGGCTCATGTCGTACTCCGGTGGCGTCCATTCAAATGCCTTGCTTGGAATATAGCAGCTACGCGACGTGCCGGTATCTTCGGCCATGACCGCGGATTCCAGCGGATTCCAGGACAGGCATTGCGGATTCCAGGACAGGCATTGAAACGGATTCCAGGACAGGCATTGAAACGGATTCCAGGACAGGCAGTGCGCCGGCCAAAGCCGGTGGTAGATCAAGCGGTGGAAGCC
>RECK01000451.1 GCA_007694055.1 Wenzhouxiangella sp.
GAGCCGGAGCCCAAGCCGGAGCCCAAGCCGGAGCCCAAGCCGGAGCCCAAGCCGGAGCCGGTTGCTCTGCAGGGCAGGCCCGGGTCTCGCCCGCCGCTGCTTGACCCGGCCCTGTTCCGCCCGGGCTATATCGGAGGAGTGGTCGAGGACAGCCTGGATGCCCGCAGCGCGACCCTGATTGGCCAGGCCATCGGTGCCGAGGCCAGCTCGCGCGGGATCGAGCGGATCGTTGTCGCCCGGGATGGGCGGCTGTTCGGGGCAGTGCTCTTGTCGGCGCTGAGCCAGGGTCTGCGCGGCAGCGGCGTGGATGTGATCGACATTGGTGCCGTGCCCACGCCGGTGCTGAATTTCGCTGCTGTCGAGCTGACCGATGGCTCAGGCGTGATGGTGACCGGTTCGCATCATCCGGCCGACCACAACGGTTTTCGCATTCGCCTGGGTGGCGAGGTCTTGCACGATGAGGGCATCCAGGCCCTGATGACTCGTATCCAGAACCAGGACCTGGTCAGCGGCACCGGCCGGATCGAAGAGCAAAGCGTGACCGACCGATATGTCGATCGAATTGGCATGGATATCCAGCTGGAACGACCCTTGAAGGTGGTGCTTGACTGTGCCAACGGCATCACCGGCACTGTCGCACCGCAGGTGTTGGCCGCGATCGGGGCCGACGTGATTCCGCTTTATGCCGATGTCGACGGCAACTTCCCGAACCATCATCCCAACCCGGCCAATCCGGAGAACCTCGAGGACTTGAAGCTGTGCGTGCGCAACTTCCAGGCCGACCTCGGTATTGCCTACGACGGCGACGGTGATCGTCTGGGTATTGTCGCGCCGGATGGCGAAATCATCTGGCCAGACCGGTTGCTGATGTTGCTGGCCCGCGATTTGCTCGCACGCGAATCGGGTGCCGTGGTGGTTCACGACAGCGAGTGTTCCAGCCATCTGCTGGCGCTGATCGAGTCTGCGGGCGGACGCTCCGTAATGGCTCGCAGTGCCGACCCCTTCGTGGCCGAAGCCATGCGCAGGGAGCAGGCGATTCTGGCTGGCTTGATGAGTGGACATCTGTTCATTGCCGATCGCTGGTTTCCCTTCGATGACGCGATCTATGCCAGCGCTCGTATCCTCGAACTGCTGGCCGCGGACACGCGGCCGGTCAGCGACATCCTGGGCGATTTCCCCGCCTTTCGATCCTCTCCCCAGATCCGCCTGGCGGTGGAGCCTGGCCAGGCCGAAAGCATTGTTGCCGGCTTGATGGAATCGGCGGCATTTGCCGACGGCCGGATTTCGACAGTTGATGGCATTCGCGTCGACTTCGACGACGGCTGGGGCCTGGTCCGCGCCTCGCACACGGGCCCGGCGCTGGTGTTGCGGTTTGAAGGCAAGGATGCCAAGGCGCTGGACCGGATCAAGGCCCTGTTCAAAAACGAGCTCAAGGCCCAGGCGCCCGACCTGAACGTGCTCTTTTAGTCAGCCAGGCACCTGCGTGACCACGCTGCTGCTCAACAAGCCATTTCGGGTGCTGTCGCAGTTCACCGACCCTGAAGGTCGCTTGACCCTGGCCGATTTCGTAGCGCAGCCCGGTGTCTATGCGGCCGGGCGGCTGGATTATGACAGTGAGGGTCTGTTGATCCTCACCGATGATGGTCGACTCAAGACGAGGTTGGCAGATCCCCGCCACGGCACCGAAAAAGTCTACCTGGCCCAGGTCGAGGGTCGCCCGGAAGTCGCCGCGCTGAAGCGGCTGGCCACTGGTGTGCAGTTGAAAGACGGACCAACCCGGCCAGCAGGGGTACGCCTGCTGCCGCGGGCACCGGGCTGGCTATGGAAACGCGAGCCACCGGTCGCGCCGCGGGCCGGCAAACCCACCGCCTGGCTGGAAATCACCCTGAGCGAAGGACGCAACCGCCAGGTCCGCCGCATGACCGCCGCGGTTGGCCTGCCCACCCTGCGCCTGATCCGAACCCGCATCGGCGACTACCACCTGGCCGACCTGAAGCCCGGCCAGTGGCGCCAGGCCTGAGTCCAGAGCTACCTTTCTGTCCGGGTTTCCATTGAACTCACAGCAGTGTTCAGGCGGCGCTCGGCTCAACCTCTGCGGCAATCCGGGAGCCATGTTCTTGCTCCGCTACGGCCAACTCATAATTTGCTTGCAAATTGAGCCAGAATCGGGCGCTGTTGCCGAAAAAGCGACCCAGCCGAAGAGCGGTGTCCGGAGAAATGCCCCGCTTGCCGTTCAGAATATCAGTGAGTCGGCCAGAAGGCACCCTCAGCGCAAGCGCCAGGCGATTGGCAGACAGGGCACGCGCTGACAGCTCACGCTTCAGAATTCGGCCGGGGTGAACAGGTCGCATATTTTTGACTCCTTCAGTGGTAATCCACGATCTCTACGTCCCATGCATCACCATCGGCGAAACGGAAGCAGATACGCCACGGCCCATTGACCGTGATTGCCCATTGGCCCTTGCGATTGCCCTTGCGATCGTCCTTGAGCTTGTGCAAACCGATAGATTTCAAGGGGCTGACATCCTGCAGCGACGTTGCGGCATCAAGCACCGCGAGAAGATCCATCGCGGCTTCTTCATCAAGCCCGGAAAACTTGCACTTCCCATCTTCGCAAAAGCGACGGGTCGAGCTGCTTCCCCAAGACTTGATCATGCGTTAAGTGTACTACGCATGGCATAGTATTTCATCCCTCACTCCTCTCGCAACAAATCTCCCGGATGCAGGCGCGCGGCGCGCAGGGCCGGCTGAATCGTCGCCACAAGCAGCAGGACCGTCAGTCCGAACAGGGTCAGGACAGCAACGCCGGGCGCATTGACGGCGAGGCTGATGAGATCGTCACGCAGCCAGGCCACGGCGACCAGGCCCAGCAGCGCGCCCAGCAGAGTTCCGGGCAGTCCGAGCAGCAAGCCGCGCTGGAGGATGCGGCGTCTGACGCTGCGGGGCCCGGCGCCCAGGGCCATGCGCACAGCGATTTCGCGCTGGCCGCTGTCGACCAGGAAGCGCTGCATGGCAAAGAAACCGAATCCGGCCATCACAACGACCAGGCTGCCGAACAGGGCGGTGATGCCGGCCCGGGCGCGATCGCGTTCGGTGGCCTCGGCCCGGATTTCTGCCAATGGACGCACGCTCATTACCGAAAGTACGTCCATGTGGCGGTCCAGTGCCTCTGTAACGCGTGACTCGATCTGCTCAGGTTCGGCCTGGCCGCGCACCAGCACCGGAGCCATGGCCG
>RECK01000165.1 GCA_007694055.1 Wenzhouxiangella sp.
AATCGTGCCCACATTCACATGCGGCTTGCTACGTTCGAACTTTGCCTTGGACATGCTTGCGTTCCTTTACTTTGCGTGCGGACGGCCGATCAGGCCGTCTTCTTCATGACTTCTTCGGCCACACTGTTCGGCGCTTCCGCGTAATGCAGGAACTCCATCGAGTAAGTGGCACGGCCTTGACTCATCGAGCGCAGGTCGGTCGCGTAACCGAACATTTCGGCCAGCGGCACGTTGGCGCGGATGACTTTTCCGGCCGGCGCATCTTCCATACCCTGGACCAGGCCACGGCGGCGATTCAGGTCACCCATGACATCACCCATGTAATCTTCGGGCGTCACGGCCTCGACCTTCATGATGGGCTCTAGCAGAACCGGCTTGGCCTGCAGCGCACCATTCTTGAATGCCATGGAGCCGGCAATCTTGAACGCCATTTCGCTGGAGTCCACCTCGTGGTAGGAACCGTCGAACAGGCGGGCCCGGACGTCGACCATGGGGTAACCGGCGAGCACACCGTTGTTCATCTGCTCTTCAATACCCTTGCCGACAGCAGAAATGTAGTCTTTCGGCACGACACCGCCGACGATCTCATCGACGAACTCGTAACCGCCGCCTTCTTCCATCGGCTCGAGCTTGATCTTGACGTGACCGTACTGGCCGCGACCGCCGGACTGGCGAACGAACTTGCCCTCGGCTTCCACTGCCTGGCGAATCGTTTCGCGGTAGGCGACCTGCGGCTTGCCCACGTTGGCTTCAACCTTGAACTCGCGGCGCATGCGATCGACGATGATGTCCAGGTGGAGCTCACCCATGCCAGAGATAATGGTCTGACCTGACTCCTCGTCGGTGCGAACCCGGAAAGACGGATCTTCCTGGGCCAGCTTGGACAACGCGATACCCATCTTCTCCTGGTCGGTCTTGGTCTTCGGCTCCACGGCCACCGAGATCACCGGCTCCGGGAATTCCATACGCTCCAGGGTCACGACGTTCGAGGTGTCACACAGGGTGTCCCCGGTCGTGACATCCTTCAGGCCGACAGCGGCGGCGATGTCACCCGCGTAAACTTCCTTGATTTCCTCGCGGCTGTTCGCGTGCATCTGCAAGATACGACCGATGCGCTCTTTCTTGCCCTTGATCGGGTTGAGGACCGTGTCGCCGGACTTGAGCACGCCGGAGTACACCCGAATGAAGGTCAGGGTGCCAACAAACGGGTCGGTTGCAATCTTGAACGCCAGTGCGGAAAAAGGCGCCTTGTCTTCAGAGGGACGAGTGACTTCCTGATCGTCTTCGTCGAGACCGCGAATAGCCTTCACTTCAGTCGGCGCTGGCATGTACTGAACCACCGCGTCCAGAAGCGCCTGCACACCCTTGTTCTTGAAAGCGGTTCCGCACAATACCGGAACCAACTCATTGTTCAGCGTTCCGGTCCGCAGACCCTTCATGACTTCTTCTTCGGTGAGCTCTTCGCCTTCGAGGTACTTTTCCATCAATTCTTCGATGGCCTCGGCGGCGGCCTCAACCATGCGCTCGCGCGCAGCGGCGGCAACATCTGCCAACTCGGCGGGAATTTCGCGAGCCTCATAGGTCGTCCCCATGTTCTCGGCATCCCAGTAGATGGCACGCATCTTGACCAGGTCGATCACACCTTCGAAATTCTCTTCTGCACCAATCGGCCACTGGATCGGCACCGGGTTGGCACCCAGGCGGTCCTTGATCTGGCCAACAACGCGCTCGAAATTGGCGCCGGTACGGTCCATCTTGTTGACAAAGCACATTCTGGGCACGGCGTATTTGGTCGCCTGGCGCCATACGGTCTCCGACTGCGGCTCGACGCCGCCAACGGCGCAGAAAACGGCCACGGCACCGTCAAGCACACGCAGGGAGCGCTCAACTTCAATGGTGAAGTCGACGTGCCCGGGGGTGTCAATGATGTTGATCCGGTATTCCGGCCAATCCTGGTCCATGCCCTTCCAGAAACAGGTGGTGGCCGCGGAGGTGATGGTAATACCGCGCTCCTGCTCCTGCTCCATCCAGTCCATCACGGCGTTGCCGTCATGCACTTCGCCCAGCTTGTGGGATACGCCGGTGTAAAAAAGAATACGCTCGGTCGTGGTGGTCTTGCCGGCGTCGATGTGCGCCATGATGCCGATATTCCGGTAGCGCTCAATGGAAACTTTGCGGGACACGGTACTTAAACCTCTGAATTCGAATCGGACACTACCAGCGGTAGTGCGAGAAGGCCTTGTTGGCTTCGGCCATGCGATGAACGTCTTCGCGCTTCTTGACCGCGGAGCCACGTTCGTCCATGGCATCCATCAGCTCACCGGCCAAACGGCGCGGCATGCTCGGCTCACCGCGCTTGCGCGCAGCATCGATCACCCAGCGCATGGCCAGGGTCTGACGGCGCTTGTGACGAACTTCAACCGGCACCTGGTAGGTGGCTCCACCGACGCGGCGGGACTTGACCTCCACTGCAGGGCTGACATTGTCCAGCGCCTTTTCGATGACTTCCAGAGGCTCGGCGTGGCCGCGACCCTGGATCTCATCAATGGCACCGTAGACAATCTTTTCGGCCACGGACTTCTTGCCGCTTTTCATGACCATATTGATGAAACGTGCAATCATCGCGTTGCCGAACTTGGGGTCAGGCAGGATATCGCGCTCGAAATTGGTCTGTTTGCGTGACATGGACGGGTACCCTTATTTCTTGGGGCGCTTGGCGCCGTATTTCGAACGACCCTGGCGACGATCACTGACGCCGGCCGTATCCAGGCTGCCACGCACGGTGTGGTAGCGCACGCCGGGAAGATCCTTGACTCGACCGCCGCGGATCAGCACCACCGAGTGCTCCTGCAGGTTATGGCCTTCACCGCCAATGTAGCTGGTGACTTCATAACCGTTGGTCAGGCGCACGCGCGCGACCTTGCGCAGGGCCGAGTTCGGCTTCTTCGGCGTTGTCGTGTAAACGCGTGTGCACACGCCGCGTTTCTGGGGCGACGCCTCCAGCGCGGGAACATTCGACTTGTACTGCTTAGGCCGCCTTGGCTTGCGGACCAACTGATTGATCGTGGACATAGTTTTTCAGGCCTTAAGAAAACAAACGACAGAACCGCAAAAGCGGTCTGCCGAAGAACGGGAATTTTAAGGGGTAGTTGGGCGCCTGTCAAGGCCACTTGGCGGCCTTGACAGACGGTGACAGGCAAGTCGCAAAAAGAGAGAGGGAAAACCAGCCGATGGCCTGCCCCCCGCTCTCTTTTCGCATCCTGCCCAGCCGGGACAAAGCCCCGGCTGGCTCAATCACTCCTCCCCGGCCGAAACATCCTCGGTCTGCTCGGCATCGCTGGCACGCAGCAGGGCCGAGAGTTCGGCATCGGCATCGACATGGCTCTCGCGTTGCGCCTTGCGACGGGCCATGGCCACACGGCCGGTACCGGCCGGAATAAGACGACCAACGATGACATTTTCCTTCAGTCCACGCAGACCGTCGACCGTGCCGCGAACGGCAGCGTCGGTCAACACTCGCGTTGTCTCCTGGAAGGAGGCAGCGGAAATGAAGGATTCGGTCGCCAGGGAGGCCTTGGTGATACCCAGCAGGATGCTCTGCCAGGCCGCCGGCCGCAGCCCGTCGGCCTCTACCCGCTGGTTCTCTTCATGCACCCGCAGTCGATCGACCTGCTCGCCGCGCAGGAAACGGCTGTCGCCGCCATCAACGATTTCGATCTTGCGCAACATCTGGCGAATGATCACCTCGATGTGCTTGTCGTTGATCTTCACGCCCTGCAGGCGATACACGTCCTGGATTTCCTGGACCAGGTAATCTGCCAGCCGCTCGACACCGAGCAGACGCAGAATGTCATGCGGATTGGGCTCGCCATCAACGACGGTTTCGCCCTTCTCTACATGTTCACCTTCAAAAACAAGCACCTGGCGCCACTTGGGAATCAGTTCCTCGTGGGCTTCGCCGGTTTCGTCGGTGATCACCAGACGCTGCTTGCCCTTGGTTTCCTTGCCGAAACTGACCACGCCCGAGGCTTCGGCCAGCAGCGCGCCTTCCTTGGGCTTGCGAGCTTCGAACAAGTCGGCCACGCGCGGCAGACCACCGGTGATGTCACGGGTCTTGGACGACTCCTGCGGGATACGGGCAATGATGTCACCAACCCGAATCTCCTTGCCATCGGTGCAGTTGATCACGGCGCCGGCCGGCAGGAAGTACTGCGCCAGCTGCTCGGTGCCCGGAATATTGATGGGCTTGCCCTTGTTGTCGACCAGGCGAATGATCGGGCGCAGGTCCTTGCCTTCGCTGCCACGCTTCTTCGGATCAGTGACAACCACGGAACTCAGGCCAGTCACATCATCCGTTTCCTCGGTGATGGTCACCCCCGAGATGAAGTCCTGGAACTGGGCGAATCCGGGCACCTCGGAGACGATCGGGTGAGTATGCGGATCCCAGTTGGCCACGGTCTCGCCAACCTCGACCTTGTCGCCTTCCTTGACGCTGACGATGGCGCCGTAAGGAATCTTGTAGCGCTCACGCTCGCGGCCATGGCTGTCGATGACAGACAGCTCGCCGGAGCGCGACACGGCGACCAGCTTGCCGTCGGCATTCTCGACCGACTTCAGGTTATAGAAGCGGATGCTGCCACCTGACTTGACCTCGATATGGTCGATGGCCACCGAGCGCGATGCCGCACCACCAATGTGGAACGTACGCATTGTCAGCTGGGTGCCCGGCTCTCCGATCGACTGGGCGGCGATAACGCCGACCGCCTCGCCCTGGTTGACCAGGTAGCCCCGGGCCAGGTCGCGACCGTAACACTGGGCGCAGATGCCATGCTTGGTCTCACAGGTAATCGGGGAACGAACCATGACCCGATCAATACCTTCTTCCTCGAGACTGGCAACCCAGCTTTCATCGAGCAGGGTTCCGCGCGGGCACAGTACCTCGTCACTGTCTGCGGCGTAGATATCCTGGGCCACAACGCGTCCAAGAATGCGCTCGCGCAAGGGCTCGACCACATCTCCGCCCTCGACGATGGGCAGCATTTCCAGGCCCTCTTCGGTACCGCAGTCTTCCTCGATGACGACCAGGTCCTGGGCCACGTCGACCAGACGCCGGGTCAGGTAACCGGAGTTGGCGGTCTTGAGCGCCGTATCGGCCAGACCCTTTCGGGCGCCGTGGGTCGAGATGAAGTACTGGAGTACGTTCAGGCCTTCGCGGAAGTTGGCCGTGATCGGCGTTTCAATGATCGAGCCGTCCGGCTTGGCCATCAGGCCACGCATTCCAGCCAGCTGTCGAATCTGGGCAGCCGAGCCTCGGGCGCCGGAATCGGCCATGATGAAGATGGAGTTCATGGAGTCTTCCACCACCGAGTTGCCCTCGGCATCGATTCGGGTTTCCTTGCCGATCCGCTTCATCATCGCGCGCGCCACTTCTTCGTTGGTGCGCGACCAGATATCGACCACCTTGTTGTAGCGCTCACCCGAGGTGACAACACCGGAGGCGTACTGGTGCTGGATGTCGAGGATTTCCTTCTCGGCACGCTCCAGAATTTCCTTTTTCTCCGGCGGAACCTGGAGATCATCCAGCCCGATCGATACCCCGGCACGGGTCGAGAATGCAAACCCGGTGTACATCAGTTTGTCGGCAAAGACGACCGTGTGCTTGAGACCCAGCTGGCGATAGCATTCGTCGATCAGCTTGGAAATCTGCTTCTTCTTCAGCACCTGGTTGAACAGGTCAAAGGCCATGCCGTGGGGAACGATATCCCACAGCAGTGCGCGACCGACCGTGGTTTCGTAGCGGGTCACGTGCTCCTGAAGCTGACCCTGATCATCGGGGCGATACTCACGAATGCGCGTGGTGATCGCGGCCTGCAGATCGACCTGGTGGTTGGCATAGGCGCGCTGCACCTCGGCCACACCGGAAAAGAACATGCCCTCGCCCTTGGCGCCCGGCAGCGAACGGGTCATGTAGTACAGGCCCAGGACCACGTCCTGGGTCGGCACGATGATCGGCTCGCCGTTGGCCGGCGACAGGATGTTGTTCGAGGACATCATCAGGGCGCGCGCCTCGAGCTGGGCTTCCAGGCTCAGCGGCACGTGCACGGCCATCTGGTCGCCGTCGAAGTCGGCGTTGAACGCGGTACAAACCAGCGGGTGAAGCTGGATGGCCTTGCCCTCGATCAGGACCGGCTCAAAGGCCTGGATGCCCAGACGGTGGAGGGTCGGGGCGCGGTTGAGCAGGACCGGGTGCTCGCGGATGACTTCCTCGAGAATATCCCAGACCTCGGCTTCCTCGCGCTCGACCAACTTCTTGGCGGCCTTGATCGTCATGGCCAGGCCACGGCGCTGCAGCTTGGAGAAGATGAAGGGCTTGAACAGCTCCAGGGCCATCTTCTTGGGCAGACCGCACTCGTGCAGCTTCAGGGTCGGACCAACCACGATGACCGAGCGGCCGGAATAGTCGACGCGCTTGCCCAGCAGGTTCTGGCGGAAACGACCCTGCTTGCCCTTGATCATGTCGGCCAGCGACTTCAGCGGACGCTTGTTGGTGCCGGTAATGGCACGACCGCGACGACCGTTATCGAGCAGGGCGTCAACCGACTCCTGGAGCATGCGCTTTTCGTTGCGCACGATAATGTCGGGCGCATTGAGGTCGAGCAGGCGACGCAGGCGATTGTTGCGGTTGATGACACGTCGATACAGGTCGTTCAGGTCGGAGGTGGCAAAGCGGCCGCCATCCAGCGGGACCAGCGGACGCAGGTCAGGCGGCAGCACCGGCAGAACCGTCAGGATCATGTACTCGGGCCGGTTTCCCGACTCGATGAACGCCTCCATCAGCTTGATCCGCTTGGTCAGACGCTTGATCTTGGTTTCGGAATTGGTCGCGGCAATGTCTTCGCGCAGCTTGGCCAGCTCGGTTGCCAACTCGATATTCTTGAGCAGGTCAAAGACCGCTTCGGCGCCCATCTTGGCCTCGAATTCATCGCCGTACTCCTCGACCGCCTCGTAGTACTGCTCGTCGGTCAGCAGCTGACCCCGCTCCAGCGGGGTCATGCCCGGATCCAGAACCAGGTAGGATTCGAAGTACAGGATGCGCTCGATGTCCCGCAGTGTCATGTCCAGCATCAAGCCGATCCGGCTGGGCAGCGACTTCAAAAACCAGATATGGGCAACGGGCGAGGCCAGGTCGATATGACCCATGCGCTCTCGACGCACCTTGGTCAGGGTGACCTCGGTACCGCACTTTTCGCACTTGACGCCGCGGTGCTTCATGCGCTTGTACTTGCCGCACAGACACTCGTAGTCCTTGATCGGACCGAAAATCGCGGCACAGAACAGGCCTTCGCGCTCGGGCTTGAAGGTCCGGTAGTTGATCGTCTCGGGCTTCTTGACCTCTCCGAATGACCAGGAGCGAATCAGCTCGGGCGGCGCCAGGCCGATGCGAATGGCGTCAAAATCCGTAATCTGGTTCTGACGCTTGTAAAGATTGAATAAGTCGCGCATTTGCTAACTCCTCCTGGAACTCAGGATTCTTCAAGTTCGATGTTGATGCCGAGCGAACGAATTTCCTTCACCAGCACGTTGAAGGATTCCGGCATGCCGGCCACCATCTGGTTGTTGCCGTCGACGATGGACTTGTACATCTGGTTACGCCCGGCCACATCATCCGACTTGACCGTGAGCATTTCCTGCAGGGTGTAGGCGGCACCGTAGGCCTCGAGAGCCCAGACTTCCATTTCTCCGAAGCGCTGGCCACCAAACTGCGCCTTGCCGCCCAGCGGTTGCTGAGTGACCAGGCTGTACGGACCCGTGGAGCGGGCATGCATCTTGTCATCAACCAGGTGGTTGAGCTTGAGCATGTACATGTAGCCTACGGTAACCGGCCGGTCGAACGCATCCCCGGTCCGGCCATCAAACAGCGTCGTCTGCCCGGACTCGGGCAGATCAGCCATCTTCAGGAGCTTCTTGATCTCGTTCTCGTCGGCGCCGTCGAACACCGGTGTGCCCATGGGAACACCACCACACAGGTTGCCGGCCATCTCCATCACTTCCTCGTCCGAGAACTCACCCATATCGACACGCTGGCGATCGGAGTTGTAGATCTCGCCGATGAAACCGCGAATGCTGTCGGTCTTCTCCTGAGCTTCGATCATGCCCTGGATTTTCTTGCCCAGGCCGCGAGCGGCCCAGCCCAGATGGGTCTCCAGCACCTGACCGATGTTCATGCGTGATGGCACGCCGAGCGGATTCAAAACGATGTCAACCGGCTCGCCATCGGCGGTAAACGGCATATCCTCGGTCGGCACGATGGTCGAAATCACACCCTTGTTACCGTGGCGGCCCGCCATCTTGTCACCCGGCTGCATGCGACGCTTGACGGCCAGGTAGACCTTGACCATCTTCAGAACGCCAGGGGCCAGGTCGTCACCGCGGGTAATCTTGCCCTTCTTTTCCTCGAAGCGCTTGTCAAACAGCTTGCGCTGCTTTTCCATCTGGCGCGCGGCCCGCTCGAGCATGTCCTGGGCTTCATCGTCGCGCATGCGCAGCTTGAACCAGTCTTCATGCCTGAGCTCAGCCAGGTAAGTCGCCGTGACCTTGTCGCCCTTCTTGATGCCGGCCGGACCCTTGTCAGCGATATTGCCGACCAGGACGGTCTCCAGACGGGCAAAAATCGCGTTTTCCATGATCCGGAGCTGGTCGTCCAGGTCCTTGCGAACCCGACGAATCTCGTCCTTCTCGATGGCAATGGCACGGGCATCCTTGTCCACCCCTTCGCGGGTGAAGACCTGGACATCGATGACAGTGCCGTCCATGCCGGTAGGCACGCGCAGAGAGGTGTCCTTCACGTCCGAGGCTTTTTCGCCGAAGATTGCGCGCAGCAGTTTCTCTTCCGGGGTCAGCTGGGTCTCACCCTTGGGTGTGACCTTGCCGACCAGGATGTCGCCGGCCTTGACTTCGGCGCCGACGAAAACGATGCCCGACTCGTCGAGCTTGGCCAGGGTGGATTCTCCGACGTTCGGGATGTCGGCCGAAATCTCCTCGGTACCCAGCTTGGTATCACGAGCCACACAGGTCAGTTCCTCGATATGGATCGAGGTGAAACGGTCTTCCTTGACCACGCGCTCGGAAATGAGGATGGAGTCCTCGAAGTTGTAGCCATTCCAAGGCATGAAGGCAACCAGGATGTTCTGCCCCAGGGCCAGTTCGCCGAGGTCGGTCGACGGCCCATCGGCCAGCACATCACGCGCCGCCACAACGTCACCGACCTTGACCAGCGGGCGCTGGTTCATGCAGGTGTTCTGGTTGGAGCGCTGATACTTGATCAGGTTGTAAATGTCGACACCCGGATCGTCCTCCCCCACCTCGCTCTCGTTGGCCCGGACCACGATTCGGCCGGCATCGACCTGGTCGACCACGCCACCGCGCAGGGCATTGGTGGTCACACCGGAGTCAGTCGCGACCACGCGCTCCATGCCGGTACCCACCAGCGGCTTGTCGACGCGCAGCGTCGGCACCGCCTGGCGCTGCATGTTAGAGCCCATCAAGGCACGGTTGGCATCGTCATGCTCGAGGAACGGCACCAGTGACGCGGCCACCGATACGATCTGCCTCGGTGAGACATCCATGTAATCCACCTCACTGGTCGCCTTCAGGGTGAACTCGCCCTGGTGGCGGCACGGGATCAGCTCTTCCTTGAAGCGATTGTCGGCGTCGAGATCAGCGTTGGCCTGGGCGATCACGTAGTCACCCTCCTCGATCGCTGACAGGTACTCGACCTCGTCGGTGACCTTGCCCTCGACGACCTTGCGGTAGGCGGTTTCGAGGAATCCGTAGCTGTTGGTTCGCGAATAGACGGCCAGCGAGTTGATCAGCCCGATGTTCGGGCCTTCCGGCGTTTCAATCGGACACAGGCGCCCATAGTGGGTGGGGTGCACATCGCGGACCTCGAATCCGGCCCGCTCCCGGGTCAGACCGCCTGGACCAAGCGCCGATACGCGACGCTTGTGGGTGACTTCCGACAGCGGGTTGTTCTGGTCCATGAACTGCGACAGCTGCGAAGAACCGAAGAACTCCTTGACCGCTGCGGCAACCGGCTTGGCATTGATCAGATCCTGTGGCGCCAGACCCTCGCTTTCGGCCACGCTGAGGCGCTCGCGAACCGCCCGCTCGACACGAACCAGGCCGATGCGGAAGACGTTTTCCGCCATCTCCCCGACCGAACGCACGCGCCGATTGCCAAGGTGGTCGATGTCATCCACGGTTCCATTACCGTTGCGAATGTCGATCAACACCTTCAGCACCGCCAGGATATCGTCCTGGTCGAGCACGCCCGAGCCGACGATTTCCTTGCGCCCGACCCGGCGATTGAACTTCATTCGACCCACCGACGACAGGTCGTAGCGCTCTTCGGTGAAGAACAGGTTCTTGAACAGGTTCTGGGCAGCTTCCTTGGTCGGCGGCTCGCCCGGACGCATCATCTTGTAGATTTCCCACAGGGCTTCCAGCTCGCTGGCCGTAGGATCGATGCGCAGGGTATTGGAAACGTAGGGGCCCTGATCGAGGTCATTGACGTAGAGCACATCGAAGCGCTTGACCTTGGCCTCGCGCATGCCCTCCAGGGTGCTGTCCGTGATCTCATCGTTGGCGCGCGCAACCAGCTCGCCGGTTTCGCCGTCGACGATGTTATGAGCCACGATCTTGCCGATCAGGTAGTCATCCGGCACATCCAGGGTGGTAACCCCGGCCTCTTCGATGAGCTTGACGTGCCGCGCCGTGATGCGTTTGTCACGCGCCACGATGACGTTACCTTCCTTGTCGGCAATATCAAAAAGCGCGTTTTCACCGCGAAGACGCTGCGGAACCAGGTCGATCTTGGCGTCATTCTTGCGCAAGGTCACCCGGGTCTTTTCGAAGAAGAAGTCGAGAATCTGCTCTTCTTCCATGCCAAGCGCACGCAGCAGAATGGTTACCGGCAGTTTGCGGCGCCGGTCGATACGCGTAAAGATGCAGTCTTTCGGATCGAATTCGAAGTCCAGCCAGGAGCCGCGGTAAGGAATGACACGGGCCGAGTACAGCAGCTTGCCGGAAGAATGGGTCTTGCCGCGGTCGTGATCAAAAAACACACCCGGGGAACGGTGCATCTGGTTGACGATCACCCGCTCGGTGCCGTTGACGATGAACGTTCCGGTATCGGTCATCAGCGGCAGGTCGCCCATGTAGACGTCCTGTTCCTTGACTTCCTTGACTTTCTTGTTGCGAGCCGGGCTGTCCTTGTCATAAATGACCAGGCGCACGGTAACGCGCAGGGGCGCACCATAGCTCATGCCCCTGAGTTTGCACTCAGTCACGTCGAACTCGGGATCACCGAGCTTGTAGCTCACATACTCCAGCGCCGCATTGCCCGAGTAGCTGACGATCGGAAACACCGATGACAGCGCCCCATGCAAGCCGATCTCGGAGCGCTCGTGCTCCGGCCTGTCCACCTGGAGGAACTGCTTGTATGATTCGATCTGGGTGGAAAGGAGAAAGGGCACGTCAAGCACCTGCGGATGCTTGCCAAAGTCCTTTCGAATGCGCTTCTTTTCCGTGAAGGAGTAACTCATGAGCGTCTTACCCACTTGAAATAACGATGTACGGCGACCGGGATTTGAATCGCGCGGCTGTCATGGCACCCGGTGCTGGCCAGACAACTGCCTTGTTCTTGCCCAAGCCGAAAACAGGAGCGGGCCGGGCGCTTTGCAAGCACCCAGCCCTCTCCCTTTTCCCAAGAGCAACGGTAGCGATGGCTTTACTTGACCTCGACGGTCGCGCCAGCTTCTTCCAGTTGCTTCTTGACTGCTTCGGCTTCGTCCTTGGATACACCTTCCTTGAGGGGAGCAGGTGCACCTTCGACCAGGTCCTTGGCTTCTTTCAGGCCCAGGCCGGTGAGACCGCGAACGGCCTTGATCACCGCAACCTTGTTGGCTCCGAAACTTGCCAGAACAACGTCGAACTCGGTCTGTTCTTCCGCCGGAGCGGCATCAGCTGCTGCCGGGCCAGCGGCGACAGCCACCGGAGCGGCTGCAGAAACACCAAACTTCTCTTCCATGGCTTCGATGAGGTCAACGACCTCCATCACGGTCATGTTGGAAATGGTTTCCAGAATGTCTTCTTTCGAAACGGCCATTTTCAAATCTCCTAAAAATTGTGTTCAGAGTGCGGCTCGTGTGACAGATGGGGCCCTTTTGTCATTGACCCGCGTCCGTCTCGCGTTTACCGCCTTCTGTCTTCCATGAAAAATCAGGCAGCTTGCTTGCTGTCGCGCACCGCGGCTACGGTACGAACCAGCTTGGCATGCGGTTCCGCCAGCGTACGAACGAACTTCTCGATCGGCGCCTTCATGACACCCATCAGCATGGCAATGGCCTGGTCGCGGGTCGGCATCGTCGACAGACGCTCGAGCTCCTCCGCACCGTACAGCTGGGCACCAACGGCAACCAGTCGTGTGATCAGGCGATCATTACTTTTAGCGAAGTCCTTGATCAATCGTGCTGCTGCGCCCGGATCCTCAGTGGAAAAGGCGAACAGCAGCGGACCGGTCAGTTCCTCAGCCATGCATTCGAAGTCGGTACCCTCAACGGCACGGCGCACCAGCGTGTTCTTGGCCACCTTCAGATAAACACCTTCCGCGCGCGCCTTGCGACGCAACTCGGTCATGTCTCCGACGGTCAGACCACGGTACTCGGCAGCAACAGCAGAGTGAGCCGACTGTGCCACTGCGGACACTTCTGCCACTACCGCCTTTTTCTGCTCTAGAGTGAGCGCCATTGGCTACCTCCATCTTGTTGATGAACAACCGGACCATCCGGCTGCTCTTGCCACATTCCGACTTTTCATCCTGGGATGAGCCGTCGGACCCTTGGTGGCCGTTTCTCAATCCTTCGAGATCGGGCAACACCATCTGCGCGGGCGGTTGTGAGACCATTACCGTGGCTGTCAAAATAACCAGCCAGCGACCCGCGGTCTTGGACGGGCGCTCCCGAAGGAGCGATCGCCCGGGAAACAAGGAAGGGTTCAGGGTTCAGGTTTCAGGGTTCAGGTGATTCGTGCTTTCCTCAGCCACTTCGGCCAATGCCCGCACTTGCACCTTGTCCTGATCCTTTCGCCTTACGTCTGCCTAGCCTCCGTTTTCTCTCTTAAACCTGAAACCTGAAACCTGAAACCTTCGGTTCAAAGCCCCAGACCTCCGGTATCCACCGTCACTCCAGGACCCATGGTCGTGGAGATCGCAATCTTTTTCAGGTACTGACCCTTGGCCGCCGGCGGCTTGATTTTGACCAGCTCGGTGACCAGCGCGTGCAGGTTGCCCTTGAGCGCGTCTACATCGAAGTCGGCCTTGCCAATGGTGGCGTGAATGATGCCGGCCTTGTCAGTCCGGAACTGCACCTGGCCAGCCTTGGCATTCCTGACCGCCTGGGCGACATCCGGGGTGACCGTACCCACCTTCGGGTTGGGCATCAGGCCGCGCGGACCCAGCACCGTGCCGAGTCGACCAACGACGCGCATGGCATCCGGCGTGGCGATGCAGACGTCAAAATCAATCTGCCCACCCTTGATGGTTTCAGCCAGATCCTCGAAACCGACAATGTCGGCGCCGGCTTCAGTGGCCTTGTCGGCGTTCTCGCCCTGGGCGAACACGGCAACTCGTACGCTCTTGCCGGTGCCGTTGGGCATGACGATTGCGCCACGGACGACCTGGTCCGACTTGCGCGGGTCAACGCCCAGACGAATGGCCACATCCACGCTTTCGGTGAACTTGACCTTGCTCATCGACTTCAGCATTTCCAACGCTTCGTCAATACCGTAAGAACGGGCCCGGTCGATCTGGTCGCGCATGGCGCGAATACGCTTGCTTCTGGCCATTATTCGACTCCTTCCACGTTCAGGCCCATGCTGCGCGCGCTTCCGGCAATGGTGCGCACGGCGGCGTCAATGTCGGCGGCGGTCAGATCCGGCTCCTTGAGTTTGGCGATTTCCTCGAGCTGGTCACGCGTCACGGTGCCCACCTTGCGAGTGTTCGGTTCGCCGCTGCCCTTCGCGATCTTGGCGGCCTTGCGCAACAGCACGGCTGCCGGAGGCGTCTTGGTAACGAAGGTGAAACTGCGGTCGCTGTAGACGGTAATGATGACCGGAATCGGCATGCCGGCTTCCAACGACTGCGTGGCCGCGTTGAAGGACTTGCAGAATTCCATGATGTTGACGCCGTGCTGGCCGAGCGCCGGACCCACAGGCGGACTCGGATTGGCCTGGCCGGCCGCAACCTGTAACTTGATATAGCTTTTGACCTTCTTTGCCATTGCTTTACATTCTCCTCGGGTTCAATCGCCGGACCACTTCGGACCACGGCTCCCCGCTGGTTTGGATCAAGGATGAGGCAACAAGCCTCATCCGCTCACATCTTTTCGACTTGCTGGAAGTCGAGTTCCACCGGTGTCGAACGACCGAAAATGGATACGGCCACACGCAGGCGGCTTTTTTCGTAGTTGATCTCTTCGACCACACCACTGAAATCGTTGAAAGGCCCATCAGTGACCCGAACCACTTCACCGGGCTCGAACAGAACCTTGGGCCGTGGCTTGTCGACGCCTTCGGCCACGCGCTGCAGGATCGCGTCAGCCTCACGCTGGCTGATCGGCGCTGGACGGTCCTGACGGCCGCCGATGAAACCCAACACCTTGGGTACATCTTTGACCAGGTGCCAGCTGTCGTCGTTCATTTCCATTTCGACCAGGACGTAGCCCGGGAAGAACTTTCGTTCGCTGCGGCGCTTGACGCCCTTCTTCATCTCCACCACTTCCTCGGTGGGGACGAGAATTTCTCCGAACAGCTCCTCCATTCCGGCACGGCGAATACGCTCCTCAAGAGAGCGTTTGACCGATTTCTCGAACCCGGAATAGGCGTGGACAACGTACCACTGCTTGGCCATCAGCTACCCCCGGACACGCCGATAAGGCGGCGCACGATCCATCCGAACAGGGTATCCATCAGGAACAGCAGGATCGCCACGATAACGGTAATCACCAGTACCATGAGCGTTGTCTGCAGGGTTTCCTGACGATTCGGCCAGACCACCTTGCGACGCTCGACGTCGGTTTCGCGCAGGAAAGCGAACATCATGCGTCCGCGAGCCGTCTGCCCGACAATGGCCAGGGCCACGCCCAGCGCAACCAGCAGGCCAATGACGCGGATCAGCGTCATGACTTCGCCGGAAAAATGAAAAAAACCGACTACGCCAGCCAGCAAGACAAGCAGGCCTACGGCCCACAGCATGTTGTCGCGTGGTGATGTCTTTTCGGCTGCCATAAACTTGTGTCGCCTTGAATAAGCGGTGGCAGGCGAGGAGGGACTCGAACCCCCAACCTGCGGTTTTGGAGACCGCTGCT
>RECK01000452.1 GCA_007694055.1 Wenzhouxiangella sp.
ACCTCGGGCCCGGCACCGGGCAGGGCCACTCGGCACCTGGCCTCTACCCTTCCAACCTCTTTTCCCGAAGTCGCACCATGCGCTACGAGCAGTGGAGTCCACCTCCGCTTCCAGTGGTCCCCTGTCTGTTGCGAGATTCGGATAGACCCGAAATAAAGCCAGCGCTTGGGGGCGCTTTGCCCATTTTCCCGGCGCTGTCCGGAAGACGGAGACTGGTTCAAGATGGACCCCGGCCACGTGGGGCCGGGCTACGTGAATGAAATTGATGCGGGACGTAAGCGGTCCGGCATGCGGAGAGAGATGCTAACTCCATGGCCCGGCCCAGCGCGACCGGGGCGAAACCGGGAGCGCCTCCGAAGACGAGGCAAACCCCGCTTGAGAAACAAGCCCATTGGCCACGATGCTGGCATAGCCGCCGCCGGCCCCTGCTTTCAGACCAGCTCCCGAATAACGGCGTGATCGAATCCGCGCCTGGCCAAGGCTTGCTGGCGGCGCGATTTTTCCTTGAAATCGGTGACCGGGTCAGGGCCATAGCGGCGCTCGTACCAGTCGGCGGCCAGCGTAAACCAGTCGGTCTCCAGCTCGCGCAAGGCGTGTTCGATCAGGCTTCTGTCAATGCCGCGCTCGCCCAGCTCGGCGCGGATTCGAACCGGCCCATAGGCCTTGCCGGCCCGCGAGCGAGCAAAGCTTTCAGCGTAGCGTTGGTCGGATTGAAGTCCGGCTGCGGCCAGCGCATCGACTTCGATGTCTACCAGGTCGGCTGGCCAGCCCTTCTGGACGAGCTTCCGTGTTAGTTCAGCATGCGAGTGCTCACGCCGCGCCAGCAGGCGCAGCGCAGCGTCTCGAACATCGGCTGGCCTGACCGCAGCCGACCCATCGGCCATCAGCCTGCCTCAGCGGCCTCGGCAGCCTCGGCCGCTTCAGCTTCAGGTTGCGACTTGGGCAACAGCTTGGCGCGCAGCTGGCGTTCGATATCGTTGGCCATGTCCGGGTTGTCCTTGAGGAACTGGCGGACATTGTCCTTGCCCTGGCCAATACGATCATCACCGTAGCTATACCAGGCGCCGGACTTCTTGACCAGGCCATGCTCCACACCCAGCTCGATCAACTCACCCTCGCGCGAAATACCCTCGCCGTAATGGATTTCGAACACGGCCTGGCGAAACGGCGGCGCCATCTTGTTCTTGACCACCTTGACCCGGGTCTCGTTGCCGATGACCTCGTCGCCACGCTTGAGCGCACCAATACGGCGAATATCCAGACGTATCGAGCAGTAGAACTTCAGCGCGTTGCCGCCGGTGGTGGTCTCGGGACTACCGAACATCACGCCGATCTTCATCCGGATCTGGTTGATGAAGATCACCATGCAGTTGGTGCGCTTGATGTTGCCGGTCAGCTTGCGCAGGGCCTGGCTCATCAGGCGCGCCTGTAGCCCGACATGGGAATCGCCCATTTCGCCTTCGATTTCAGCCTTGGGCGTGAGCGCGGCGACCGAGTCGACCACGACAATGTCCACCGCGCCAGAGCGCACCAGCATATCGGTGATTTCCAGGGCCTGTTCACCGGTATCCGGCTGCGAGACCAGCAAGTCATCGACATTCACGCCCAGCTTTTCTGCATAGCTGGGATCAAGCGCATGCTCGGCGTCGACAAAGGCTGCGGTACCACCCAGTTTCTGGGCCTCGGCCACGGCATGAAGCGTCAGCGTGGTCTTGCCGGAGGACTCCGGTCCGTAGATTTCGATCACCCGGCCACGCGGCAGGCCGCCGATGCCCAGGGCCACGTCCAGCGCCAGTGAACCGGTAGAGACCACCGGTACGTCCTTGCGCCCGGCGTCATCGCCCATCCGCATGATCGCGCCCTTGCCATACTGCTTCTCGATCTGCCCCAGTGCTGCTGCCAGGGCTCGCTTGCGATTGTCATCCACTGCTGATTCCTCTTGTTCGATTCGGTGATTGTTGCGCGATTTGAAAATTATCTCACAGGGGCTGTGGACTCCAGAGCCCAATGCCGGTTCGAGCCGATTTCCTAGCCGATATCGCGCTGATTTCTCAATTAAACCAAGCTTAAGCCTTCGGCGAAGCCTTCAATGGTGTCCGTCGGTCGCGTGGGACCGACCTGCGGCAGGCCGACTCTGAGGCTCATACTACACACCACTTTCTCAAAACCTGATAAGGCGCGGAAGGAATTGACTCGATCAGGGCAAATTCGTGGATTGGCCAATCCAGCTGGGGCGGCTGGGGGAACGCCGGACGCGCTGCGACCTGGCGGAAAAGCGTCACGTGCGGATGGAAAGCACGCCCATCAAATATCAAACCCAGCCGGTGCATGGCCGCCGTCAGATCGGCAACCAGGGCGAGTGCGGCTGGAGGCGCCGGCCCGCCCAACCAGGCCACCCGCGCACCGGGAAACCAGCCGAACCGATCCAGCACAAGATCGAAGGACTGACATGAGATTTCAGATGCAACACCCTGAATTTCATCAACCGATTCAGCCGGCTGGTTCCCCAGAAACAGCAGGGTCAAATGAAGATTGTGATCGGGAACCTGCCGCCGTGAGAGCCCCTGAATCAAACCCCGCCGTTCAATCAGCTCCCGTCGAACCGCCTGATCCGGCCAGCAGGCAAAAAACAGGCGACGATAGTCACCAGTGTGTTTCAAGCTGCATTCAACTCCCGAACAGCCAACATTTCGCCAGGCCCAATCGGGTGGATCATGCTTCCTGGAAGAGTAACCAGGGCAACTGTTTGCCCCGACCCTGCCACAAACTCAACCTCAAAGCACTCATCGGCATAGACCTCGACAATGGCACCAACATCGCCACGTTTAAGCCCCTTTTCGGGGATATCCGCGGACAGAACCACGGTATCCAGAATTTCAATAGACATTCCTAAACCTCCGGGTAAGCCGTAACCAAGCGCGCAATCTGTTCACCATCCCGGACCAGCCAGATCGTAACCAGTCTCGCACTGCGTCCATTGGGGCCTCTCAGCAACGATCGCACCTCATATTTCTCGCCATACTCAGTACGAACCAGTTTGTCGGCATTGACCTCAGCTAGTGTACCCCGTCATTAATCCTGTGACATTCAGAGTGTGACTGAGTCGACAGTGCAAGGCGCGACCCGCAGTGAATGGCAAGCCCTTTACAAGGGGCGCAACGCCGCAATGTCGACTCAGACGCACTCCCGAAGGGCGAGCCGGAAAGCGCTCATCTGCA
>RECK01000055.1 GCA_007694055.1 Wenzhouxiangella sp.
ATCGCGGTTCGGGCCGGTATCGATACCGATACCCAGCATGGCGCCGTGGTGCCGCCCATCTGCCTGTCGAGCACTTTTTCGTTCGCCGAGTTCGGACAGCCCCGCCGCCATGACTACTCGCGTTCCGGCAATCCCACTCGCGACCTGCTTGGTGATGCCCTGGCCCAGCTCGAAGGCGGTGCCGGCGCCGTGGTGACCGCCACCGGCATGGGTGCCATCAGCACCGTGCTGCAGTTGCTCAAGCCGGGCGACAAGCTGGTCGCGCCGCTGGATTGCTACGGCGGCACTTTCCGCCTGTTCGATGCCTGGGCGGCGCGCGGCGCATTCGAGCTGGTCTGGGCTGACTTCCGTAGCGAGCGTGACTATCGTCGCCACCTCGACGGGGCGCGCATGGTCTGGCTGGAAACGCCGAGCAACCCGCTGCTGCGAATCACCGATATAGGCCGAGTCGCCGAGCAGGCCAGGGCCAGGGGAGCGCTGGTGGTTGCCGACAACACCTTCCTCTCTCCGGCCCTGCAGCAGCCGTTGGCGCTGGGTGCCGATATCGTCGTTCACTCCACCACCAAGTACATCAACGGCCACAGCGACGTGGTTGGCGGGGCGGTGATTGCCGGCAATCGCGAACTGGCCGAGCAGATCGCCTGGTGGGCCAATTGCATCGGTGTGACCGGGTCGGCTTTCGATAGTTGGTTGACCCTGCGCGGTCTGCGGACCTTGAGCGTGCGCATACAGGCCCACCAGAGCAATGCCCAGGGCCTGGTTGACCGCTTGCTGGCCGATCCGGCCGTGAGCCGGGTTTATTACCCTGGGCTGCCGGATCACGACGGTCACCTGGTGGCGCGTCGCCAGCAATCCGGATTCGGTGCGATGATCAGTTTCGAACTGGCCGGCGGCGAAGCGGCAGCCCGGCGTTTCGTCGACGGACTGCAGGTGATCTCGCTGGCCGAATCCCTGGGTGGGGTGGAGACCCTGGTGGCCCATCCCTGCACCATGACCCATGCGGCGATGCGCCCGGAAGACCAGGCGCGGGCCGGGCTGCGGCCCGGGCTGCTGCGCTTGTCCGTTGGTCTGGAGGCGCTCGAGGATCTGCAGCTCGAACTGGATGCTGCCCTGACGCGCGCCGGTGCCGTGGCCAGGCAGGGAGGGCGTCGCCGTGGCATCGTCTGAAGGGTTGTTGAAGGCCACTGCCGAGTCCACCGCCCGGGCACCCGCTGCCGCTGTTGCCCTGCTGGGGCCGGGTCGCGTCGGTCGAGCGTTGCTGAGCCGGTTTGAGCGCACCCAGGGACGGCTGCGGCTGGCCGCAGTCGCCAATTCCAGCGAGATGCTGCTGGGAACCGACCTGATCGAGCCCGACTGGTCAGCGGCTGGTGCCGATTCGCGAACGGATACCGACCTGGATCAGCTGGTGCACTGGCTGGAAGGGCTTGACTGCAGCCGGTCCATCATCATCGATGCCACGGCCAGTCCCGAGGTCGCACGCCGGCACGCGGGCTGGCTGAAACGCGGTCTGGCGGTGGTAACGGCCAACAAGTGGGCCCTGGCGGCTCCCGTTCTGCAATGGCAGGCACTGGAGCGCGAGTGGCGGCGGGATAGCGCGCGTTACCAGGCTTCAGCCACGGTCGGTGCCGGGTTGCCGGTCTTGTCCACGCTGGATCGGCTGCGCCAGGCAGGAGAGCGTATCGAGGCCGTCGGCGGGGCGCTGTCGGGCACCATGACGCATATCTGCCGTCAGGTCAGTGCCGGGACAAAACCATCCACGGCCCTGGCCAGTGCCGTCGAGGCCGGCTTGACCGAGCCGGACCCAAGGCATGATCTGGATGGCCTGGATGTGGCGCGCAAGCTGGTGATCCTGGCCCGTGCGTCCGGGCATTCGCTGACGCTGGAACAGGTTGACGTGGACAGCCTGGTGCCGCCCGAGCTGGCCGATGGCCCGGTTGAGCACTTTGTGTCCGGACTCGAGTCGCTGGACAAGCACTGGCAGCGATGCGTGGACAAGGCGCCGGGCTCCGGGGCGCTGATTGCCCATGTCGGCCGCTTCGACCCGAGCGGGAAGGCGAGGGTGGGGCTGGAACGCATCGAGCCCGGCCAGCTTCTGGCCTCCCTGCAGGGCGCTGGAAACCTGGTCGAGATCCGAACCGGGTGCTACCGCGAACAGCCGCTGGTCATTGCCGGGCCGGGAGCGGGTGTCGAGGTGACGGCGCTGGCGCTGTGGTCGGGCGTGCAGCTGTCAGCGAATGCGTGAAACCCGACCGCTGAGGTCGAACAGGCCGTGCGCTGCGGTCAGCAGCTGGGCCGGCGTCTGCTCGGCTGCCAGGTCGGGGAACTGGATGCCGAAGCGCACGGACAGTGGCAACTCCTGGTTGGCAAAGCGAACCCGGGCGCCGGCCAGTGCGCGACGCAGGCGACTGACCAGGTTGCGGGCGCCGGCCTTGTGTGTGCCCATCAGGATGATGCTGTACAGATCGTCTGACGTGCGGTGCAGCGAATCGTCCTGGCGCAGCTCGCGATGGAGAAAGTAGCGCAGGTTGCGCATGATGGCCTCGGCCCAGGCGGTGCCGGAACGCCTGGCCAGCTCGGCATAGTTGTTGAGCTTGATATGCATCAAGGCCAGATCGAGATTCTGGCGCAGGTGGAAGGCAAAGGCCTGCTCGATGCGCAGGTAGTAATATTCCGGCTCGGGCACGTTGCTGAGCAGACCCGATTCCGGCGGATAATCGGCCGCATTGGTGATCAGGTGTGCTTCCGGGATCTGGCCCTCCAGGTGAATCCGCAGGGCACCGGTCAGATCGGCGGCACTGAATGGCTTGGGAATGAAGGCGGTTGCTCCGGCTGAAAGGGCCTGCTCACGTGCGTTGGCCTCTTCGTTGCCGGTCACGACCAGTATGGGCAGCTTGCGAATGCGCTGGTGGCGGCAGCTGCGCACGGTACGGATCAGCTCATGGCCGTCCATCACCGGCATCATCAGGTCGGTGAAAATGAGCTCGATGTCCTTGTCGCGATTGATCTGCTGCCAGGCTTCCTCGCCGTTCTCGGCCATCACCAGGTCGCACTTGTCGGCCAGGAACTTGCTGCCCGCATAGCGCATCAGCCGCGAATCGTCCACGAACAGGACACGTTTGGCGGGTGGTGCTTCTTGCGTGGCTTCGAGCATGGCCATCCTTGGGCAGTTGTCCCCGATCCGTATCCGCCCATGCGGACTACAGATCCCAACCGTGGCC
>RECK01000240.1 GCA_007694055.1 Wenzhouxiangella sp.
GGCTTTATCAACCCGGTCACAGAGCACATCAGCTACCAGGGCAAGCTTCATCAGAATGGCGAGCCCTTCAGCGGCACATTGCCGATGATTTTTCGGTTGTGGAATGAAGAAATCGGAGGCGGGCAAACCGGTTCGGATATCTCAATGAGCGTAGCTGTCAGTGAAGGGCTCTTTCAGGTCGACCTGTTGTTCGGTAGCGTTTTCGCTTCGGAGGCCCTATGGCTGGAAATCGAAGTCAACGGTCAGATCCTTGAGCCACGCCAGCGCATTCGAGCAGCACCCCTGGCCGTGAACGCGCTCAGCGCGCAGAGCGCCCCCCTGACCAGCCGCTGGTCTTTTACCGGCCAGGCGATTCACTATTCAAGCGGAAACGTGGGCATTGGTACTTCGACACCAGCAGCGGAACTTCAGGTTCGCGGTTCTGCGGCATTCGGTGCCGGGAACATCTCGATTGACGATAAGCAGAATTTCGTAGGTGGTGGTCTGGATGCCGTGGCTACGGCCAACCAAAGCTTCACCGGCGGCGGAATCAGGGCTCGCGCCACTGGTAACCAGAGCTTTGTGGGTGGCGGTGTGCGCAATGACGCCATGGGCAGCGGCAGTTTCGTCGGCGGTGGCCGCGACAATGTTGCCGAAGGCGCTCGCAGCTTTGTGGGCGGAGGACAGAACAATGAAGCGCTCGGTTCTCAGTCATTCATCGCCGGCGGTCGCGAAAACTGCGCCGGTGGCCTTCGGTCCTGGGCCGGGGGGTGGCGAGCGAAAGTCCGCCCCGGCTCGGAACCGGTATCCGGCGCCGGCAGCTGTTTCGGGTTGACCTATCCAGGCGGCGACGGTGACGCAGGTACTTTCATCTGGGCCGACAATACCGATGCCGACTTTGTATCAACAGGGCCTGGGCAGTTCCTGGTCCGCGCAAGCGGAGGAGTAGGCCTGGGTACCAATAACCCAGCGGCGATGCTGCACGTCGTCACTCCAGCCACGTCGAACCCGCTGCGCCTGGATGTGGGCGGTACGCAGGTCTTTCGGGTCGGGATTGATGGCGGTCTGACCGTGGGCAGTGCCGTTGCCGCGCCGCCTGCGGGCTTGCGCGTGGCAGGCAATTCCGTGCTGATCGGCAATGTCACGGTGAGCAATCTCGGTACCTCCGGAGGCAGTGCGCTGTGCCGCAACGCCTCCAACGTAATCTCGCTTTGCTCTGCTTCCAGCGCTCGCTTCAAATATGACGTAGCCGAGCTCGAATCCGCCAGTGAACTGCTCGGGCGCTTGCGTCCGGTCAGCTATCGCTGGATCGAAAGCGGTGAGGCTGCCCTCGGGCTGATTGCCGAAGAAGTGGCTGAAATCGAGCCGCGGCTGGCCATTTACAGCGCAGAAGGCGAGGTCGAAGGCGTCAACTATCGGCAACTCACTGCCGTGCTGGTCAAGGCATTGCAGGAACAGCAGGCCGAACTGACCGCGCGCAACGCCCGCATCGCAGCACTGGAACACGCCTTCGAGGCCAGGCTGGAAGCCCAGCGTCTCGAGTTCGTCGATCTGCTGCAACAAGTGCAAGCCCGGACCGAGTCCTTGCTGGTTGAACTGCAAACACTCAAGAACGACAAGGGAACGGCAAGCGTGGTCCTTGCCGGAGGTGAGGGCCAATGAACCAGCGCAACAGGGGCTGCGGCCTCAAGTGCAATCGGACCGAGAGTGCAAAGTGGGAACCGTTTCTGCCGTAAAGTTTGGCGCGTTTCGCTTCGATCGCGCGGCCTATCGGCTGGAGCGTTCCGGAGAGCTGCTGGCCATGGAGCCAAAGGCGCTGGAGCTGCTCGCGATTTTGATCGAACATCGTGACCGGGCGGTCAGTCGTCAGGAGCTGTTCGATTCACTTTGGCCAGGCCAGGATGTGGGGGATTCCTCGCTGTCCAGTCTGATCTATTCACTGCGGCAGGCGCTTGGCGACTCGGCTGGACAGAAAAGCTTCATACGCACGGTTCACCGTCGCGGCTACCAGTTCATCGCCGAGATCGATATTGAATCGTCCCCCGCCCTCAGCCTGCAAAAAAAGTCGTCGCTAACACGTTACGCCGGCCTGGCCGTTCTGACGTTCCTGTTGATCACAGGCTTGGTATTGTGGAGCCCTTGGTCTCCCAAGTCCTATGACTTCCCGGGGTTGCATCCGGTTTTGGCCCGATCGGATGGCCCCATCCTGATTGCCATGCTGCCCTTCGCCGATGCCGAGGCGCCGGCACGCGACAAGTTGCTGGACACCTCGCTTGCAGAGGCACTCCACATGCGCCTGGCCGACGTACCCGGTTTGCAGGTTCGTTCACCGCGCGTGCAGGCCAATATGCTGACTGATCATCCCGAGCCGGCACACCTGCTGGCCAGGGCACAGGTCGATTTTCTGCTGACCGGCAGCCTTCAGGCGTCGCTGTCACCAAACCAGCGTGAGTTGAATCTGGAGCTGCTGGAGCCATTCAATGGCCGGGTCCGCACCATCCCGCTGGGTCGATACGCCTTGCCCTTCCCTGACCAGAGCGACACATTCGCCGAATTCATGGCCCAGCGCGATGCCATTCTCGTGCGCCTGCTGGAGAGCCTTTTGCCCGCTCTGAACGTCGACATGACGACCGACCTGATCGGTACCCGTCATCCGGATGCCTTTCGTCTGCTGATGCTGGCCTTGCACGAGGTCCGCGCAGTCACCTGCCAGATCGGGCCGGTTGAGGAACTACTGCTGCGGGCTGTGGATATCGACCCGGACTTTCTCCACGCGCGCCTGGCGCTGGCCTGGATCTGGTATGCCCACTTTCGTTCTTGCGGGCTGGAGCAACGTTATGCCGAGCAAGCCAGTGCTGAGCTGGGTCTCGTGCTTGATCGCCATCCGGAACATCCCGTGGCGCTGCTGATTCTGGCCTTGAACGAAGTCGAGCAGGGGCGCGTCGAAGCGGTCTATGATCGAATGAGCCGGGTCGCAGCCAATCAACCGGCCTCACCCCAGTTGCGCTACAGCCTGGCGTATGCGCTGACCTACGCCGGTTTTCTTGATCTGGCCGCCGAGCAACTCGACCAGTTGATTGAAAGCGATCCTTTGTTTATCAGCTTCGAAAAAGCGCTTCTTCCTTCCGCCTACCTCTACCGGGGCCAGACCGAGCGTTTCCTGAACACCATGCCGACAATGAATACCGCGTTGTTCCGCTTCTATCGCGCCTCGGCCGAGTTGCAGCTGGGCAATGTTGACGAGGCCAGATCTCTGCTGGAACCCGCCTTCGCGCTCAACCCGCTGGACATAGCTGCAGTCATGAGCGAGGCGCTTCTGGCGGCCATGGATGGCGACCGAGCGTCCGTCGAGGCAATCCTTGCCGGCATAGACCGCCGCATCAGTAAGACGCATCGACCCAATGGAGAGACGTTGTTTCAGATGGCGCGACTGCTGGCCCTGGTTGAGAGTGATGACAGGGCGTTGGCGCTGCTTGAAGAAAGCATCGCAACCGGTTTCTTTTGCCGTTTGTGCCTGACCACGGACCCGGTACTGACCCGACTGAATGACCATCCCCGCTGGGCCACGGTTGTCAAGCAGGCGCGCCAGCGACAGCAGGCCATGGCGAAGCGATTCGGGATTCCCATTCCGCCCGGTTGAGCGGGAAAATCAGGAGTTCCTCAGAACTTCCTGCTGAATTCCTCAAGTCTCATGTGTGCTCCAACAGCAGGCTGCAGGCATGAAACAAAGTCTCTTTGTGCTGCTGCTTATGTCAGTCATCTTGTCAGCGACAAGTGTTGCGTCCGACCGCCCGATAGAAGTGGTCTGGACCGATCCGACGATCGATATCCACGGACAGCCTGGCGAGCGCCTGGTGCTGGTCTATACCGTTCACAATCGTGATGCCGGCAACCTGCAGGGTCTGATCACTCAAGCCTGGACACCGCTGGGACCGACGCAGCAGCCGGAGCGAATCGTGCACGCCCTGGAAAAAGGCCAGGCCTTGCAGCGCGAACTCCATATCGAACTGGCCGTGGGCATGACCCGCCTGTGCCTGGATATCGAACCCCTGACCGATCCGCCATGGACGCTCGAGCCGCTGCGTGTGTGCCGGCCGATCCAGCTTGGCCGAAAGCGAAGCAACCCAGACACCAAGTTACAGAGGTAACCCCTCAGGAAAAGTGCCTGTAATCCCCGAACAACTCGTCCTGATCTTCGCGGAACGCTTTGCCAAGGACGAAAAACTCTCCACGGAGAAAGACATGAACACTTGTATGCAAAAAACCATATTGATCTTGATCGCAATCGCCGTCCTGCTGATGCTGGCATCATCAGCCCTTGCCGATACCACCATCACCTACCAGGGCCAGCTTGAACAAGGCAGTCAGCCGCATTCCGGCACACCGGGCATGGTGTTTCGCTTGTATGACAGCCTGACAGGCGGCAATCAGATCGGCGACGACGAATTCTTTTCTTCTGTTCCGGTCAGCGAAGGACTGTTCCAGGTCGAGCTGGACTTCGGGGCCGGTGCTTTTGGTGGGGGTGAGCGCTTTCTGGAAATCGAGGTGTCCGGAACCACACTCAGCCCGCGCCAGAAGATCACCGGCGCTCCGACCGCCCAGCACGCGCTCGAAGTTGCCGCCGGAGCGGTTGGCAGCAGCGCGTTGGCTGACCAGGCGGTTACTCCCACCAAACTAAGTGACATGGGCGCGGCCGCCGGGCAAGTGCTCAAATGGGACGGCAGCGCATGGCAGCCTGCCGAAGACGAGATGGGAGGCGGCGCGGTGGAATTCGTGACCGAAGGCGGCAACACCGGTCTGCGCCGTGCCGATGCCGACCCGGCCCATTACGGCGACATAGGCGACGGGGCCGTGGATCTGAGCCGGAACACGTCACCATCCACCACCCGCGGCGCTACCGGATTGCGGGCCTTCGCCATGGGCGGCGGCACTACTGCATCGGGAACCTTCTCTACCGCCATGGGCGACGGTACTACTGCATCGGGCTTCACGTCGACCGCGATGGGCCACCTAACCGTCGCAGCGGGTTGGATGTCCACCGCCATGGGCAATGGCACCATCGCAACAAGTGACTACTCCATCGCCATGGGAGTTGGAACCAGAGCTGAGTCCTATGCCGCCATGGCTGTGGGGAGAAACAATGTCGGCGGTGGAAGCTCGAACTGGGTGTCCACAGATCCCTTGTTCGAGATCGGGAATGGTACCAGTGGCCTAAATCGCTCAAACGCGTTTACGGTACTGAAAAACGGCCTGGCCACACTGCCATCGGTCACCAATGCGCTGATTGACGGCGATGCCAGCGGCAAGGCCGTGGTGACCAGGGAATGGGTCAATGCCAACATGACTGAACCCGGCGGTCTGTTGCGGATCACCGAAGGCGGCAACTTTGGCTACCGTCGCGCCAATGCCATCCCGTCCCACTACGGCGACATAGGCGACGAGGCCGTGGATCTGAGCTGGAGTGGTACTACCTCCTCCACCCGTGGTGCAACGGGCTTTGCTTCCACCGCCATGGGGAGTAACACCACAGCTTCCGGCGACACTTCCACCGCGACAGGGCGTTCTACAATCGCTTCCGGCCAATATTCCGTCGCGATGGGGAGTTCCACCATCGCTTCCAACTCCACCTCCACTGCATTTGGGTGGAGCACAGAGGCTTCCGGCGTTACATCCACTGCGTTGGGGCGCTCTACAACGGCTTCCGGGCTTGGTGCCACCGCCATGGGACAAAATACCAGAGCTGAATCCCATTCTTCCGTGGCCATAGGCCGTTTCAACCTCGGCGGCGGCAATGTGGGTGTCTGGTGGGCCACGGATCCCTTGTTCGAGATCGGGAATGGAAGCAGTGACACAAATCGCTCCAATGCCTTCACGGTACTAAAAAACGGCCTGGCCACGCTGCCATCGGTGACCAATGTGCTTATTGACGGCGATGCCACTGGCAAGGCCGTGGTGACCAGGGAATGGGTCAATGCCAACATGACTGAACCAGGATTGAGGCAAATTACCGAAGGCGGCAACACCGGCTACCGCCGCGCCGATGCCAACCCGGCCAATTACGGCAATATAGGTCTCGGGGCCATGGATCTGAGTTGGAGCAGCTCCGCATCCACCACCCTTGGGGCCACCCAGTCCTACGCCACTGCGATGGGGGACAGAACTACCGCTTCGGGCTACGCGTCCACCGCAATGGGAGCTGGTTCCTATGCCGAATCTCTTGCCTCCGTGGCCATAGGCCGGAACAACGTTGGCGGTGGCAGCGCGACTTCCTGGACGACGACAGATCCCTTGTTCGAAATCGGAATTGGCGGAAACCCTAGTGCACGGGCCAATGCCATGACCGTGCTGAAGAACGGCAGGGTTGGCCTGCAATCGATTGCTTCGCCCACCTATGCCCTGCACCTGCCCAACAGCACCACCAACGGGGTTGGCCGGGCGTTGGCCAACCAATGGGCCACCTACTCCGATGAGCGGGTCAAGACCGACCGCAAAGAACTCTCGCATGGACTGGCGGCAGTCCTGCAACTCAATCCGCAGCGGTATTTCCATCATGACTCCGTCTTTCAGGACGGTGTCCTGCAACGTCAGGATGGCGGGTCAATCGAGATCGGTTTCATTGCCCAGGAAGTGCATCGCATCATTCCTGAAGCGGTATCCGTGCCCGAGGACGAAAGCGTTGAGCTGTGGGGTATGAGTTACGACAAGCTGGTGCCGATATTGGTCAAGGCCATTCAGGAACAGCAACTTGAGTTCACCATCGAGCTGGCAGCGCGCGATGAGCAGATCGCTCAACTCCAGGACCAACTGGAGCGGCAACGAGATGACATTGAACTGCGTCTGTCCGCCCTGGAGTCTTTGCCGGGCAACGTACAAATCGCCGGCAATGCCCGGTCGCGGGATCAGTAATCAGGTCGCATCGAACCAGACTGGATGAGATATGACATGAACAGATATTTCGGACTATTTTTGCTTTTTTTCAGCGCTGTCTTTTTGATCCATCAATCCGCGCAGGGCCAGGCCTCCGGTACCTGCAACTGGACTGGCGGCGGCAGCGGTAACAGCTGGCACACGGCGGGGAACTGGAGCTGCTCGGCGCATGACGGCGTGCCTACGGCCAGCGACGATGTCGTTATCCAGACCCCTACGGCAACCCATGTTCAGGTCGACATTGGCGCTGATGCCGAGTGCTATTCGCTCACCGTCGGTGAGGCCAATCTTGACGAGCACAGCCTTGCGCATCGCCTTCGTACCATCGTTGACGATGTCTCGATTCATGTCGGCGCCGGCGGCGTACTGGTCCATCAGTCCGGCGAGTTCCTGCTTGGCCAGGATTTATCGTCGCTGCCCGCCTTGCGTGCCCATTTGCATTCCGAAGGTACGATCGTGGCCTACGGACGTTTCTGGCCGAGAAACGCGAATATTCACGGAGC
This sequence comes from Wenzhouxiangella sp., assembly GCA_007694055.1. Classification (GTDB taxonomy): domain Bacteria; phylum Pseudomonadota; class Gammaproteobacteria; order Xanthomonadales; family Wenzhouxiangellaceae; genus Wenzhouxiangella. The sequence goes on from RECK01000240.1 coordinate 7,410, forward strand.
GGTGGAAGTGAATCGGCCGGCCGAAGGCGGGCCCGGGGGAAACCTGCAGGCACGGGGCTGGAACAATTTCCACGGCCCGCTGGATGTGGTCGACGGAGCCCTGGCCTCGATTGTCTGGGATCGGGGTCATCATGGCAGCGCGGCCCCGCATATCCGGGTGATCGATCATGATCTGGTGGCCCACGAGGGATCCTTAGTGATTGTTTTTCTGAACTGGGCTGGTGGGTTCGGGGGCATTGGCCACAGTCAACCGGGCATTCAGGTCGAAAATGGTACATTTCACCTTCATGGCACGCTGCGCAACAGCGGCTTTCACCAACTCACCAGTCAGATCACCGCTGTCATCAACGCGGTCACTGAAGTCTCGGCCACCGGCGAGATCGAAGTCAGCCTGAGTCGTAACCAGGGCATTGAGTTGCACGGTCCGGAAGGGGCCGAGCACCTCATGGCCGGCCGGGTCGATACTGGCTGGCTCGGCGACAACGAAACCCCGGAAGATGCACGCGAAGGCCCCGGTCTGCGTGTCACAGCCGGGCGCAGCCTGGTCAACACCGGTGAAATCGAAATGCACTATATGCGCACGCACAGCGGCGATGTGTCGAACATCAATGGCGGCTTGATCCAGCATGAACGCCAGGTCACCGGCAACGGCCTTTATTTGCTGGGTTACCCCGGCCCGAACGAAGTGCGTGTCAACATCGAAGCTGCCGGCGACATCGAATGGCTGAGCATGGCCTGGCACGCTCAAGCTCACGCGCAAGTCACTCTGAACCCGTTTCTGTCACAAACCCAAGACTGGTGGCAGATGGCAACCAATGGTGGTGGTATGGCGACGACTCAATCCTCCGGCGCCGTTTTGTCTCTGAGCCTGCCGCGCTTCGCGCCTGATGAGGCAAGCGCCGCCTGCCGCTGGGTGGCTGCAGGCGCCAGGTGGAGCTGTGGCATTGATCCTGCCGGATCCAGCCATGTCAGTACAGGGCCGCTGGAATCAATCGATGGCGAATGGGCCGTTGGCGAGCTTGTTGACCAACTTTTTTCCGACCGATTCGAAGGTCTTGAGTCCCGAACGCCCGCTAACGGCCGTCGATGACCTGCTTGATGAGGTGCTGGAACCCGGCTTTTGATTGGTCTGGATACCAGTCAAGCGCGTTCTTGATACTTTGCTCGCCGCCAATTATCACAGTGCGGGTATCAAGCGAATCGCGACCACTGACTGGCGCGACTTCAAGATCTTCGATGTGTTCGACATCGTTCACCTGACCCATTGATCGCGCCAAGTCGGCGGTCGGGAATGGCCGCGACCTTCAATCAGGGGCAGCGAAGCGGTCTATGAATACCCTGTCCTGAAGGCTGGGAAGGACGTTGAGTCGGCCGGAGACATGCAGCAGACCGTTCCAGAATCCGCCACCGGCTTCGTGGTAGCCGCCGTAGACGTAGCTGCCATCGCTCAGTTGGAAGCGCGTGGCATAGCGATACTCGCCCGGGGGCAGGTGGCTTCCTGCTTCGGCGATGAAGTTGGCGTGATCAAGGTTTACAGCCTGTAGGGTTCCGGCCACCCAGGCAGAGGCCGGCCACAGTGCCGGATGCGTGTCGCGATCATGGAAGCCGACCCACATTCGGGTTTGGTCCAGCTCGCCCGTGCGGTTGAAGCTGACGCGGGCGCTGCCGTGGATGGCAAACGTTTGTCCTGCCGGGATTTCAGCCTCGGCGGGGCCGGCAAGGTTGACCCAGTCCAGCCCGGCTTCGCCTTCGGTTACCACCATTGTTACTGGCACCGTTAGCTCGGGCGTTGCGGGCGAATCGGTGCGGATGACCAGCAGCGCTTCATAGCTGCCCGGCAGGTAATCGCTGGCATCGAACAGCAGTTCCAGTTCCCGAGTCTGATCGACTTCAATGATGCCCTGCGCGGGCGCCAGCGACAGGAAGCTCAGCGCGCGTCCCTCAATCCGGAACGCCAGGTTGGACGAGTGCGCCGGAATGACGCCAGCCAGAGGCTGCCAGGTTTCGGCGCCGATATTGAAGATGTTGTCGGCATCGATATACAGGGCTGTTTGTGCACCATCGAAAGAGGAGATCAGTGACCAGACGTCATCATAGAGATCCGGGCTGGCGCTGACGGCATGCACGACCAGCCAGTAGCGTCCGTCCGGTAGCAGCAATCCTTCGCCGCTTGCTGCCTCCAGGTCGAGTGCCACGTCGGCCCGCGTACCGAATCCCTGCGGTTCTTCGTGGATGCTGAAGCCCGGCGTGCCCATCGCGGCCTCGAAGCGGAAGATATGGGCGTCCTCGCCATCATCGGGACTGCCGGCGGGTTGACCCTCGACATCCTCGTACAGGTAGAACACCACGCTTTCGAAGGTCTCGTCGAAACGCTCGGCACCGTCGAAACGGAAGCCGTAGGCAGTGATGCCTTGAACCAGGGCCGCGCCGCTGACCAGGAAGTTGTCGGCTGCGTACAGGCCGGCGTCCAGCTCGGTGCTGCGTGAGCTGGTGATCCGGAACGATCCGTTGGCTGACTGCTGCCACAGCACTTCGCGATCCTCCAGCAGGCCGGGCGCAGGCCCTGCGCTGGCTGGAGCCAGCGTGACCACGGGGCCGTGCGGTGCGGTCAAAAGGGCCGGGTGGTCAACGGTGGTTTGCTCAGGGTTCGGGTTACCAGCCTGCCAGGCAAGTGCGTCGAAAACCAGCACTGATTCGCCAACGTTGCCAAGGGTCATGCTGCTTTGCGCGGTCGCCCCGGCCGGGACTTCGATTGTCAGGCTGGTTTCGCTGACGGCAAGAATGCCAGGATTGCGCGCCAGGGCAGACAACGCGACGGTGGTGAGTGGATCGGGCGAGTTGCTGGAAAGGATCAGTTCACCGCCAAAGCTTCCAGCCGTTTCAGTAAAGAAGTTGACAGTCAGTGCGATGCTGCTACCCGGTGGGATCGACAGGCTGTCGACATTAGTTGCGAAACCGTCGCCGCTGACGGTAATGTCGTCGATCAACAGCAGGTCGGTTCCCGGATTGAAAAGCAGGAGCGTGGACGAAGCCGCCGCACCCGTGAACACGTCTCCAAAGTCCAGCGCGCCAGGCGCCATGACCAGTTCAGGCTGGCCACTGACGGTCAGCGTGGCCAGTATGTCGAAGTCCGGATTGACTGGATCATTGCTGACCAGGCGCAGTCGATCGCGGTAGGTGCCGGCCACCAGTTCGGCAGCGCTCAGGGTCAAATCGACCATAATCGTGTCGCCGCCGGCAACCTGGCCGACTGGCGGTTCGACCGCGACGATGAAGGACGTGCCGTCAACCACCCCGTCAAGTCCGATCAGCCCGCTCCATTGACCACCATCCTGGGCCACCCAGGCGTTACCGACCCAGGCGTAGGCCTCGCTCAAGCTCAGCGCTGAGTCCAGGGTCAGGCTGGTCTGCACGGCCGTGTCCGGTACCGAGCTGCTGCCCATGCCCCAGTTCAGGCGAATGGCATTCGAGCTGAGCGTGATGGTTCCTCCGGCCTGCAGCAGGATCGAGTCAGGCGTCAGCTCCGGGCCTTGGGTAATGACCAGCGCAAGGTCATTGGCCCAGGTCAGACCGCTGGCCTGATCGAGCACGAAGTCGGCATCGATTCGACTCAGATTGCCATTGAGGTTGGTCGCCATCGGCACGAATTCACCGCCGAAGGCTTCGAACGCCTCAAGCGCAATTTCAAAGCTGGCAGGCTGGGTTGAACGCGGTGCCGGCGTCGGTCCGGCGTCAGGTTCCTGGGCGCGTTCGACTGGCTCATCCATAAGCTCATCGATGGCCAGTATTGTTCTTTGCGCATGGTGAATGCTGCGGCCGTCGACGAAATCCGGAAATTCAAAATCAAGCGGACCGCTACCCGGGTTGTTCAGGGCAATTCTGAGCTCGATTGTTTCACCGGCAGCCAGGGCTGCCTCGATGTTGGCCGGGTCAACAACCAGTGCCGGTGCTTCCAGTATCGAGGCCGTCAGCGCAACGCTCAGGTTCGGGTTGTCCGGGTCGTCGCTTGAGAAGCTGAGTGTTGCCGAGGCAGTTCCAGTGGTGGTGGCGGTGAAGGTCACCGGCAGCGATACGCTTGCGCCCGGTGCAATGGTCAGCGCATCTGAATCAACATCAAAACCCGGTGTATCGATAGCAAAGTCCGAAGCGGTCAGCGGCGCGCTGCCGGTATTGCTGATCAGCAGGTCTTCGCTGCGCTGCTGGCCGATAAACAGCTCGCCGAAATCCAGCGCCGACGTGGACAGGTCCAAGGCAGGGGTGCCGGCGACCGCCAGGGACAGCTCGAACAGCTCCAGCGGCCGGACCGGGTCGTTGCTTGCTACCTGCAGACGACCGATATAGTCGCCCTGGACCAAACCTGCCGCGCTGACTTCAAGTGCAATACTGATCGCTTCGCCGGGTGCGACGGTGCCGAAAGTCGGGCTGGCATCGGTGATCGGCCCGGAGGTGGGAGCGAGGTCAATGATTTCGATCACGCCACTCCACTCACCCGAGCCTTCGATCCAGTTGTTGCCCAGCAACAGGTAGACCTCATCAAGGACGATGGGTTCGTTGGCCTGCAGCGCGCTCTGGACAACGGTACCCGGAGCCCCGCTGTTGCCGGTTCCCCAGCCGGCGACAATGGGTGCAAGCTGTGTCAATGAACCGCCGAGTTGGACAAGCACGTCGTCGCCGTTTTGCAGATCGGGGGTAGGCGTGGAGGCGATCAGCAATGTGAGGTCATTGGCAAAGGTCTGTCCACTGGCGCTGTTGAGCACGAAGTCGGCGATGACGAAGCTTAACTCTCCGGACAGCGGGCCGTCGATCAGCTCGAAGCTGCCGCCTGCGGCGCTGAAGTTGCTGAACTCGATTTGATAGCCGGATTCGCTGCGCGTAGCCGGGGCAGGGGATCGCTGCCAGTCCGCACTGACTGCCTGTTCGTCCTGAGTTGCGGACAGCCTGGCGCGCAGGTCGGCGGGCGGCGTGCTGGATCGAACCGATGGCCTTGTCATTCGCACTGTTGGCGTGTCGTCGTCGGCGAACGCCGGCAGGGTGAAGTTCAGCGGTGCCTTTCCGGTGTTGACTATCTCGAAGCTGGCACTGCCTAGCCCGTCAGCAGGCAGGTGCAGTGCGATGGATGCGGGCTCAATGCTGATCCCGGGCGCAGGCAGACCCATGCCGGTCAGGGCCACGGTAACTTGGGGCGCGGTCGGGTCATTGCTGGTGAAGCTGAGCTCGGCAGCGTCAGCGCCGGGTGCGTCGGGGGCATAACTGACGGTCAGGCTTGCGCTGGACGCCGGGGTGATCTCCAGTACGTCGACGGATACCGAGAAGCGCGCATCGCTGACCGCGATCTGCTCCAGGACCAACGCAAGGTTGCCGGTATTTTCCAGGCTCAGTGTCTGGCTGTTTGTGCTGCCAACAACCACTTCTCCGAAATCCAGTGCCGAAGGTGGCGGCACCAGCATGGCCTGTCCCGGCACGGTCAATCGGACGGGAATGGCCAGCTCGGGTTGTTCTGGCTGATCCGTGGCAAGGATCAGCGCTTCTTCATAAATACCGGGTGTGCGCGAGCCGGATTCAAAAAGGGCCTCGACGGTGACCGACTCGCCTGCAGCGAGTTCGCCGGTCGGCGGGTCAATGGCCGTGATCAAGCCGGTCTGGCCGCCCAGGCCAGCCAGGCCAGCCAGGGTAACCAACCCGTTCCAGGTGCCGCCGCCCGCGCTCCAGGCGTTGCCGACCCACGGATAAAGGCCGCTGACGACAATCGGTTCGGAGAATTCGAAGGTTTCATCGATCGGCGTGTTGCCGACGCCGCCGGACCAGTGAAAAATCTGATTCTCTGGCGCCAGGTAATTCGAGTTGCCGCCGACCTGGTAGATGACGGTGGAAAAATCCAGATCCGGCGTCGACGTCAGCAAGATGGTCAGATCATCGGTCCAGGTCGAGCCCGAGGCGGCAAGCAACTCCAGGTTACCGCTGAATCCGGTCCAGCTCCCTGACAATGGACCATCGGAAACAGGCCGAAATTGGATGGGTCCAAAAGACTCGGTTTCAAGATCAACGACCAAGTCCGCGCTTTGGTTGAATTGCTCGGCAAACCCTGGGAACTCGAAAGCCACCGAGCCCAAGCCGGTATTTTCCAACGTTAAAGAGCGAATCGCGGAGCCGCCTGGGGGAACTGAACCCGCGTCCAGTTGCTCAGGTGTCACCGTCAGCGGACTGGAGAACGCAACGGTCGACAGTGACGCGAGCAGGACAGCCAGCCCCTTGGCACCCAAAAGGCCGGCTGAGTCGAGACGGTCCATATTGCTTCTCCCTGGCGCTTAAGCCACAGCGCCTCCAAGATCAATCCCTGCCAGCATTATAAAATCACGATACAGTGATGATGGCGTGAAAAATCGGTCAACGCGCACTGCGGAAGCTTGCCGGTGATCCGTTACTCCAGATTTCTCGGCTAGTGGCCTTGCGTCCGGCAACTTGACTCAGTCCGGTGTGGCCGGCCTGGCCGTCAGTGAGCAGGCGCGAGCAGTATTTTGACGACCGAGCGGCTGATGTAAGGGTTTGGCGTGAATTGATTTCGGCGCATTGTGACGCCAAGTGCTCCTGGCGGGAATGGCATACTGAATAGTCACTCGAATGATAACGGCGTGCTATGTCTGATGGTGATGCAGCACCGCGCTTGTCCTGGGGGCAATTGCTCAAGCGTGGCAAGGCAGCTCGGAAGTCGGCCAGGCGTCGTTCGCACTCAGCCTGTCCGCAGGCAGACGCGCGCGCCAATCCACTGGATATTCTTGCCCGGCAGGATGAGTCGCGGGTGCCGGAGCTGCTTGAATTGCGCTATGCGCGCATGTCGGCATCAACGTTTGCCTTTCTGCGCGGTTCGGCTGCGGTGATGGCGGCCGATCTGTCACAAACGCCGATAACGCCAATCTACACGCAGCTTTGTGGCGATGCGCACCTGCTCAATATCGAAATCTTTGCCAGCCCGGAACGACGTCTGGTTTTCGACATTACCGATTTCGATGAAACCATTCGCGGGCCGTTCGAATGGGATCTCAAGCGCATGGCAACCTCGCTGGTGGTCGCTGCCCGCCACCGCGGCTTTAACCGGGGTGCTGCCGATGATGCGGTTTATGCCTGCCTGTCTCGCTATCGTGCCACCATGCGTGAACATCGCGATGCCGATGTGCTGGATGTCCTGTACTCAAGCATGTCCGAGCGTGATGTGCTTTCAGTGCTTGGAGACGGAGTGGATGAGGGAGAACTGGATGCCGGTCTGCTTGGTACCGCGGACACAGTGTTTGCCAAGGCTCGCCGGCGCACCAGCAAGCGCGCAGCGCAAAGGCTGACCGAAGTTGTCGATGGGCAAATGCGCATGCGTGAAGACCCGCCGGTGCTTTCCCACAAGGGTCTGCCGGCGGATCGAGAGGAACTGGCCGCCCGTTTTCTTGAAAGCTACTCGGCCAGCCTGCCATCACATCGGCGTGCGCTGCTCGAGCGCTTCGAGGTGGTGGACGTGGCCCGGCGGGTGGTCGGCGTGGGCAGTGTCGGAACCCGCTGTTACGTCATCCTGCTGCACGGTCGCGACCAGGATGATCCGCTGGTCCTGCAGGTCAAGGAGGCGGGGCCATCCGTGCTTGAGCCGTTTGTTGCGACAACTGCGCCTCGCCCGCACGGGCGTCGGGTTGTCGAGGGTCAACGCAGCATGCAGACGGTCAGCGATATTTTCCTGGGCTGGTTGCAGGCGGTCGGGCCTGACGGTGTCAAGCGCGACTTCTACCTGCGCCAATTTCGCGACATGAAGGGCAGTGTTGACATTGACAAGCTTGATGCCGCGGGCCTGGTGACCTACGCCAACCTGTGCGGACACTTGCTTGCCAATGCCCATGCGCGAGGCGGCCAGCCGGCCGAGATTTCAGGCTACCTGGGCAAAAGCGACGGCTTTATCGAGGCGCTCACTGAATTTGCCCAAGCCTATGCCGACCTGACCGAACAGGACCA
>RECK01000417.1 GCA_007694055.1 Wenzhouxiangella sp.
ATCATCATGGCAACCTTCAGCGTGGCTGCAGTCGTCCCCCTGACCGCAGCCGGCCTGGCATCGCGCTCGCTGTTCACGCGTCGTCGCGAAAGCCTGGCCAGGGCAGGCCAGATCGGCCGACTGGTCATGGGTTACAGCCTGCTGCTGATCGGCATCCTCGTCCTCACCGGGCTGGACAAGCAACTGGAAGCCTGGCTGCTGGATATCGCCCCGGACTGGCTGCCAGCGTTGACCACGAGGTTTTGAGGGGAAAAGGGAAAAGGGGATAAGGGAAGAAGGAAAGGGGGTCTTGCTGGTGGGTTATGGTCAATATGTGTATCTGGGATGCATTTTTTTGATGCGTATCAACACTGAACCTCGGGGGCGGTGGCAGGATGGGGCCTTATTGCCGATTATTGGAGCGAGCCATGCCTTACCGTTACCCATCGACCCAGGCTGTTTCGCTGGTGGCTTTGCTGTTTCTGGGCCTGATGGCAAGCAGTGCCATGGCCCGGGACTTCCACGAGGTTTCCTTCGAAACCCTGGATGGCCAGTACGCCAGCCTGACTGACTATCGGGGTCAGATCGTGGTGCTGAACCTGTGGGCGGTATGGTGTTCACCCTGCCTGATCGAGATTCCGCACCTGGTTGCACTGCAGGACAGTCTGACCGAAGGTGACGCCACGATCATTGGTCTTTCCATCGACTCCGGCAGTGCAGCCGCCATCCAACGCTTCTGGACGCGTCGGCTGCAGATCGAGCCCAACTATCCCCTATGGCTGGGCACCGTCGAGCAGGCCCGCGATTACTTCAATGCCCGCACCTACCCCACCACCCTGATCATCGACCGCCAGGGCGAAATCCGCCAAACCCTGATCGGCCTCCAAACCAGAACCGACCTCGAAACCGCCATCAACGCCCTCCGCTGACCCGTTCAGCCCGGCCATTTTTCCGCTCCCTGCTTCCCTCTTGCCTCTCCCCATATCAGAATTAATGCATTTGACCAGAATCAATTCCCGAATTGATGTATTCGTATAGAATGTTTACAGCGTGATCGAAAGCAGTCCGGCGATCTCGCCCCCGGATGTACTTCAGCAGAGGCTCAGGGGAACCAACTCAGGCCAAGCTCCGGACTTGATGCGAAGGAGCACTCCATGAAACAGACGAACTCGAAACTGTTCAACTCATCCCGCGTTTTCAGCGCGCTTTCACTGCTGGCCGGCTTGATCCTGGCCGCGCCGATGGCGTTGGCGGGTGATTTCGAGCTCAAAGGTGATCCGGAGGCTGGCAAGCAACCGTTCCAGCAGCAGTGCGCCTCCTGTCACGGCAACAGCGGCAAGGGCGATGGCCCCGCTGCGCGAGCCTTCAACCCGCCGCCAGCCAGCCTGCAGCGTGAGGATCTGACCGCCGAGCACCTTTTCCTGGTCACCCGCGACGGCGGCATGGCCCATGGCCTGGCACCCACCATGCCCGCCTTCAACCGTTCGCTCAATGAGCAGCAGATTCACGACGTCGTCGCCTACCTGGTTTCGCTGCGCGACGAATGAACTTGATTGAGGACAACACCGGCACGAGCCGGCAAGGAAGAAACAACATGTCATCCGCAAACAGAAAACTCCTGAAACGACCCCGTTCAGCCCTGCTCGGCATCGCGGCGGGTGCGGCAGCACTGATGCTGTCGGCCAGCGCCCTGGCCTGCCCGGCCTGCAACGACAGCTTCATGCACGAGATCACCACCGAGCGCATGAATACCGTGACCGGGCAGGACATTCTGGCCGCGGTATCCAACCAGCGCGGTCTGCCCCTGGGTGCGGCCGATTCCATCACTGCCGCACAGGTGGCCGCAGCCCGCACCGAGCGCGGACTGGATCCGATCTTCGAAGGCGCCGAGTTCATCGAGATCATCCGGCGCGATGAAGGTCTGGATATTCCGGCCACCAGCTTCGTGCCGCAGGATGCCGAGCCCGATGTCGAGTTCACCATCAGCCTGGACGAAGGCCAGACCTATATCGGCCAGGGCGTGATCTACGACGGCTTCGTCTCCGATGGCAAGATTCCCGGACCGACCCTGCGGGTCACCCAGGGTGACATCGTTCGCATGACCATCGTCAACACCGGCACCGTGCCGCACGGCGCCTCGATCCATGCCGCCGACACCCAGACTTCCAAGTACGTCGGCCAGATCGGCCCGGGTGAAAGCAAGAGCGTGACCTTCCGCGCCAACATGCCCGGCGTGTTCATGTGGCACTGCGCCCCGGGCGGCCATGCGATCCCCATGCACGTGTTGTTCGGCCAGTACGGCATGATCGTGGTCGAACCGAAAGAGACCAAGTACAAGCTCGAGGAAAAACTGGGCCACGGCCCGGACCTGACCCTGTACATGATCCAGCACGAGTTCTACGCCAGCGGCAAGGAAGCCGTCGAAGGCCAGCCCCTCTACACTGCCTTCAATGGCCGCGTGTTCCGTTACATCGAAGAGCCGATCACCGCCAAGCCAGGCGACTACGTGCGCGTCTACTTCCTGAATATAGGCCCCAACCTGATCTCGACTTTCCACCTGGTCGGCATCATCTGGGACTACGTCTACTGGCAGGGCCATCCTGAAGCCTGGATGCCGGGCGGCCAGACCGTCACCGCCGGTCCGTCGGATTCCTGGGTGATCGAATTCCGCGTGCCGCCCGATGAAGGCGTCTACCTGATGCTGTCGCATGCGGTCGGCTCAACCAGCCGCGGCGCCATCGGCGCGCTGGTGGCCACCGCCGATGCCGACACCCCCAAGACCATTCTGGCCGACGGACCTGAATTCAGTGATGAAGAGCTGGCCGAGATCCGCGAAACCGCGATGCGGGCCATCTCGCCCTTCGCTCCGGCCGACCGTCTCAACGGCGTACCCGCCAAGGCCGATCGCGTGGTCAGCTACGGCCCGGAAGTCGAGGAGGTCTTCGTCGAGATCATCGGCAACTCCTACTACCCGAAGATCATCGAGATCGAGCCCGGCACCAAGGTAACCTGGGTCAACGAAGATGTCTTCACCTACATGGCCGGTGAGTTCTCCGGTATCCACAACGCCGTCGGCACGCGTGGCCCGGAGATGTTCGCCACACGCATGCTCGGGCATGCCGAGAGCGACAGCTTCACCTTCACCCAGGCAGGCGAGTACAACTACATCTGCACCCCGCACCCTTACATGCAGGGCCGGATCATCGTCCGCGAACCTGCCAA